>NZ_JAALXT010000003.1:736710-1105066 GCF_011634775.1 Thalassoroseus pseudoceratinae
GTTCTACTGAGTGTGCTAACGGACGTCACGATATCGAGAATTGTGAAGGCTTTGTGAACCTCATGTGAATTTCAAGATATCGCCGCTCCAAACTGCCACTTGATCGTGCGTCGAAAGTGATGTGCGAGTCTTCCACGCTGGGGCGTAAATTAACCCATGTTCATAGTGTTTCGCTGTCTGTTATTGCCGACTTTCCATGCCTGCATTACGCTCCCTGCATGTTCACTTGAATAAGTGTCGCTTCGGCTTTGATCTCGATCGCTAGTCCTGACGTGGTGACCGACTGGAACTTTTGAGGGATAGCGATAGTTGATGGTGTCGTAGTCGTCGGCGGTGCGATTGCGTCGTCTTCTTTCTTAGAGACGGACGGACCGACCGTAATTTGATATCGCCCCGGTCCCAGTCCATTCGCGTCATCTTTCGGGTGGACCTTGAGAATCTCACCGCCGTCGATGGTCCCTGTCGCGATGACTTCACCGTTTGACCAAAAATGTATCATTCCCGATGGCAACGGCTGCCGGTTTAGGCGAACAATCCCCGTGATTGGAACCGACGATGAAGGTACATCGTTGCCACCGCATCCAACTGTGCACATACAGACAATAAAAAAGATTCCAAATCGAAAAATGTTTGGCATGGAGTTGCTCGCAGAATCAGAAACACTGCGTTTCTATTGAGTAAAGGTCGGTCTGGTGTTTCAAAACAATGGTGGTGCGCCAGTCATTAACGTAATGGCCAGCGTCCAACGGAGACACCGGCCAATCGTCGATTGCTTGATTCCGTGGTGATCGACTGTGCTTCCCCTTCCGCCGCAATCTGTCCAAACTTCAGGTCGGTTTGTTGACATGAGCGACTCGGATCTCAGCACTTCTGGCCCCTTCGACATCGGTTAGAAGTCTTGGAGGACTTCGTTTCCGGAACGAGTACCGACACCCGCCCAAACAGCCGCGTCGATCGACTCAGAAACGAATGTAACACCACCGTCTGCCATCAGCGTGTGGACACCTCCTGTATGTTCACTGCGTGCGGCGGCAATTTGAGTTCCGTCGTTTGCTTCTGTACATGGGAGGATAGCGACGTTGCGGCACGACGGGATGATGTCTGGGGTATCCGAATTCGGTGCTCGACCGGTGCTGAATGCTGAGCCACCCATACCGGAGTACACCCATGTGCCTCGGCTATCGCTGTTGTCGTCGTCTCGGAAGCGAACCTCACTGAGGGCAGCGGTATTGCTCGTGCCGTCTCTGAAGTCACGGAAACGGTAGCTTCGATTGATTGCAAATGCTCCCCCCGTCGATGAGTTGTAGGAGGCCAACAAGTCACCCGAACCATAATTCGCAGCATAGTTACCGCGGGACATGTGCTCTAATGAGCGGAAGTAAACGGAAGCGTTCCCGCCACCTTCCGAATGACTTGGACATAGGTATCCTGGGGGTGCATAGTGGCCGAACACATTATTCATATTGTCTAGCGGGTCGCCTCCTGCCAGAATTGGTCTTGCCTTCTCCCACAAGTTTCCTTGCTCCATGTAAGGAAGAACATAGAGTGCCCAGTTTCCGCCGAGTGACTGACCATTGAAATTGCCGCACTCTTGGGCCCCGGTGATGATCGTCGGGGGATTCCCCGCACATGCGCCGATCACACCACCTGGCGGAAACATGCCGTAGGTACCATGATAATTATGCAATGCCAAACCAAACTGCTTCAGATTGTTCCGACATTGGGTTCTGCGGGCGGCTTCCCGAGCTTGTTGAACCGCTGGCAAGAGCAGTGCAATCAGAATTGCAATAATTGCGATCACAACTAGGAGTTCGATCAAGGTGAAACCCTGTCGAGCTGATGGGGGCTGACTGGTTGAGCGTGTACGGTTCCATGGAAGTGTACGCATCGGTAGCGTGTCCTCAGTGTGTAAGGAGAGAAAAAGTAGCAATGTCCCGTCCGCGAATTACATAGAATCAGCGCGGGCGACTCTGGCGAATTAATGTGTCAAGTGGTAGGTTCAGCAGGCAAGTGGTAGGTTCAGCAGGCAAGTGGTAGGTTCAGCAGGCAAGTGGTAGGTTCAGCAGGCAAGTGGTAGGTTCAGCAGGGCGGGGTGGCGGCAGGAGTGTCTGTATGGTTTGTCTCGTCAAAGATGCGTTAGCGTTGTGAGCGATGAGCCAGCATGCTAGCAAACTATAACCGACAGTCCATATCTTGGATGATGAAAGTTCGATGAACTTTCGGTGGCTTCTTGAGAGAGCATCGTTTTTATTAGAGTACCGTCTGTGACCGTATTTCATCCTCTAGACATAAATTATTAACATTCCGTGCTAGCGTAGCTCTGCCCCCTTGCACGCGGGCTCACCACACGCGAGTGGAACAACAGTAGTTTTAGGATTGATAAGTTCAGTGGCGACAACGAAAGTAACGGCCAGTCAGCCGATACCGAGAACTGAAAACGGCACACCATCGGCCAGGCAATGGTTGTTCTCACCGACCGCCGATTTGTTGTTTGTATGCAATGTGCTATGGCCCTTGGTGTTTCTTCTTCAGAATTGGACCGGCATTGAGGGACGCGACGGCTTGATCTTCTGGCAGGTCTATTTTGTCACTACCCCGCATCGATGGATTTCATTGCTTCTAGTCTTCGGTGACCGAGATCGATTTGCTAGTCGTCGATTCGTCTTCCTAGCAGTCTTGACGGCCGCAGTTGGTGTTTGCTCTCTCGTACAAATATCAACCGGCACGCTGACGTGCTTGTTAACAATCGACTATCTGTGGAATGCATGGCACTTTGCTGCTCAGCATCACGGTGTGTATCGAATCTATGGTCGGCTCACCGGAAAAACTCCACTTGAATCAAAACCTGGCTTTGCAGCAGTTGAGAAGTGGGGGACTCGCATCTTTGTTATCTACGCCGCGCTCAGAGTGGCCGGTTGGACATGGCCGTATGAGTCGCTAGAGCAAACGCTAGCAACAACTGACTGGTTCGTGATTCTGATACCCACTCTCCTTCTAGTTTACGATTTCAGGAATTGGCAACTTACTGGCGTAGGGCGTTCGATATACATGCTGAGTGTGTGGTGTCTATACAGTGGTATGATTCTCTCAGTGCACTTTCAGCGTGCCGATTTCGTCTTGATGTTAGCAACTGCTTCGGCTTTGTTTCACGCAACTGAGTATCTCGCGATTGTGTCCTGGTCCGTTTCAAGTCGAAAGATGCCGAAAGAGAAAGACCTGTTGAGTCGACTGGTTCCTGCATGGTTACTAATACTCAGTATCTATATCCTTGTTTTGGGGATTGCGGGTTATTTAGTCTCAACGCACTTTGCAAAGTTCTGGCTCTTTCTCAATGTTGTTGTTGCGTTTTTGCACTATTCGTACGATGGATTGATTTGGCGAAGACGCCGCGTATAGTTCGATTTCAGCAAGAACCGCTGGCGGCCTAAATGGATTGAAAGTTGAACGCGGCATGCCATTGATTCGCTAGTTAATCAGACGGTGTGTTTTCTCAATGCGAGATACCAAATTCGGGAGGTTGTCAGTGGGTAGCAAAGCGGCTGGAGAAGACATGGTTAAGGTTGTTCTGACATCCTTGCTTGTTTGTCTGTGCTGGGGAATCCTAGTTTGGTCTGCGGCGACGGTCGCAGATGTTGCGGCTTGGCCTTTTGTCTGGGCTGACGTTTGCCTCGTTTTTATGTGTGCTGGTATCGCCGCTGCTGTTGGGCTAAGGAATGTCATCAGGAAATCGGCTATTCGTCGGACTCTGGTATTCCTTGCGGGGGGCGTTCTTGCGGTCTCATTTGCCGCTGCGTTGTTCGCACAACAGTGGTTGTTTCCGTTGCGGTCTTACGTGCCGTCAATCATTGCGAGATATATCGGGACTTTGTTTGTCGGTAGTGCTTCGGCAACGATCGCGTCAGCCTGGTTCGATTCCCGAAGGCCAGAAGACGTAGGTGATTCGGTAGCCACTCAGGCTGCTTCGAGTCTATTGCTAGTCGCGATACTGTTTGTACTACCCGAGATCTATCTAGCCTCGCGGTTCGCCGAACATAATGAGCGTCTTAGCGAACTGCTTGGGCAATATCGGTTAAAAGCGTCATCAGAATTAGCCAGCCAGTTAGCAGCGGTCGATCCAACGGCGAAGATTGGACCGCAGAAAGAGTCCGCTCGTCGTCTAGCCCATGTGCTCGGGAAAGAGGTTGCAAATGTGAGTGAGCAGACTGAACAGATTTTGAATACGATTGCTCAGCAACCACATGCAGAATTCGAGAAGCAAGCCGCGAAGAATCTTGCAATTCTTGAACGGCAAGAACAAGCAACCCAAATCTTGGAGTCGCTTGTCAATCAGAATGCGGATGACGTCGAAGCCACGTTGCTTCTCGCCACGGTCGCAGAGCATCAAGGCAACTATCGTGAAGCTCTGCAGTACTATCAGGCCGGTGCAGAGTGGTTGTCGAATTCCCATGATAGTTTAAGTTATGCTGCTAGCCAGGCGTTTCGCGAGACAGCCTATCGAGGAATCGGGTTCACTCAACGAAAGCTTGGTAACAATCCGGCGGCCGAGAGAGCATGGAAGAGTCTCGTTAAACTTTCTCCAACAGCGGAGAACCATTTTCTGATGGCGAAATTTTACGCAGATGCTCAGCGTGCCGAGTTAGCTCGGCATCATGCGACGATTGCAATGCATCGTGACCCGAGACAGTACAAAGTCCAAAGTGAAGCGTTGATCAATCAGCTTGAGAACGAGCAGCTTGGCTGTTTTTCGGTCTACCTGCAACGGAACGCTAGATAGGTCTATTGTTGTTGGTGGTGATCAAGGTCTAGCCACGGCGAATGGCATCCATCGGCATCATTCGCATTGCCCAGAACGCTGGGTATAGCCCGCCGAGTACTCCCAATGAGGTTGCGAACGTCACGCCGAAGATTATGAGTCCGGGACTGGCGTACAACTCCACTCGGGTTGGCCATTGCCAGTTCACCAACTGCACGCCCACCCACCCAACGATACATCCGAGCAATCCGCCACCAAAGCCAATCAGGCCACTCTCGCATGTGATGAGTTTCAGGACATCACGTTTGGACCAGCCGTTTGCTTTTAGAATTCCAAACTCGATAATCCGCTCGCTGACGCTCATCACCATCGTATTGATGATGCTCAAGACAGCAATGAAGAGACCGATTGCCGTCAGCAATCCGAGAAATACATTGAGGTCGTCAGCCAGTCGGTCAAAACGCTTCGCCCAACTCTCGGCGGTGCGGACTTCAATTGGCATGTCTGGACGCACTACAAAGTCTGTGTCTCCGGATGCAATTGGTTCTTCGGCTGGGCTTTGTTCCAATTGTTCAACTTTGTTAGTCCCGTTGTTCTCACGAGCGACTTGGGTCGGTGAAGACTGTCTTTGGGCAAACCACTTGAGGACTAAGTTGAGCTTCTGAGTGAATGCATCGATCCAGCCATCTGTTCCGGAACCAGCCATACTTTGAAGTGCCGATGGCGTCCACGGTGGCAAGTCACGGTCGCGAAAAATCTCTCGAATCTCATTGACCAAATCGTCTTTGTTCGTCTCTTCGGTTTGTTCGATGTAGTAGCTCGAAACCGTGCCGGGATCGAATCGGGTCATCTGCCGAACCGTATCGATGTCCATCAAAATCGCGATGTCGAGCAGCAGGGAGTCGCATTTGTAGATTCCTACAACGTCCACTCGGTGACTATTGACTTGCAGAGAATCGCCAACTTCAACTTCGAATTCTTCCGCAATTGGTTGACTAATCAAGCAGTTGCGTGTGCCTTCGTCCTCAAGCGTTAGAAAGCGACCAGATTTGATGGACTCACGATACAGATCCGATTCGAGTTGCAACCGCTTGGAAATCTCACTGCCGTAGAGAAGCCGCGGCGGACTGAAGATCATCTTTTGATTGATCACGTTGACTCGTTGCCAGATTTCTGGAACGACGGCACGAACGCGGTCCACGTTCTCAATTTCCTCCCCCCATGCGGCGGGAAGCGTTGAGAACAACGGCATGGGCGCGCCCGGTTGCATCGCGGCCAAGCCAGGGACACGTCCGAAAGTGGTCGAAACCGTTTCGTCCAGGCCCTCTGCGACGGAGAACAGGCCGATCATCCCAGCGATGGCGACCGTCAATCCCAACAGGGAGAGGGCGGTTCGTAAGGAACGATTTCGAAGGTTTCGGTAGGCAAATTTCAACATCGAAGGCCAGCATTTCCCAAACCAGTGGAGTGACAGTCTGCTTCATTGTAGAAGTTGTGGACGCAAAGGCGAGTCACTTGGCTTCGGTGACTGCTTTCCCCAATACAAACGCTCTGCTACGATCAACACGCACCGACTCCGAGAGGCCTACGAAACGACCTGAACACTGTCACCTTGCCGAGTACTTGATGTCGTCTGAACCATATCTACTCCGCCTGGCAACCCGGCTTTCCGAGGGACTGATCGAATGGCAACCGGACCGTCGCGAACGGCATCGGCAATTCGTGTTGGCCCATCAGATGCCTGATGGTGGGTTTCGGGGACGCGAGGGCGATTCCGACATCTACTACACTAGTTTCGCAGTCCGATGCTTGTCGATGCTCGGCGGTTTGCGGTCTGAAGAAGCGTCGAAGATCGGTAGTTTCCTGCAGTCGCACGATTGGCAGACGCTGAGTATTGTTGACCTGCTGAGTTGGCTCAGTTCGGCGGTGGTGGTGCAATTGGCTGGTGGACCGGACGTGTTTGCGAGCGACGCCGCTGATTGGCCAAAGCAGATTGCTGAGCGGTTGGAGAGTGTCCGCACCAATGACGGTGGTTATGCGAAAAGCAGCGAGGGAGCGGCGGGAAGTACTTATCAGTCTTTCTTGGTCGTTTTGGCGTACGAGTTGATCGGGCAACCACTTCCACGCCCGAATGCCTTGGTGCAATTTCTCTTCGATCGACAACGCGGAGACGGTGGCTTTGTGGAGATTGCTCCCATGAAACGCAGCGGCACCAACCCCACGGCGGCTGCCGTCGCAACGCTGAGTATCCTCAACTATCTAGACCGAGAAATTTGCGAAGATGTTGCGGCGTACTTGCGGGACGTGCGGAGTGACGAGGGCGGATTCCAAGCGAACACCCGTATTCCGTTTGCAGATGGATTGTCGACGTTCACCGGCCTATTGACGCTGAGCGAGATTGGTCGCGAACGTCTCATTGATCGCGGGCAGGCCCGTCAGTTCTTCACAAAATGGTTGGAATTCCCCCCTGGTGGATTTCGGGGGGCAAGCTGGGATGAACAAGCCGATGTGGAGTACACCTTTTACGGTCTTGGAGCCTTGGCGTTACTAAGCGAATCCATCGACCAAACGGATCCGAACGATTTGTTGAACTAACCAGTGTGAGTACGTCCGTTTTCGTTCAGGACATTGGAAGCATCTGTGCGTGCCCGAGGTGGACGCGCAATGCTCCCTGAGTCCGGCTGACCTAACGAAGTCCGCTAGGCATCTTTCGGGGTTGCCCAATGGTCGCGGTAGGCCCGTTTGACGAAGCTGTTGGCTTCTGAGTGATTAGTGATTTCTTCTGTTTTCGGATCGAACTCTAAAACGGCTCCGACACGAGCTGCGATATTTGCTAGATGTACGAGGGTTGCAGCCTGATGCCCGACTTCGATACCCGCGTTGAGCTTCGACGATTTCCCACGGACGCAATCGAAGAAGTTCTGATGGTGCGCTGGTAGATCGACCCCGCCGGTTTGTTGATCAAGGAGCTTGCCCCGTTCACCGTAAAGTCGCCAACCCCGCGTGTGCCCCATGACCAACATGCCTTTGGTTCCGTACCACGCACATCCGTTTCCGTAACCCTCCTGCGGGTACGGAGACCAAATCCGTTGCTCGAAGATAAATTGTTTCTGCCGACCTTTGGGCTCACCCGCTTGTGGGTACTCGAAGACGGCGTACTGGGTATCGGGAAATTCTTGATCGTCGTCAAAAAAGTATTTGCCTCCCAGGCACGTCACGCGACTGGGGTGCGTGTTCACACCGAAACCCCAAAGGGCCACGTCGATGTCATGGACTCCATCGTTACCGATATCTCCGCAACCGAAGTTACGCCACCATCGCCATACACTCGGCAGCATGTTGGTTTGATACGGGATCTTGGGAGCTGGTCCGGTCCATGCGTCGAAATTGAGGTGGCTTGGAGCGTCGGTTGGTGTGCGTTTACCGATGTTCCGACGGCGTTGGCTGTTCCACGCTTTCGTTACCAGGACGTCGCCGATTTCTCCGTTCAACACCTTTTCGACACCTTGTCGAACCGTTTCCGTGCTGCGGCTTTGAGTCCCGACTTGCAGGAACTTTCCACTCCGCTTCGCCGCCTCGATCATCAACCGGCCTTCGCGGATATTGTGGCTGCACGGCTTTTCGACATAAACATGCTTGCCAGCATCCAGTGCTAGAATTGCCGCTGGTGCGTGCCAATGATCCGGAGTGGCAATAAAGACCGCATCGATGGAATCATCGTCGAACACTTTCCGCATGTCGTCAGTGGTTTGCGGTCGCTGTTCGGTGGCGGATTCGACATGCTCGACTGCTTTTGCGAGCCGCTGCTCATCGACATCGCAAACCCATGCCACTTCAACTTCGGGATTCGCCGTCAAGACACGAAGATGGTAACTGCCCATCCCGCCAGGCCCAATCATCCCGACCCGCAACCGCTCCGAATCGGCCGCTCGAGCGGAACTCGAAACTCCAGTCCAGACAGCGGTCGCAAGTCCGGCTTGCTTCAAGAACGTGCGGCGGGGTGTATCGCTCATTGCAAATCCTTCGGTGTGAGTGGGGCGAGGAACCTGCGTGCATCTTGCCCAAACCGAAATCAAAACACAAGCGATCCTTGATGCGTCAGGCAGGCCGGCTGTTTAACCGGTTGTGCGTTGGTAGCGTCCCATCAGCTCTGTCTCATCGAGGATGTGCCCTTGCATGGCCTGTTCGACTTCTTCCCGTTTCACGCCGGCTTCGAGTCCAAGCGATTCCCCATCTAACGCGTACAGACGGAAGTAGTACCGGTGATCACCGTGATTGGGAGGTGGAGCGGGACCCCCATAGTGATCGTGTTGGAAATCGTTCCTGGCTCCTTGCCCAATCCCACTGGCCCCTTCGGGAATCGTGGACCGCTGGGCCGGAATATCGAACAGCACCCAATGGGTGAAGGTGCCATCCGGTGCATCCGGGTCTTCCATAATCAGTACAAAGCTCTTGGTGCCTTCCGGCGGATGAATCCAATTCAACTCCGGCGACTTGTCATCACCGTCGCATGTGTGCACATCCGGTATGACGGCGTCAGGTTGAAATGCCGGACTCGTCAACGTAAATCCTTGTTCGGCCATGTCATATCTCCTATTCACGGACCTGAAAAATCGCCTACTTCGATTTTTGCAGGGTCGTGTGGGAAATATAGGGGCAGAATCCCCCTTCTCGCATGGGCGAAACAACCAGCGGGCCAGATACTATTCCGACTGGTCTGGCTCAAAACCCGGACGCACCTTGCCATCGTAGTTGATCAGCGGCCGTGCGTTTTTGACTCTTCCGAGCGGACGGCAACCTGGGCCAACGCCCTCCGTGCCCAGATCATCTTTGGTCTTGGCGGCAATGTCTCGAAGCAGTTTGACGACATAGGGATTGGCTTTCGCGACGTTGTTTGATTCACTGATGTCTGCGTCAAGGTTGTAGAGTTCTCCCGACTTCAGGATCAGCTTCCAAGGGCCGCTGCGAACCGCTTGCAGGTTCAAGCCGCGGAAGTAGTAGAATTCCTCGTAGGGTGTTTCGGCGTCTTCTTGGCCGAAAAGAATCGGGCGAATGTTGTGACCGTCGATCTTTCGGTTCGGCGGCAGTTCGCCGCCAGCGAGTTTCGTGAATGTTGGGAGAATGTCCATCATGCTGGTGATGGCAAACGTCTCGGTATTTGCGGGAATCTTGCCAGGCCACCAAGCGATTGTCGGCACACGAATTCCGCCTTCCCAGGTGCTGCCTTTGCCGCCACGAAGTGGTTTATTGACTGCTCCATGTCTTATTTGACCGCCGTTGTCAGAGGTGAAGATGACCAAGGTGTTATCCTGCAAATCCATTTCGCGGACCGCATCGAGAACCTGCCCGACACTCCAATCGACTTCTTCGACCCAATCCCCAAACAGTCCATGAGCACTCTTGCCCCGAAACCGTTCGCTGGGGTAAAGCGGAAAGTGAACCGCCGAGTGTGGCATGTAGAGGAAGAACGGTTCCTCATGATGATCACGAATGAAAGAAACCGCCTCTTCGGTATAGCGTTCGACGAGGGCCTGCTGGTCTTTCGGAAGCACTCGTTGAAGAACCGTTTCGTTCCTCAAGAGTGGGAGTGGCGGTTGACCTTTTCCTTTCCGATTTTTCGGAAGCGGACGGCCAAGATTGCTTTTGACACCGTCGGCTGCCGGTCCCATATCGTTGGAATATGGCAATCCGTAATAGTCGTCGAATCCTTGCCGAGTTGGGAGAAACTCTGGTTGATCCCCCAGGTGCCATTTCCCCACCATTCCGGTGGCGTAGCCCTGTTTCTTTAACAGCTCCGCAACGGTGATCTCGTCCGGATGCAAACCGACATCGTTACCAGGAAACAGAACGTGCGGAATGCTCAGGGCACGTTTCGGGTAGCTTCCCGTCATTAGTGACGCACGCGATGGCGAACAAACCGGAGCCGCATAATGACTGGCGAGCTTCCGACCCTCCTTGGCCATCCGATCCAAGTTTGGCGTCCGATTGACTTTGTTTCCGTACGGCCCGATGTCCCCGTAACCGAGATCATCAATGTTGATCACAATGAAGTTCGGCGACTGCGCAGCCTCCAAAATGTTTCCCCAGGTTAGGGAAATCAGAACAGCAACAAATCCCTTCAGCGAGCGGCTTATCATCGTGTGTGTTTTCTAATGAAAGGGTCTACGAAAAGCGGGACTCACAACGACCGTTGTGACCTAGTTTCTATCACACCCGTTCGACACTCAAATTACAATCCCACTCGCTTCACGCATCAGTGCTCACAAGTGCGACGCCTGGTCTTCTTGATGGATTCGCAAGAGGAAGAACGCATGCTTCCGATGAATGCTGTGAAACAGCTATGCTGGATACTTCGGCACAATGCGGGACAGTTCTCATTGCCTCTTCAATGCGGTAAAGTGCAGGTCTTCTCACCCGAAAGATCGCAAAATGAGGATACTGATTTTATGCTGCGTTTAGTGAAACTTGCTGGTGCCGTTGTGGTCGTGATGACGGCCAGTGCCTTTGGCTTCAAAGAGTGGAAGAGCGGTATCGAATGGCCGGAACCGAAAGTCGTCGATCCCGGCGATGCGGAAACGCCGCCTTCCGATGCCATCGTGCTATTCGATGGTGAAGATCTCTCGCAATGGCACAACGGAACCAGGTGGGAGATCCGCGACGGATACGCGATCTCGAAGATGGCCAGTATCACAACCAAAGAAAAGTTCGGCGACTGCCAACTTCACCTCGAGTTCGCAACTCCTGCCGAAGTCAAAAGCCAAGGGCAGGGCCGAGGAAACAGTGGCGTGTACTTAATGAATCGTTACGAAGTCCAGATTTTGGACTCTTACGAGAACGCCACCTATCACGATGGACAATGTGCGTCCATCTACAAGCAGTATCCCCCGCTCGTCAACGCGTGTCGAAAACCGGGGGAATGGCAGACCTACGACATTCTCTTCGAAGCTCCCCGGTTCGATGAGCATGGTTCACTCACGCGTCCCGGTTACATGACGGTTTTGCAGAATGGGGTCGTGGTGCAGAACCGAACTGAACTTCTCGGCGGGACATCGTATATTGCCCCACCGAAGTATACCAAGCACTCGGATAAGGAGCCGATTAGCTTGCAATTTCACGGCAATCCCGTTCGATTCCGGAACATCTGGCTCCGACCGCTCGAAGCCCGTCAGCCGGAATATCCGACGGAAGGATAGTTAAATTCGGATCGCGACCACCTATTTGGGAAGCGGTCCGAACATTGGCGTGAATGGGAACAGAAATTTGGAGTTCGATTCGTATTGGCCTTCGCCGTCTTCATAACGACGACCATGCCACCAGTTGAGCCGAACCCGAGACCAAAACGGCGTGTAGTCCCAGCCCCATGTACCCTCGCAGTTGACGTAGCGTGGTTCTCCACCGAAGATCGGGGCACCGATCTTTCGTGGATTACCACCGCCGACGTAGTAACCGGAATACGAAGGTGTGTTGGACCAGTCCGCGAAGATCGAAATTGATTGCGGATTCCCCGCCCGTGCGTGACGTTCGCACCAACTCAAATGCGATGGCGATCCCGGATCAATTTCCGCCTTGTTGCCGAAGATCTTGTGCGGAGTCTTGCAGTCGTGCTCCGGAGAATCGCAGTCGCTCGCGATGAGACCCCCGGTCAATGTGAGGGTCAGAATGGCACTAAGGCCGAGATTCACTCTGGTCGTCATCGGAACCGGTCCTGGCAATCGAGAGAAATTCGCGTTCAAACGGCCATTGGCCATTCCTTCGTGACAAACGATGTCAGCATGATCATCGGCATCATCCATCTAATTAGTCCTACACGATGGTTTTGGTCTGCAAACTCTGACTGACCGTTCGAACACGAACATACTTCGCAGTCGTCCCAAATCACCTGGTTTGACGCACGTTTATTCATCGAAAATTCCCAAAACAATCATGGGGGATTCACGTTCACTGCTAACATACGTACTCAACATCATTAGACACACCGCCGCCCAAAATTCGAACCACTTTGCGGACCCAGCCGATACGCACCATCACGAAGGAGATGGCTCCGCGACGGAATGCCCTGCCTGACCTGTGTTTTCCCCTTCTTAAACCGGGTCGACAAGAGTGAGAATCGCTCTTTTGAAACTGTCGTGTTGTTGATCGAGGCTGGCAAAGAGTTGGAGGCATCTGGCGTATATGCTGATGGTCCGACTCTGGTGCGGCCGCTCAGAATCTGAACCGAACGAGACAGATCGAACATGCCTTCGCCTGAATCTACCGCCCTGGAGTGCCGCCAATGTCGAGCCCAAATTCGAACCGGCGTGAATTTTTGCCCGAAGTGTGGCTCTGCGATCGCTGCGGGGAGTGGTCAGTCATCCAATGAGATCTCTGGACTGCACGAGATGCTGGAATCTGCCGAGTCGGTCGACTCCAGCGTCGAGCAGCCGAGCGACTCATCCAATGATCTATCCGGGATGTCCGGCATGTTCGACGCGCTCGAATCGGCTGATAGCACGTCGAACGCTAGTCACTCCGTGAATGACAACGATACCTTCAGAACGGCTGAAGCAAGCACTCAAACGGCCCAAAACGAGCGGCCCCAGAATCCGAAGACGCAAAACCAAAGAGCGAGTGAAAACAGCCAACTGGCGAACGCTGAACGGCGTGGACCAAAAGGGTCGGGTGTGAGTTCGGGAGTTCGTTCCGGTACACGAGCACGCAGTACCCCGACATTTGCGGACGGCGTCATCCGATTCAGCTGTCGCGGCTGCGGTCGCAGCATTCGTGCGAAAGAGAAGAAAGCCGGCCAGCAAATTAACTGCCCGTCGTGCAAAACACCGTTGAAGGTGCCTCGCACACCAGAACAAATCGAGAAGGAAAAATCGTTTTCATTGCGGTCCGGGGACGAATCGGGCGAAACGGTTTCGTTCGCTGAATTGGCAAGGCAAGCCGCGGAACAATCACCGGTCATCTTTGTGCCGGAAGCCACGAGCGATGCATCTGGGTCAGACGACGGCGATACGAAGATTGGTAAGAAGTCGAAAAACGCTAAGAAGTCGGGGCTGTCCAAGAAGCAACTGAAAAAACTCAAATTGTTATTCGACCAGTCTTTAGACGACCTCGTTTCAGACGAGCAAGAAACGCTGATTCAGGAATGGAAGGACGGACTCCGCGAGATCGGGGCGTCTAATGATGCATCCGCGATTGAATTGGTCAAACCATTTCTTGATCACCATTCACGGGAACTACAACGTGTCGCGATTGCCACGGCCGGTGAACTTCGGGATCCTTCTGTTGCGCCGAATCTCATTGAGCTGCTCGACGAACCCGGTGCCGCAACGCGCAAGGCGATTTGTATTGCCCTGGGGAACATTGGGGATGGGCGAGCCGTTCGGGCGTTGTTGATGCTTGGGATCGAAGACCCGCATGCGAAAATTCCGGCGAACGACGCGATCTCGCAAATTGGTCCTGCTGCGACCGAACCTTTAATCAATGCTTTGACTGATCGAGAGTCAGGATTGGTCCTTGAGGCGATCGTGGGCTTAGGCAAACTCAAAGTCGCCGAGGCCGCTCGCCCGTTGATTCGGGTTTTGGAAGGTGGTTCCTGGATTCACCGTGCCCACGCGGCTCAGTCGCTGGGCAATCTTGGAGATACACGCGTTCTGGGCGCTCTCCAAAAAGCTCTGGGCGACACCAACCCCAACGTTCGAGCCAATGCCGCCGCCGCACTCGGCCAACTCGGTGACAAAGCGTGTGTCGCGGAATTACGCCACTGCTTGCAGGATTCCGATCCAGATGTTGTCACGCAGACTGTGACGGCACTCGGACAAATTGGAGATCAGCGAGCGGCTTCCGCGCTCGTTCCACTTCTCAATTCAACCGATCCCAACCTGCAGTTGCTTGTTGCCGAGGCGCTTGGAGACCTGGGCGATCATCGGGCTGTGCCAAATTTGTTGTCGGTTTTAGAAAGTCAGGACGAGAAACTTCAGCTTAAAGTCCTGACGATCCTTCGCAAGCTCAAAGCTCCCGAAGCGGTCCCAGCATTGCTAGACCTGCTGAAAGTTCGTAACGAACTGATTCGCCAACGTGCCTGCGATGCATTAGGGCGAATTGGAGATGCTGATGTCGCGGAACGTCTTGAGACCGTGCTCTCCGTTGACCCGTCGACAGAAGTTCGTGCAGCGGCCGCTCGTGCACTCGGTGAGATTGCCGATCCGGGTTCGGTCGACAGTCTCAAAAAGGCGTTAGACGATGAGTTCTTAGTCAAATGCCAAGCGATCATTGCGTTAGGGACCGTTGGTGACCAGGAAGTCGTGGGCGATTTACTGGATCTGCTGACGGATCTCACGCCTGAGATCAAATACCATGCTGCCGGCGCGTTGGGCGAGATCGGTGGGAAACGAGCGATCTCCCCGATTCGTGCGTTGCTCGAAGATTCGAACCCCATGGTAGTCCGTGGTGCGACGAAGGCTTTGGAGAAACTCGGCGAACCAGTCGACTTGGCGGAAGTCAAGAAAGCCCGTCGTCGTGCCCAGTATCGGGGTGTCTATGAGGTCATCCTTTCGATTCGATCGTATCTGCCGGAAGGGCGTCAGGCGACGATTATCGGAGCCGGTGCTCTGGCGGCTGTTTTGCTCGTGGGGGCAATCGCGGTCGCGAGTATGTATTGGTTCCAACCAGCCCCGCAAGTGGTGATCGTTCGCGGGAATGCGGCCGCTGTCTCATTCAGCCCGAACGGCCAATTCGTTTGTACCGGACGAACGACGGGGTTGGTTGAGATTTACAATTTAGCCAATGGAAGTCGGACTCACCAATTTCCGGTCAAAGGGGGTGGGGACAAGGCCGTCTTTGCTCGATCGGATAACGAGCTAGTGGTTTTAACCAGTAAAGCACTACAATTGTGGGATTTGACAATTGAAGACCCGTCCAAGCAGATGGCTCCAGCCGCAAGTCATGCGAGGAACGTGACTGATTTCGTCATGTCGAGCGACCGTTCTTTCGCACTGACACGCTCAAACGATGGGATGGCGATTGTTTGGGATCTGAGTACCGGCAAGAACACGGGCGTCGCTAAGTTTCCGAAGAACTTTTCCGTGTTTGCCATCTCGCCCGACGGCGGTTTGATAGCAGGGGGATCAACGAACGGGCAGATTCAGCTGATTGATGCTGGTTCTGGCCAGGCGAAAGGGAATCCGATTCGAACGTCAGGTTCAAAACCCATCCGCGCACTCGCATTCAATCATAATGGCTCGAAGCTCGCAGTTTCCGGTGTCGAACTTGGCATGGCGATCTACTCGGCCGAGGGTTCAAAACTTGCACAAGTTGATGTCGCCAAAGGCACGGCCACGTCATTGCGATTCGGTCCGAATGATTCGCAATTGATTGGCTTGATGGGAACCCAATTCGCCGTTTGGCAAGTGACGGAGTCTGCGATTGGTGCTGAGCCTCGCATGTTCCCTGTTGACATTGATGGACTTACGTCTTGGGACTTAAGTCCTGACGGAAGCAAAGTCATCGTCGGAAGCGAAGAGGCTATGCCTGCTCTCGTCTATGATGTCAATTCCGGTGAAAAGGTCGCGGTCATCAATCAAGACTGATCGCGTTGAGCCGTTCGTCTTGGATCGATGTCGTTGCGATCCGTATGACCGTGCAAGTCGGCCTCATTCACCTCTCTTTCCTAGTGGTTGCAGCTTTTCATCAAACGCATCAGGCGAGTTAAGCCGACTCAGAACCAATAGTTCTCAGTCTCGCCGGCTACAATGCGTAAGATCAAAACCTTGGGCGATTATTCCCCATCAACTTGGTTCCAGCCGGCATACCGCAGTCTTTGACGGGACTAGCAATGCGTCGGCTTCGTTCGGGAAATATAGGATCGCACCTCTTTCGAGTGCTTCAAAATCTGCGGACGCGGCTCGGCAAGACAACCAGTCCGTCGCCGACACAAACAGCGTGCATCGACCTTGGATTGATGCAACTAGAGCAGCGTCGTGTGTTGGCGGCTCCGATCGCGATTGATGATGTCTACTTCTACGATCCAACCACTTCAATATCGTACTCCGTCCCGTTTGATAGCGGTGTCCTAGCGAACGACACCGATGCGGACGACGACTCGCTCAGTGCAACGTTGATCGATCCGCCGCTCGATGGCCAGGTGTTCTTGAACACTGACGGAAGTTTCGAGTACATCGCCGGCCGCTCTTTCAGCGGATTCGATTCATTTACGTACCAAGCGTTCGATGGCAGCGACTTCAGCAATTTGGCGTACGTCTCGATTGAAAGCGGGAATGGCAATGGTCCGCCGCCGTCATCGTCAGTCGACGGACCGCCAACATCGTTCTCATTTCAAGTCAATACTCTCGAGGACACGCCTACCGTCATCGAAGGACTTGCGATCAGTCCCACGACGACTGGCCCGAGTACAGACTATATCGCTCAGGTGTCAGTCGATTCCGCAACGCAGCCGAATGGGGGGCTGCTGTTCTTTGGTACGTTGGAAGGTCTAACGATTCTTGATGGTGCCAACGACACCGGCTTCATCGAGTTCGCAGGATCGGAAAACGATATCAACGCCGCACTCGACACCCTGGTGTTTCTGCCGACACTGGATTTTAGCGGTACAGAGCATATTCGGTTCGATTATCAGTCCCAATCGGCGGCTTTCCCGGAGAGCGGCTCGATCGTGGTCGATGTCGATGTGGAAGCCGTCGCGGATCGACCAATTCTTCTCGTTCCCGACCCGGTCGTTTACACCGATCCCGGCCAGCTATTTCCCATTCCGATCGACGCGTTCTCGAACGACATTGATGGGTCCGAAAATGTGTTCGTCACCATGATTGGTGTCCCCGACGAGTTGGAATTGTCGTTGGGCCTTGAACAAACCGATCAGCCAGGCGTGTTCGAATTCCGCGATGGCGATTGGGAACTCCTCGATGCCGTTCTGCAACCTGGGGGGGCGGAGTCGTTTACCATTACTTTCACAGCGTTCGCCATTGAAAATGACAACAACGACATTGCGAGCGAATCGATAACCGTGGAATTTGTTCGCATACCATCGGACGCACCACCGCCGGATGATGAATTTGTGGATGATGGTTTCTTCGACGATGAGTTCTACGACGATGAATTTATCCTAGATGGGCCCCCGCCGGGCGTCTTCGAGGGGGATTTCTTTTACGATGATTTTCATCACGGCCTCTATGGGCCGGAATTTGGAAATCTTGAGTTTGATGCTCCAGATGATTATTGGGGCGACCTCGACGACCATTTTTGGGACGATCTGTTTCTACCGGAGGATTTGTTCGATTTTGATGACCCTGAGGAAGCAATACTGACGTCCTTCGAAGGTCAAACGGGTTCGACAAGGTCAACGACGGATATTAGTAGACCGTCTCACTCAGGCCTTGGAGACCACGCGGGGAAAGGAAAATCTGGCAAACTACCGTTACGGTCAGCGGCGAGCGGTTCGGCTGCGTCAACCCAATCTCTCGGATTGGTTTCGAATTTGCGGCCTCAGGAAATCGGGCGGCGGAATGAGTCTTTGCTGAGACCACCTTCGCATCGTGGGCAGCATCCCGTTTCCAGTGCGACCTCCGATTCGATTCGTGAAGAAATTTCGGGTTCTCGCAATCACGAATCCGGTCTCTACGCGCGGGCACTGAATGCCAAAGGGGAGACCATTGAGGATGTGCGACTGCCAGACCAGTTGGCCGACGATTACTCCCGCTTTCTGAAATTCCTCCGCGAACTTCCGAACGGCGATTATGTCGTCTATTTCTTGCAGCCTGGTCAAACAATGGATCAAGCCGCCCAGCGGCAGCGACTGCTCGATGTGCGAGTGGTGAACGGGCGATTGAATCCGAACGCCGACGAATTCAAACCCGCCGGTGAACTATCTCGGGATGACGTTGGTTCGAAGCAAACCGCCTCTGAGACAGTCGCCCCCATTCAAAGTTCAAAAGCCGATTGGGAATCAAATATGGTTCCGGTCGAAAAACTGGATTCGGCGGATGCCGTTTCCGTCGACTCCCCTGTCTCGGGACTCATTGGCGTTGGCTTGGCAACCCAACTTGCTTCAGTCGCTCGGCGGTTACGTGTGGAACGCGACCGTCGATACCAAACATGCAACTCTGACCGTTCGTGGCGTGGGCGAAAGTTTCGACGCAAAGTCAATGCTCGCTCCGCGAACTGACTGGCACGGTTCGACACCCCGCCGTCTTGTGAATTTCAACGCCTCTCCCTGTTTCTGCTTGTGGAAGTCTGATCATGGCTGTGTGCCCCAATTGCCAAAGTTTATCTCAAGACGTGGCGGATCAGTCACTCGATGCAACTTTCTGCGGCGACAGTACGGACGAATCGTGTGTTCTTTGTGGTGAGCATCTGACGAATTTTCTCGCCGAGATCGAAGAGAGATTCGACGGTGCGGACGTCGCTGAAGATGATGACACTCTCCAGACCTGTGAGATTGACTCGGAATCGGAAGAGATTGAAGACTCGGCGGAGATGATCAAGACCGTCAAGAACTTGAGACCGTTCCTCAAGCGGCCATCAGATCCTACGATGACGGTTGATAGCCCCTCGGATTTCCTGAGCGACCATGCCGAAGAATTCGCGGTCGGCTCGAATGCCGATAGCGGGGAAACACTCGCAACGTCTCCATCAAATCGACAAGGACCGACGCCCAGCACTCATCCGGATTTCCACGCGGATGACAACACGAGTTCGGTCCTTAAAATCGGCAAACGCGTGCTCGAGCCGAGCGAACACGCGGTGAATTCCGACTATGAATTGCTCGACAAACTTGGTGAAGGTGGCATGGGGGTGGTGTATGCCGGTCGCCAGTCATCAATCGACCGAGCGGTCGCAATCAAAACGCTGAAGAAGAAAGCGGCTGGCCAACAAGAACGCACGAGTTTTGTGTCGGAAGCCGTCGTGACGGGCGATCTCGATCACCCGAACATCGTGCCGATTTACGATTTGGGAACGGATCAAAACGGCTCCCTGTTCTATTCCATGAAACAGGTGCAAGGAACACCGTGGCTGAAAGTGATCGATGAGAAGTCTGAGGAGGACAATCTCTCGATCCTGATGCGAGTGGCCGACGCCATTGCGTTTGCCCATTCGCGGGGTGTGGTCCATTGTGATCTGAAACCCGAGAACGTCATGCTTGGCAGCTATGGCGAAGTGTTGGTGATGGACTGGGGGCTGGCCCAGTTGATGCCCGATTTCGCCAAACCCGAAGACGTTGCCCGCTCTGCGGCTGGAGGGGGAACGCCGGCGTATATGGCTCCCGAGATGGCCGGAGGAACTGGTGAAGTTGGCTATCACAGCGACGTGTATTTGCTGGGGGCGATCCTCTTTGAAATCGTCGTCGGAAAACCACCACACACTGGCACGAACGTGATGCAGTGTCTGTATGCGGCCGCGGAAAATCTCATTCGAGAAACCGAAGTCACCGGCCCACTGCTCGACATTGCACTCACAGCGATGGCAACCGATCCACAGGACCGTTACGGTTCTGTGTCGGACTTCCAATCGGCGATTCGGGAATACTTGTCCCACGCGGAAAGTCGCTACCTTGCGGAGCGGGCCGAACTGGTCCTTGGGCAGGCGGAACAGTCGCAAGACTACCAACTTTTTTCACAAGCGTTGGCCTCTTATCGTGAGGCATTGTCGTTCTGGGATGAGAACCCGGATGCGAACATTGGTGTTCGTCAAGCGACTTTGTCCTACGCGAATTGTGCGTTCGAGCGTGGCGACTACGATCTCGCATTGTCACTGCTCGATGGTGACGAGATGGAATCCACGGAATCTGTCTCGGCATTGCGTCCGACAATTCTGAAGGCCCAAGCCGAACGCGACAGCCGACAGCACCGTTTGAAACAGACGAAACGCATTCTGGCATGCTTGGCCTTGATCACAGTGTGCGGTGCCGTCTTTGCCGCGATCACAATCAACGATGCTCGCATGGAAGCTGATCATCAACGGCAGTTGGCCGTCGATGAAGCCGAGGTTGCCGCAAAAGCTCAGAAACAAGCCGAAGCCCAACGCAAAATTGCAATTGCAGAGCGTGGCAAAGCCGAGACCGCTCGGTCGAATGCCGAAAATGCCCGTGATGTGGCACTCGCGGAACGTGAACGGGCCGAAGCCGCAACAAAACGTGCGAACAAAGCCACGGAAAGAGCCGTCGCTGCTCAGAAACTCGAGGAAAAAGCGAAACTAGCAGCGTTGGAAGCCAAAGCGCTCGAGGAACAGGCCAAAGAAGAGGCTCTCACCGCGCGAGCATTGGAAGAAAAAGCCAAGGAACAAGCACTCCGAGCCAAGACGCTGGAGGAGCAAGCCAAACAAGAAGCCATGGCGGCACGTGCCGCCGAAGCGTATGAGTCGTACGTGGCTCAAATTCAGTTAGCCGCCACCAAGATCGACGAACAAGCTTTTGGAGTGGCACTTTCTCTGCTCGACGCTTGCCGACCACAGAAAGGAGAGACGGATCAACGCGGGTGGGAATGGGCTCGTCTGATGCACCTCTGTCATCAAAGTCGTCGAACCATTGCAACCAAAGCCCCGGTCGATGCATTGGCCTATTCGCCAGACGGGAGCCGCTTCGTCGCAGCGACCTGGAATTCGCAGGCTGGTATCTACGATGCTGAAAGCGGGGAGCTATTGGTGCGACTCCGACATGATGGTCAATACGTCCACGATGTTTGTTACAGCCCAGACGGACGCCTCATCGCTACTGGCAGCAACGACCCCAACGGCCCCGTTCGCATTTGGGACGCACAAACCGGCCGGCCGATTCGTTCGATCAAAGGCCACACCGATGCCGTGTTAGACGTCGAATTCTCACCAGACGGCGAACGCCTTTTGAGTAGCTCCTACGACAACACGGCACGGCTTTGGGATTGGAAAACTGGCGAACCACTCCAGCAATATGTCGGTCATTTTTGGTGGGTTTGGTCGGCGTCATTTTCCCCGGATGGTTTGCGGATCGTCACCGGGAGCCAAGATGGAACGGCGATCGTCTGGGATGTCGAGACGGCTGAGAAGATCGCCCAATTCAATGACCACAAAGGCCCGGTGTTTGTGGCGAAGTATGCACCGGATAGTCAGCATGTTGTCACCGCTGACAATAGTGGGCATGTGCTAATTTGGCATCCGGACGAATTGCCTAAGACGTCGTTGAAGCGAATCGCCGAAGGGCGTACAACGGAAAAAGCAAAATACCGAGAACTCGATGGTCATACAGCCGCCGTCCGATGCGTGGAGTTTTCGCGGGACGGACGATTCGTGCTGGCTGGTTCCGATGATAACAGTGTGATCCTCTGGAGTGTCAAAGCGGACCGCGTCGTTGACACGTTCCAAGGTCACGCCGGTTGGGTCCGATCGTGTGCCATGTCGCCCGATGGTCGCTCGATCGTCTCAGGAAGCCAAGACGGCCACATCAAACAATGGGATATCGGCGGTGGCGACGAAATACGGGTTCTCGGCGGTCATCTACTCGACGATCACACCGAAGCCGTGTTGGCGGGAACATTCAGTCCGGACGGACGTTGGGTTGCAACCGCCGGCCGTGACAAGTCGGTTCGCATTGCGGACGTCCGCACAGGGACCGTCCATCTAGAATTGGCCGAGGGACACAACTTTCTCACCCAGGATGTCCGATTTTCCCCAGATGGCCGATGGCTTTTCACCTCAGCGTTCGACAACTCAGTCCATGTATGGGATCTTGCCAAGGGGACGGAGGCGTTGCAATTTCATGGCAGCGGTCGGGAATCCG
Source organism: Thalassoroseus pseudoceratinae (assembly GCF_011634775.1). Taxonomy (NCBI): domain Bacteria; kingdom Pseudomonadati; phylum Planctomycetota; class Planctomycetia; order Planctomycetales; family Planctomycetaceae; genus Thalassoroseus; species Thalassoroseus pseudoceratinae. Next base: position 759,213 of record NZ_JAALXT010000003.1, read on the forward strand.
CCTTGGCGGTATCCCACGATGGCCGATGGCTGATCACCGGGAGCGACCACAATGCCGCGTTGCTTTGGGATCTGAAAAGCGAAGCAATTCGGACGGCGATGGACCACACCAAACAATCCCTCAGCACGCCAACACGCAAGTTGGTCGGGCATCGTTCGCCCGTTCGAGTGGTGGCATTCTCGCACGACGATTCAACGATCTACACGGGAGACAGTCGCGGACGGGGGCGACTTTGGGACGCCGCCACTGGGAAGTTACTCTACACGCTCGAAGGACATTCCGCAGCGATTACAGATGCAGAGTTTCAGCATGACGACGCCTATGTCGTGACAACGAGTCGAGACAAAACGGCGACCCGCTGGAACGTTCGCACGGGGCGAGAACGACGCGACGACATCCTGAAACATCCCGCTCCGGTCTTGGCAATGGAACTGTTTGCCGACGGACGACATGCCATCACGTCGTGTGAAGATGGTCAGCTTCGGATCTGGCAACTTGACCCACCCGAAGTGGTCACGAGTCTGAAAACCGAGAATGCAGTTGTGGAAACATTGCATCTTTCGAACTCGCAGACGCGTGTTATTGGTGTCCAGTCGGTATCAGGAAATGTTTCGGTGTGGAACCTCACAACGAATTCCTTCGAGAACGGAGGCAAACCGGAATACTCCCTGGACTCCTTCCCGGCTGAGGCGGGAACATTGCGGACAGCTCGGTTCGCACCGGACGGTCTTTCCCTGGTGACCGTCGCCGGCAACGACGTGAAGTTGTGGAACACGGAAACTCAGCGACCGCTGACGTCATTCAATCCTACTGGGACAGTCGCCGCGATCGCGTTTTCACCCGATGGCAAGCGACTGGCGGCCGGAAGTTGGGACGACTCCGTGCGAATCTGGGACTTGGAATCCGGTCGGGCCATCAGCAAGTTGGCGGGGATTCACCGAGATGACATCCAGGCTCTTGCGTATTCCCCCGACGGATTGTTGCTGGCCTCCGCTGACAGTGACGGTTTGGTCGTACTTTGGGATGCGGCGACCGGCGATACGATCCGAGAGTTCCTCGGTCATTCCTCGACGGTTCGGTCGGTTGTGTTCTCGGCCGACGGACAACAGTTGCTGACAGGTTCAACTGATCGAACCGCCCGCATTTGGGACATAAAAACCGGGAAAGAACAGTGTGTGCTGCGTGGCCACCGATGGGCGGTCAACACTGCCCGCTTCGATGCGGCGAATCAGCGGGTTCTAACCGTTAGCGACGACGAAACCGCTCGCGTGTGGCAGTTGACAAAACGGAATGCGGAAGCCTTCACAGCGGAGTTGCTCCAAACAATCACCGGACACACCGCGGGTCTGACGGGCGGCGTGTTTTCACCCGATGGTCGCCGCCTCGTGACCGCCAGTCGCGACAACACAGCCAAAGTTTGGGACGCCCAAAACGGACAAGAACTGCTCACACTGAAAGGCCACACCCGCGGTCTCACAAGTATTTCGTTCTCGCCCGATGGGGCTCATCTGTTGTCGACTTCGCAAGATGGCACCGCCATTCTCTGGCTGACCGGTCGGGGCTTGGAAGCCGATCGCGAAGTTCAATCCACGGTCAGTTTGCGACGATAAATTTGCTTCCCATGGGCGATGTAGAGCGTTGAGTGATCAATCCCGCCGAGTATACACGTTGTGAGCGGTTGGTCTTTGCGGGGCTTCGGAAGGACACCGCAAGGCCGACCGGTTGGATCGAAGATTTGCACGCCGAGTTGGCTAGTCACATAATAACGGCCCTTACTGTCGACTGCCATTCCGTCTCCCCGAGCTACGTTCAATCGGGGGGGCGGTGAATTGAATCGGAATTCGCCCTTGTAATCAATCGGCAGACGAAGCGTCATACTCGGCATCTTCGCATCCAGAGTGCCATCGGGATTGACGCGGAACATCCATGTATATCGCCCACCATGTTCCGACACAGCGAGTGTTCCGCCATCATTCGACAACGCGATACCATTAGGGCGATTGATTCCCTCATCAACCACCGTTTTCTCGCCGGTCTTTGAGTCGATCCGCGTCACGTGTTGAGCCTTGGTCTCGGTGATGAAAATTTGACCGTCGCTCGTGACCGCCAAATCGTTCGGACGAACTCCGTCCGCAACAACTTTCGTGTCCCCTGTCACCGGGTTAATCGAGATCACTTGCTGCTTTGAACCTTGGCACGCATAGAGCAAACCGTTCGGGCCGAACTCCAATCCACTGACTGCAACAGCTGCGATCTTAGTATGATCGCCCGATTTGGCATCGATCTTATAAACCATCGGCTCACGCATATCGCAAAAATAGACGTTACCTTTCGAGTCCGCACACAAAGCGTCAGCGAAACCCACTTCGTCCGCAACCAACTCCCACGATTCGCCTGGTACAAGCAGATTCAAGAGCGTGAGATCACCACCCAGATCCCCCGAGGTATCGAGAGTCGGCGTGTGTTGCTCGTCACGCCAGAGCCATTTCATCGCCTCGGGAAATCGCGAGCTACCATAGTCGGCATTATGGGCGTACCCCTCAGCCCAATCGAATCGAATGTCGTATCCCATGTATTGCAACGCCGACGCCAACAGACGATTCGACCAAGGCCAACTTCCGAAAGCATTGTCCACATCACCGCTGGTGTCGGCCATGTAAACACGAATTGGTTTCGGTTCGGTCTTGCGAACCAATGACGGATAGATGTTCCCCCCGCGAAGATTTGTGAAGCTTCCCACACTGGAATACACCTTGCGGAAATAATCGGGCCGTTCCCAGGCCGCCGTAAATGCACAGATCGCCCCTGAGCTGGAACCGCCAATCGCGTGCATGTTCGGATCATCGGAAATGACGTAATTCTTTTTGACTTCCGGGATGATCTCCTCCAGCAAGAATCGCACATACCGCTCGCCCAGGCTGTCGTATTCGAAGCTACGATTCGATGGACGCCGATTGCGTTTCTTCTTTGTGTTGTCATCACCGGGGTTGATGAAAACAGCAATGGTCGGCGGCATTTCGTTTCGAGCGATGAGATTGTCAAAAACGATCGGAATTCGCCAGCGACCATCCAGCTTTCGCATGCGTTCGCCGTCCTGGAAGATCATCAAAGCCGCCGGGTGATCAGCGTCGTACTGAGCTGGCACATAGATGGCCCATTCTCGAATGGTCTTGGGAAAGATCTTCGATTCCCAATCGGGCATCTCGATGATCTTACCTTCCGGGACACCCGCTTGACGGACGGCATCGGGATGGGGTTTCCACGGTGGTTTTGTGGACGTCGGAGGAAACTGCGTCGATTCGGAATCGTCCGACCACAACCATCGCAACGCGTTCGGCAATTCCTTTCCACCCCATCGCCCGCTGTGCCCGCCGTCGGTCATCACAAACTTGTAGTTGTACCCTGCAAACTGCAACGCGGCTGCCATATCTTGATTCGCCAACGGCCAGTTCCCATGCAAGTTGTTCAAATCATCTTTGCCCTCTTGCAGGTAAACCTTGATTGGTTTTGGCTCGGCCTTCGTCTTTCGAATCAACCCCGGATACGCCCACCCACCTCGGATATTCGTGAAGCTTCCGATGTGGCTCATCACTTTGCCGAATTGCTCGGGTTTCTCCCAAGCCACCGTGAATGCACAGATTCCGCCAGACGAAATACCGCAGACGGCTCGATCAGCCGGATTGTCTGAGACATTCAAGCCTTCCAACGCCACTGGCAGGAACTCATCAATCAAGAAATTCGCATATCGATCGCCCAGTGAATCGTATTCAAAGGACCGATTGCTACGGCCTTTCGCTCCGTCTTTCGTCGCCGGGACTTTGCCGGGGTTGACGAAAACCGCAATTGTTATCGGCATCTCACCAGCGTGGATCAGTTCATCAAAAACCGCTGGAACCCGGAATGCGCCTTTAGGATTCGCGTAATTCAATCCATCCATGAAGACCATAAGGTTTGCCGGCTGATCGGCTCGGTATTGCTTCGGAACGTAAACCCGATATGACCGTGTTGTGTCCGGATAAATTTGGCTGGTCGAGAACTCGCCATTTCGTAGGTCGCCCCGCGGCACTTGGTCCGCCTTCTCCGCCGCAAAAGCCAACGGCGTGAACGCATACAGCAAACATCCCAGCAATAACGAGCGCGACTTCATAATGCTTCCGCCAAATATGATGAGTACAAAACGCAGAATGCCGACCAATTCACCCCACAAATCAGGATATCTCGGCGATCCATTTGCACGACAGACGAAACCCGTCAATCGCGGAAAATCGTAACAAGAAGGGAAACGTGTTACCAACGGCGGGGCACGATTGATTCGCGGTGTCTTACAGATGCCGAAAAAGCCAACAGTCTGGAATTCGGCGGCGGACCACATTTTCGTCGAATTCAATCCAAGCAGCGAAGGCTTGGACCTTGACTTGTCGTCTCCAAAAGTGATAATTGTTGGCCACGACAATACACCTGGAGAGATGACAGAGCGGCCGAATGTGCCGGTCTCGAAAACCGGTGTACCCTTATGGGGTACCGAGGGTTCGAATCCCTCTCTCTCCGCTTGCTTCTTGAAGCTCACCATAAGCCGTTGCAACACAACAAGTTGCGACGGCTGTTTTTTCTTTGGCACGGTGAATTGTGCCAAGAATGTGCCAAGACTGCTGATCAAGGATGCTCAACGACCGCACCGGATCGCCGTCTTCGGGGTTTCAGAAGTCAATCGTTTTCCTCAGCGGAACGTCCGCCAGAGTTTCCAATGAAGTTCAGTCGGCTCATTTGCCGCTTCGCTTCTTCGTCATGCAAATGATAATAACGTTGGACCATTTCGCTACTGGAATGTCCCAGCCATCGCATCACGATTTGTTCGGGGACCCCGCTGCGGGGCTTCGTTTCGAGGACAGCCTTCAGGTCCGCGTGAATGGGAAACGTCCGGCTACGACCAGTCTTCGTCGTCCGACAAGTCTGACCACCGCAAGCTCGCCAGTTCCGATATCCGCAGCCCGGTTGTCACCAGGACAATGACAACATCGCGAAGCCAACGCAGGGATTCGTCGCGGTCACACCATCGGATACTTACCCCCTCCCTCTTCCGAGATAACGGAACGTCTATTTTGCAGAGTCGTTTGCCTCAAGGCAGTTCATGCTCCAAGAGGTAGCGGATTGCCTGCTGCCAGGCTTCAATTTCGGTTGGCCCCTCGCCGAGTCGGTCGGCAATTTCCTCGATACCTACCCCTTCGGACTGAAGGTCCGCGACGTCCATACGGAGATCATCGATCTGGTAGTGAGTAAACACCTTCAGTGCGGCAAGGGTGGCCGCAAGATGTTCGACCGACGCTCCCAGTTGCGTCTCTGGAACCTCCCGTTCCGATCGACTGACGCGAGGCCGCTGCAGCGAGCGGGCATTCGACCTGCCGACGCCAAGCAGCGAGAGCTTATACGCACCGAAAATCTTCCACCAAAGCTCGGGAGAGTACGGATGTCCTGTGACGAGTTGAAAAGCCGCTGCTTAATGGTTCTGAACGGTCAAAACGGATTCATTGAGTTCGCGGGAGATTCCGAGACTCCCGCCATTCAGTCACAAGATGATTGACAGCCTGACGAATTTGGTCGTTTGTCGCCTGTGGATTGACCGACACCAACGGTTCATCGAAGAGTTGATCGAGCCCTTCGGCTGTCGCGGATGACAGGTAATTTAATGCATAGACCCGCGGAGTCTCCGAGAATCGACTCGGCGGGTCACAGGCCATGACGAAGGGAGCCGCAAGCTCGGCAAGGGCCGATTCTGGTCGGTCACTGAGATCAACAGAACTTTGACGAGCGTTTCCATTTCGTAAGGGGGTTCACGAATGGATTGCAGATAGTCTTCGTCTTTGTCCAAATGATGCAGACACATCCGGCGGCGAGTGCGGCGGATCAGCGACTTGTCAATAATCCACGATCACCTCGACACGCTGTCTTCAACCGAAGTTGCCGGAACTTCGTGCTCAACACCAGTATCGTGACAGCGGGGCTTGTAGCCGGCACGTTCGTATCCCCTGAGGTCGTAGCTGGTAGTTGATTCTCACACCAGAGACTCGTTTCTCTGACTGATGGCGAAATTCGGCCCATCGATTGGTTTGTGGCGAAGACACCAGCTTCGTCGCTGACTGTGCTATGCGCGATTGGGCATGGATTTCCCTAGCTTCCGACCGGGGCGCTCCCCCGGCTGATCACAGTCTGCGACCTAGTGTGGTTGCGAGGTCCTTGCTCTAAAATAGTAGTCACCGGTCAGTGTTTGATTTCTCACGTCCAATAAACGCTGAATAAAGGTGTTTGACGCTTTCGCGGTAATTTTACAATCTCTGGCCCATACAGAAACATGCCTGACTCTCCCAAACATGGAAACGACAAACTAGGAATGGGCGGTCGTGGTGTCACGCGTCCCATGGCCGAACAGACAAGTCAGCATCATCACGAGGAGATGCAGAACGAAAGCGGGAGTCATGAGATGAGTCGTGACGACCGCCTAATGATGCTCAAGATGCATCACAAACAAACATTGTGGATCTATTGGACGTTGCCGCTGCTAGGCATCTGGATGGTGCTGGCTCCATTCACATTTGGTTACTTGAACGACGCTCTTTGGGTCAACCCCAGCGGCGGACGGGGGGTGTGGTTCTCAGAACAAACTCACACGGAACTGCGGGCGCAGTTGATGACTTGGAGTGACGTTGTCTCCGGGTTCTTGCTACTGGTCTTCGGTTATAGATCCCTGACACCCAATCGCCCCAAAAGCCTTTGGACTTGTTGCTTTCTTGGGGTATGGCTGACATTCGCGCCGATCGTGTTCTGGGCACCGACGGCTGCATCATATCTCAACAGTACCGTTGTCGGCATGCTATTGATCGCATTGACGATCCTGATCCCAGGAATGCCAAACATGATTATGTATATGCAGATGGGGCCGCCGGTTCCGCCCGGTTGGAGTTACAACCCATCGAGTTGGCCGCAACGTTGGATCATGATTGTGACGGGGTTTCTCGGTTTTGTCGTCTCTCGATATTTAGCAATGTTCCAGCTTGGCTATATCGATTGGGTATGGGATCCCTTCTTCGGGTTCGAAGCCGGGACCAAGCCGGTCCTCAATTCAAGATTGAGTCATAGCTTGCCAATCAGTGACGCTGGTTTAGGCGCGGTCTCGTATACCTTTGAATTCTTGATGGGCTATATGGGTAGCCCGTCTCGTTGGCGGACAATGCCTTGGATGGTGGCCTTCTTTGGCATTCTTGTGATACCTCTTGGCCTCACTCATATTGTCTTGGTCGTCTCACAACCGCTGATCGTGCATCATTGGTGCTTCTATTGTCTGATCGCCGCTTTGATCATGTTGCCCATGATCCCGCTTGAAGTCGATGAAGTCGTGGCGATGGGGCAACACATGATCGAAGCCAAGCGACGCGGCGACCGGGGCGGTTCGGTGTGGACCATCTTCTGGAAAGGCGGATCGGCAGAAGGCTGCACTAGCGACGAGCGTTCGCCGGAATTGATAGCTTTTCCGGAGAAACCTGGTCAAGTGTTTCGAGCCTCCATCTGGGGAATGAGTTTCCCATGGACGTTGATAGTCGCCAGTATGATTGGGATCGGACTCATGGCAATGCCATCTCTGTTTGGGGTCGGCATTCAAAGTGGCGATGCCGATCTCGGGCACTTTGGAGGCGCGTTGATCGTCACTGTCTCAGTCGTCTGTATGGGAGAGGTCCTTCGACTAGGACGCTATCTGAACGTGCTTCTGGGCATCGCGGTCGCTGGTTTGCCCTGGATCCTCGATGGAGGCTCAATCACTTATTCAATTACCTGCACCATTGCCGGTGTACTTGTTTTGCTACTGTCGTTACCGCGTGGCGTTAAGACGGAACAATACGGACTCTGGGATCCATACGTTCGATAGACGATCCCCGCACGTTGCAATCGCAATGTTCTATCCGGCGCGGGTGGATCGAACGGCACACGGAACACATAGGGTTTTCGAATCTTCAAGTTGGGCACCATGTCCTCTCAGTTCCGACATCCTCTTCGATGACCGGGACCGGGAGGAGATGTGATTTCAAAAAAGCGACTAGAGATGGTTTCATAACCCCGATTTTAGTGAACGCTATGGCAAGCGATTTGCATGCCGTTGCTGGTAAAAGGAGACACCAGCATGTTGATTTCCCTGTCTGCGTGGCCTCGGTTGGGCCGCAATCGCACAGGGTCCAGGACGGCCCCCAAACCATATCTCAATGACGGGCAATGGCTTTTGATCAATGACCTCTTTGAAGACCCGCTTCCTTCGGAACTCGGTGGGCGTCCGCGTGTCCCGCCGCGAGCCTGTCTGGAAGGTGTGTTGTGGGTCTTAGTTTCCGGTGCCAGGTGGAAAGATTTACCAGAACGATATCCCAGTCCTGCCACGTGCTGGCGGCGTCTGAAACAGTGGACCGAGTCCGGCGTGTTCGCAGCCGCTTGGACCAGGTTGCTGGGGCACATGGAAGATTTTCGGGACATCGACTGGGAGGAAGCCATCGGCGATGGCACCTTTGCCCCAGCAAAAAAAGGGGCGCCGCAGTCGGCAACACCAAGAAAGGCAAAGGCACCAAAATCATGCTGATGGTTGACGGCGTGGGCACACCGTTGGCAGTGACGATTGACAGTGCGAGTCGTCACGAAGTCCGGCTGATTGAACCGCTGATTGAGAACTGCAGGCTCCCGCGCAAGCCGAAGCGTCTGATGTACGATCGCGCCGCAGATAGCGATCCGTTGCGAACTCGGCTTGCGGCCGAGGAGATCGAATTGATCTGTCATCATCGCAAGAGCCGCAAGCGACCTCCGACTCAAGACGGTCGCAAAGCCAGACGCTTGGCCCGTCGGTATGTCGTCGAGCGCAGCATCAGTTGGCTGCAATTCAAACGTCGAATTGTCGTCCGCTGTGAACACTATGATCATCTATTTCACGGCTTTGTCCAACTCGCTTGCATGTTCACTATCATCAAATGGTTTTGAAACCACCTCTAGACTCTAATGGACGTATTCCGCAATCTTGCCCTTGAAGCCGTGCTTGATGATATCCCCGGCTTCCGGATCACCTTTGATGAGGCTCTTGAGCATGCCCATCGCCTGATCGAAGGTCGTGTGAGGCGGCAACGGCGGGACTTCCGGATCACATAGGGCATCAATGACAATCGGCCGGCTGGCGGAAAACGCATGTTCCCAGGCTGGCACGATGTCTTCAGTTCGCTCCACGCGGATGCCTTCCAGACCGATCATGTCCGCGAACGCCGCGTAGTTCATGTCCGGTAGAACTTGAGCGGCTTCGAATTTCGGGTCGCCCTCCATCACCCGCATTTCCCAGGTGACTTGGTTTAAGTCATTGTTGTGCACCACGAGCACGATGAACTGCGGATTATCCCATTCTTCCCAGTATTTGCGGACCGTTAGTAGTTCAGCCATACCGTTCATTTGCATGGCTCCATCGCCGACCAATGCGACAACCGGTTGGTTCGGATGGCAGAACTTCGCAGCAATCGCATATGGGACACCGCATCCCATTGTCGCCAGTGTTCCCGAGAGCGATGCTTGCATCCCTTTGCGAAGTTTCACGTCGCGGGCGAACCAGTTCGTGCCCGACCCCGAATCGGCCGTGACGATGCAGTCGTCTGGCAACAGCGGCGAGAGTTCCCAGAATACGCGTTGCGGGTTTACGGGGTCGGCACTTTGATGTGCTCGCTTCTCGATGATTTCGTTCCAAGTCTGGTTGTTCTTTTCGATGGTCTCCCGCCAAGAACGATCCTCCTTGCGATCAATGAACGGTAGCAACGCCTGCAAAGTACTCTTGGCATCTCCAACGAGGTTGAGTTCCATGGGATACCGCAGGCCGATCAACTTGCCATCAATGTCAATCTGAATCCCGCGAGCCTGACCGAACTTGGGCAGAAACTGTGCATAGGGAAAATTGGAGCCGATCATGAGGAACGTATCGCAGCCCATCATGAGTTCATAACTTGGGTACGTTCCTAACAAGCCGATCGAACCGGTGACGAAAGGCAAGTCGTCAGGCAACACGTCCTTACCTAAAAGGGCTTTGGCCACTCCGCCACCGGTTCTCTCCGCGAGTTCAATGACTTCATCGGCAGCGCTGCGAGCGCCCTGTCCCACAAGTATGCCGACTTTCTTCCCCCCATTGATGATTTGTGCGGCTTCGCGAATGGAAGCGTCCGGCGGCAACACACGCGGTTTGACCATGCCCAGACTCCCGGGGCTCATCTTGAATTTGTGCGGCGTTTCTTTGACCGCGTCAAGTTCTTGCACGTCGGCAGGGAAAATCAAACAGACCGGAGACCGCTCAGCGATCGCCGTCCGCATGGCTTGGTCGATCACTGCGGGCAACTGTTCTGGTGACATCACGGTTTGAACATAAGCCGTCACATCTTTGAACAGCGTCTGCAGATCGACCTCTTGCTGATAGTGCTCGCCCAAAGCCGTCCGAGGTTGTTGCCCCACGATCGCTAGTACAGGTTGATGATCGAGTTTCGCATCATACAAACCGTTGAGGGTATGAATCGCCCCCGGACCGCTTGTAGCGATACAAACGCCGACTTCACCAGTGAACTTGGCATGTCCACAAGCCATGAACGCCGACATCTCCTCATGCCGAGCCTGGACAAACTTCGGCTGATTATCGGCCCGCCCTAATGCACCCATGATCCCATTGATTCCGTCACCCGGGAATCCGTAAATCCGTTTAACGCCCCATTGCCGCAGACGTTCGAGTAGGAAGTCACCGACATTGTCAGCCATAAGTCATTCCTTTCAACCTTAGCGTGTCCACACAATGGATACCATCGGTCCGTTCTATTTCTGCTGGCAACCAAATCGTAAGCCAACGAACCTGACACGCCGATTCTGGGAACATATGTGTTCACGACAATGGGTAGGGTGCTGAGATACTGACGGGGGATCTCCCCTCTGGGACGTACTCGATAGCGCCAGCGAAAGGGGAGGGCGATAGCTCGACACACCAAGGCATGAGAAGCTTCAGGCCACAAGTTGCATTCGCAGAAAACAAGTAACTTGTCGAAGATTCCGGCATGCAAACAATCCAAACCTAGCTGAAAGTCAACAGACCTGAACCCAACTATCACTATTTCACACGCTGGTTTATTGGGAATCGCTCTGCGTCATCAGCGAACATTGCACTCCTCTGTCGGTCAGAAGACGAGAGAAAGTTAAAGAGTCCCGGTCTTTGAACGAATTGACGTCAGTACTTTGTAACTTCATAAGAAGACCAAATCATTGCTCGAAGAAACGCCGGTTTGTGGAACGCTTCGTAATGAAGTGAATCCGCTGGGGGCAGACATAATGACCGTAATACGGCCTGAGGGGGTGATCGTTGAGGAACCGGTTTGGTCGATGTCTGACCAGAATGAATCCACGGCGGCCATGCTCGAATATCCTTAAAATGTATCGCACCTCTGATGTGTCGATCTTTCTCAGCAGGCCCTAGACTTGGTGGTCAATTTAGGCTTACGGAATGGCTGATCGGGGCGTTTTCCTATGCGACATCAAGAAACCCCGACAATCTGCTACGGTAGTCGTTTGCCAGGCCGCCGTCGTGAGGTTTTGAAAGCAGTCTGTCAAATGGATTGAGGTCATGTATCGGCAGGAATGGGATTTGCGAGATAGACCAGTCGAGAGGTTGATCCGCATGGTTGTATTGATCGGTGGTGGGAAGAAACCCGAAGAAGGTTAGGAGCAAAACACCGGATTCTTCGGCGGCTTCTCATGCGAAGATTCTTCCTCGTTCGGCGTTTACTCGAGAAGCAAGTATCTAGAAGGGACTGCCAAATGGCAAATCATCTATGGACTGGATGCGGGATTTTGTTGGGGGCGGTGTCTTTGGCGATAGGTAGACCAGAGAATTCCGAATCATCGACAAAGCCCCAGGAGAAACCTCCCATACCGCAAGAGGCCGTCGCAGTCCTTCATCCCACACTAGGACAGAAAGTTCGCGGCGTGGTCCGACTGACGCAAACGAGCGATGGCGTTCGGGTCAAAGGATCGGTTCGCAATCTCACACCGGGAGAGCACGGGTTTCACATCCACGAGTTTGGTGACATGCGTGGTCGGGACGGCAAATCGGCGGGTGGACACTTCAATCCGAAGGGGGCAAAACACGGAGGTCCTGAGGATGCCAAACATCACGCAGGGGATCTCGGTAACATCACTGCTAATGATGATGGCGTGGCGAAGGTCGACAAGCTCGCCAAGGATTTGAAATTGCACTTCGTAATCGGTCGCTCGATCGTGGTGCACGGTGATGCGGATGATTTGAAGAGCCAACCCTCTGGAGATGCCGGGGAGCGCGTCGCTTTGGGCGTGATTGGTTTCGCAGATCCGTCTCGGCGTCCGAATAAAACCTCGCCAGCAGAGTAGCAAGTGCTTCCCTCGCCCCCTGTTCGTAATGATTTGTGTATGGCTAGAGTCCGGGCTGCCGGCACGGAGACCTCTTGGCAGCAATTGAAGAGGATTCCCATGCCTTGGTTTTCAAGTAGACGAAGATGCTTCTGAGGGACTCAACAGGGCTATTCCGATTCAAGATGGAAAGAAACGTCCAATGAAGATTCACGACATCATGACGCCCGCTCCTGCTGCGATCCGTAGCTCACCGACGCTCGGGATGCCATGCCCTCGCGACCCGTTGGTTGTCCGAGGACGACTCCGTCTAAGCCGTCACGAAAATGATGACGGACAAACGAATCCGACGACGTCTCGTTCGCAACAACCGAGGTATCACCGGGGTGGTGACTTTGGGCGATATCGTCGTCGGAACTCAGGATCAGGCTTTGTGCGCTAAGGCGATTGAAGGCATTTCGAAACCAACAACCCCGGCTCGCTAGCAGGCAGGAAGTTCGAGCGAAAGTTCAATCACGAACGACCAGCTAATAGCGGCTTGAATACGACCTTTTACAACTCCACTGAAATACAACTCGATCAAATCGATAAAGGTTTTCCACATGAGAAGTTTTTGCAATGGACTATTCGTGCTCGCTTTGCTCGCGGGCAGCGTTGGATGTACCGATCAGGCTCAGCTGAACCAAGCGAAAGAAGAATTACAGGAAGAGCAGACCGAAACTCAGGAAGCGGAACAGGCGGCTCGCGAGGATGGTGTTGTGACTCCTGACGAAGAAGCAGAGGTTGAGGAGGAACGTCGAGAAACGCAAGAAGCCCGTGGCGAACATGCCGAACAAAGCGGTGATCTCATCGAAGAGAAAACGGATTGATGACAACAGCCCGATCGACAATTCCGATGTTCAACACCAGAATCAATCAAACTAATAGGCCGATTCGATCAAAGTCATGAAAGGCGACTTGCCCGTGAGATTTCGAGCCACCTATGAAATCGTTTTTGTGGCATCCCTATTGTTCAGTTGTCTTGGCTGTGCCCCGGAAGGCGAAGTCGAAATCGAGGAGAAAGTTCCAGAGCTGAACAAACCTGCCAACGCACCAACAGAGACTGGTGAAATTAAAGACTAGCCGATTCTCGCACTATATGCGAAGGGAAGCGGTGATGTGTTTTTACAGTTCACGATGGATTGAGGTGTTTAATGTTTGTTGCTCCTTCAGTGAAGGTTTCCAGCTATAGTTGGCTAGTTGGTTTGGTCGCTTTCGCGATTCCGCAATTGTTGAGTGCTGACGAGATCGCAGAAGATTCTCAATACGCCGCTGTCGTCAGGATGACTGATGACCTCAAGTTCTCTCCGGCGGTGGTTACCATCCAGTCTGGAGAAATAGTGTTGTGGAAGAATGAACCATCAACAGTCGCCCATACTGTGACAGCCGATCCGAAGTTGGCCGAGACGTCCGAGAACGTACAACTCCCCAAAGGAGCCAGACCGTTCAACTCCGGCAAGATGGAAGCGGGCGATTCGTTCGCTCATCAATTCTCTATTCCGGGAACTTACCAATATATCTGTATTCCCCATGAACGAGCAGGCATGGTTGGCGAGATTTTCGTCAAGCCGAGTGCGGAGTTTCGGTCTGAAACGAAAGTTGCGGATGGCAGTTCGATACCTTTCGCGGAGGACGAGGCGGAGCAGAAAATGATCTTGGGCACGCACCGTCCGCCGCGTCCGGACGACTATCGCGAGGCAACAGGTTTCCGGAAATTCCTCTATTGGCTGGGGAATTTCCATCCAGCTGCAACCGATCTTCCGGTCGGAGCAATACTCGTGGCTTTCACGAGCGAAGTTTTGTTATTGGTTACTGGCAAGCCTATGTTTGGTGATATCACGCGTTTCTGCGTCTGGTTGGCTGGGCTGGCCTCTGTGGGAGTCGCTTTTGGTGGCTGGTGTCTGGCCGGTTTTCGATTCGACGACCTAAACCGGATATTGGATTCTCATCGCTGGTGGGGAACGGGAACCGCGCTTTGGCTCATTGTCACGATTGTATTTTCCGAAATCGCAGCCCGCAAAAAAAGCAATAGAGCACGTTGGCTGTTCCGGTCTGCACTTCTCGGGGCAGTCATCATTGTCGCTGTGACTAGCTTCTTTGGCGGCGCCATGATTTATGGTATCGACCATTATGCTTGGCCAACCTAGTGAGAGCCTGTAATGCCTACATGTCTTCGAATCTCTTTTGACAACCAACAAACTTCCGGCACTCGATCGGAGAATTCCCCTGAGCAAGTGCGTTTTGTTTCCCGGGATATATCCGGTATGGCAATGGTTTCAGTTTGCTAGTCGACGCGAGCTGACATCGCTTGAGATTCTTAGCACTCTTGTATTTTCTGTGACAGCGACATGGATGCGATATTTTGTTGTATATAGTTCAACTCATGTCTTTTAGAAACCGACTTATCGGATTTGCCTTGGGAATGGGCTGCAGTCTGACAGGGTGCCGAGGCCCTCAGTCAATGTTCAAGAACGCTGGGGAGGAGGCTGCAGCAATCGTCAAGCTGTGGTGGGTTCTCTTCGGCGTCGGGCTGTTCGTGACCTTAATTGTCGTTGGCATTCTCATTGCAGGATGCTTACGGAATTATCAGGAGCGGACACCTCCGGTCGCAGAACAGAACCTTCGGCACGCGCTGGTAATCGGCGTGTCGACTACTGTGATCCTGTTGCTTGGAATGTTGGTGGCAACACATATTTACTCGCAACCATTCGCGGGTGATTGGGAGGAATCGCCCACAATCTCTGTCGCGAAACATTCGCGTGATGCCTCGGCGAGCGACGCGGCGGAACCGGAGTACCAGAGCCTTACCATCGAGGTGACGGGGAAGCGTTGGTGGTGGTCAGTTGCGTACTTGAACGAGTCGGGAGATCGGCTTTTCGAAACGGCCAATGAAATTCACATTCCCGTCGGCGTGCCGGTGCGATTACGTCTAAGGTCCGACAATGTAATTCATAGTTTTTGGGTGCCTAGTCTCGGCGGGAAAGAGGATCTCGTCCCGGGCCGCACGAATTATCTCTGGCTTGAGGCTGGTCAACCTGGAGTTTATCGAGGACAGTGTGCGGAGTTTTGTGGACTTCAACATGCCAAAATGGCCTTTGACGTCGTAGCTGAAACATTGGAAGACTTCACAGATTGGGTGGCTGTCCAAGAAGCCTCGGCTCGGGAACCACAGACCGACATAGCCCGACGTGGTCGAGCGGTGTTTCGGGGATCAGCCTGTGCCAACTGCCATACCATTCGCGGTGTATCCTCTGTCGCACACGTTTCCTCTCAATCCTTGCGTGCCGTGGGACCGGACCTCACGCATCTGGCCAGTCGGCGGAGTTTGGCTGCAGGCACGCTACCCAATCGTCGCGGCCATCTTGGCGGATGGATTGCCGACCCGCAAAGCATCAAACCGGGAAACTTGATGCCATCGGTACCGCTGGCCGCCGAAGATTTTCATGCCCTGATGCACTACCTGGAGACACTCGAATAGTGGCAGAAGCACCCCCGCCAATCGATCAACTGACGAAAACCTGGCAGGCCCCGCCCGGCCTGTGGGGGTGGCTCAGGGTGGTCAACCAGACGAACATTGGCCTTCGCTACATCATCACCGCATTCGTCTTTTTTCTCGCTGCGGGTGTCCTCGGAGTCGTCATCCGCATGCAGCTGGCGGTTCCCGAGAACGATCTGATTGGGCCGGGCTTGTATAACCAAGTATTCTCGGTCCATGGCATCACGATGATGTTTCTGTTCGCCATTCCGATGGTCGAGGGTTTGGGCGTCTACTTAGTCCCCCTAATGATCGGCACGCGCGATTTAAGTTTTCCCCGACTGAGTGCATTTAGTTTTTTTGTATTTCTAATCGGTGGAGTTGTGTTATGGATTGCGTTCCTGATCGGATCGGCTCCCGATGCTGGTTGGTTTGATTACGTCCCTTTGGCACTGAAGGAATTCTCGCCATCACACCGGATCGACGTCTATGCCACTGTCATCACTTTTATTGAGATTTCGGCCTTAGCGGCCGCCGTCGAGCTGGTCGTGACTATCTTGAAACAACGGGCTCCGGGGATGTCGCTGTCAAAGACGCCTCCCTTTGTCTGGGCGATTCTAGTCACGGCGGTGATGATTATCTTTGCGATGCCCGGCGTCATTGTTGCGAGCGTCATGCTCGCACTCGACAGGATCGTGGATACCAAGTTCTTCTATCCCGATGCCGGTGGCGATGCCTTGTTGTGGCAACACTTGTTCTGGTGGTTTGGTCACCCGGAGGTCTATATTGCTTTTCTGCCGGCTGCGGGCGTTGTTTCCACGATTATTCCCGTCTTCTGCCGACGCCGATTGTTCGGTTACACCGCGGTGGTCTGTTCCATCGTGGCAACGGGGATGATTAGTTTTGGTCTGTGGGTCCATCATATGTTTACCGCTGGTCTGCCGACGCATGCCTCCAGCTTTTTCACTGCTGCTAGTTTAACGATCGCGATTCCATCGGGCATCCAGATGTTCGCTTGGATTGCCACCATTTGGGGAGGAAAGCCCGTCTTCAAGACGCCGTTCATATTCTGTTTAGGGTTCATCGCCATCTTTCTACTGGGCGGCATCACAGGAGTGATGGTTGCTACGATTCCTTTTGATAAGCAAGTGCACGACAGCTACTTTGTAGTCGCACATTTTCATTATGTACTTATTGGTGGCGTCGTGTTTCCACTTGTGGGGGGACTCTACTACTGGTTTCCCAAATGGAGCGGCCGATTGTTGTCGGAGCGACTTGGCAGGCTGAACTTCTGGTTGATGTTTGTCGGTTTCAATGTGTGCTTCTTTCCGATGCACCTGTTAGGTTTTCTCGGAATGCCGCGGCGAGTCTACACGTATCTGCCTGAACTTGAGTGGAACTCCCTCAACCTGTGGGCCACGATCGGCGCTTTCGTTTTGGCATTGGGTTTTCTGGTCTTTGTAATCAATGTGGTATGGAGTCTGAAGTTCGGTACTCAGGCGGGAGATAATCCCTGGGAAGCCGATACATTGGAGTGGTTCGCAGCCTCCCCTCCCGCTGCATTTAATTTCGAGGAAATTCCACGGGTGGCCAGCCTCAATCCCTTGT
The DNA here is from genome assembly GCF_011634775.1 of Thalassoroseus pseudoceratinae. NCBI lineage: Bacteria > Pseudomonadati > Planctomycetota > Planctomycetia > Planctomycetales > Planctomycetaceae > Thalassoroseus > Thalassoroseus pseudoceratinae. The sequence goes on from NZ_JAALXT010000003.1 coordinate 776,746, forward strand.
GGGACTCCCCGCAAGAACAACCGTCCGCGGCGACTCGCGGTATGCGTACCGACCGCCGCGAAGTCCTCGTGACCACCGTTGAGCAAGCCGACCCTCAAGCAGTGATTGTCTTACCGGGACCAACGATTTGGCCATTTCTTCTAGCCGTTGCGATCGCAATTGGTTTCATCGGAAGCATATTTCATCCCGTGTGGTTCGTAATCGGATTCTTTGCGACCATCGTGGCTGGCATCGGTTGGTTCTGGCCGCAAAGACCATGGGGGACGGGGAAAGACTAATGTCGAGCGAACTGATTGATGTCAGCACGTGGACTCGCTTTCACGCCGACAAGAAGCATCCATTTTGGTGGGGGATCCTTTGCCTGATCGTCATTGAGACGACGGTGGTGTTCGGGTTTCTCCTCAGTTTTTTCTATCTCTGGATTGTGAATACGGCTGAAGGCCGAATGGGATGGCCACCTGGGAACACCGACCCACCGGTGCTTTATCCAGGCATCAATACATTGCTATTGATAATCTGCTCGCTGGCCATGTGGTATGGCGGGGTGGTGATGGAACGCGGCAAGAATTGGATTTTCTTCTGGACCGTTGTCGTTTGTTGTATTGCTGGGGGTCTAGTCGCTTGGCTGCGATGGCTTCAATTTGCCGCATTACCATTCGCATGGAATGACAATGCCTATGCCGCTCTCGTATGGACGATGACTGGCTTTCACCTCATGCATGTGACCTCCGCGATCTTGGGCACCGCCGTGATCGGCTGGTTCGCAGCCAAAGGATTCTACACCGAACAACGACGCCTTGGCGTTCAAGTCGACACGATCTATTGGTATTTCGTTTCTGCAATCTGGATTCCAATTTACATCGTGCTCTATTGGATACCGAGATGGACCTAGAAACATGAATATGGAAGAGCAGAGCCAACACCGTGAACTATTACTTTGGACGGCACTCATTGCTCCAGCGATTGGCTGGTTTGTACAATTGACGGCCAATTATACGCTTGCCGCATACGCATGTGTAAACGATCGTATGTGGATACTGCATACGATCAGTCTCGTCGCAATAGCGCTTGCGGGAATCGGAATCTGGAGCGGCTGGCGATGTTGGCGTGTCGGCTACCAACCGCGTCGTGAACCGGAACGCGGTACTGTATTCTATACGGAAGGATCATTACTGCTAGCATTGATGTTTCTACTCGGAATCCTAGCTAACGAACTTTCCAATTGGTTACACAATCCATGCCTATAATAGTTCGACTCAAGAAACGATACGCACTGCGAATGCTAGTCGTCGGATTTCTGCTTTTCTCTCTTTCCGCATGTAACTTCGGGGATGACGAACTGTTGCCTAGCAATTCTCCTCAAGCACAGGCCGATCACGGACAGACACTTCTGTTTGCCTACGGCTGCGCCACTTGCCATACAATCTCAGGGATTTCAGACAGTCCTGGCAATATTGGACCGCCGCTGACCGATTGGAAACGCCGAAAGTATATCGCGGGTCAGTTGCCCAATGAACGAGAGATGTTGATCCGTTGGCTGATGGATCCGCAAGAAGTGGAACCCGGCACAGCGATGCCGGATTTGGGTGTAACTGAAGACGATGCCATTGATATGGCGGCCTACCTATACAATCAATGGGAGATACAGCCATGAAGACAAGATGGATCGTGCTCGCAACACTGAGTGGCGCGTTAGTGCTAGGCGGTCTCGGAGCGTTTCTGTTTCTTCATTCGGGTCTCTACAATATCGGAGCAATCCACCAGCATCTTCAGATGGAGCGAACGCTGATTCTGACCCTCAAACGGAACTCGGTCGAAGCCCACGCCCAGAATCTTGAAGTGCCCGAACTCAACAAACCGCAGTTAGTCCGTCGCGGCTTTGTACTTTATCGCAAAAACTGTGTGGCTTGTCACGGGGGACCAGGCGAGCCCCGCTCTCGCATTGGCATGGGGCTCAACCCGAATCCTCCTCCATTGGAAAAGGCGGCCGATCGATGGACATCAGCCGAAATCGCGTGGATTATCACACACGGACTTAAAATGGCCGGTATGCCAGGGTTCGCGATGGGCGAAGAACCCAAAGATCTCTGGGCCATCACAGCGTTCGTGATGAGGCTCAATACGCTCACTCCCGCCGAGTATCATGACATGCTGGCTGCCACAGAGGACGACGGTGCGAGTGAAGAAGTCGCTTGGTTGGCTCCTGAACAAGGTTGGCAAAAGTTGGCAGACGAGGGAAATAAGAGCCGAGGCAAGGATTTGACTCGCAAGTATGGTTGTGGAACTTGCCACCAGATTCTCGGCATCAATGGAGCCAACGGCGCCGCGGGGCCGCCACTAACGAATTGGGGAAAACGTCATTACATCGCCGGCACACTGAATAATTCCCCACGTCACCTCGTGACTTGGCTGAGAAATTCTCAAGACGTCGAACCGGGAACTGTCATGCCGAATCTCAACATTCCGGAAGACGATGCTTGGGATATCGCCGCTTATCTCCTTGCACTTGGTCGCGACGACTAGACCGTATTACGGTCTTCTGTGTCCGCGGTGAGCGCGTAACGTCCAGTGTTTTACTGACGTCCACGAGACAGAACCCGCCACGGTGGAACGTAAACTGCTCTAGGAGTCACCACAGTCTTTTGTCCCCATCGGTTGGTCAGGACGGATAGATAGTTGCATACCTTAATTTGTCTTGATGAACGTTTCCGGAGCCTGTAACTGTTCGGGATGTTCCTTAGCAAGTCGAACATATTCGTCAATGCAGGGTGGACAGCAGAACTGATAGACGTCTCTGTTAATGACCCACGTGCAGTCGGGATTGGCTTTGGTTTGAGTGACAGGGCAGATCGTATCGCCGGGTTTGGGACGCGGATCGTGCTTTGGCTTGAAGCTGCGATACTTCTGCGATGCCGTCGTGTGACCGTTTCTGCGGATATCTTCCCATGTATACTTTCCCGCGGGTGACAAGTAGAGGTCTCGGGCTTCCTGCTCACTCACGCTGCCAGGCATTTTGACTCCGTGATCCGTCAACTCGAAGATAGCGTGATAGCGATGTCCCCGGATATGGAGGTTCGGAATTGTTGCGGAGATTGCAGCATTCATGTCCTTCGATGAAAGCGTGCCTGAAAAACACGACGTCGTTCCCGGTGGATCACCCGGTTGTGGAGCCGGATTGAGAGTGATCGTCTCCTGACTGTTTTGCTGATCGGCTTTGAAATGGGCGGTTAGGTTTTGTTGATCGACCGCGAAAACTTGTGTTGGGTCCGCACCGAGTGTGTAGAGTCGGATTCGGCCATCGTCTTCCATGACGAGGTCTAAGTGATAACGTCCCTCTGCGAGGGAAAGCCGTGGCACTCCCGACCCAACTGGGGGATGTTCATCGGCCACTTCATACTGATCACTTGGGAAGAAGCGTGTGAGGATCCATAAACTCAGTAGTAGGCTGGCAACCAGAGGGAGTCCAATCCTTTCTAACACTGGGGCACGAGGGCGGCTCATTGTGAACTCAGACACCTTGGGATTCGAATCGTGGTTGCTGTAGCCGGTAGGCCAACAGAATGGCACCGACCAATCCGTACATCATCGCTCCCGGCATCCACATTAGGAAACCGGCAATTTGCTGATCTTCGAGGGGTGTCAATCCCCAGGCCAAGGAGCGTTGTTCATAAGCGGGATACCACACCTGGGGGGAGAGTGCCATGAAAACTCCCAGAGCCATCGTGTGCAGCAATGTCGTAAATAGGTAGATCACGCTGGCTCCCCAACTCAAACGCCGCCGACGATCTAGGTCGAGCAGAACCCGCCAAAACAGGAGAGCACTCAAGAAAAACGACAGATGTTGCAGGTCATGAATGGCAAGGTGAGTCAATGCCACTTCATAGAATCGAGGTAGATGCCACAACCACAAGATTAAAGCCTGGACCGACCATGCAAACAATGGATTCTTGGAAGCGGCGGAGAGCTGCCGGCCGAACCGGTAACGACGCCACCAATTGATTCGCCGTCGCCAAAATCTTGGCAAACCGAAGAACATCATCCGGGCCGATGCCCCCAAGACAAACAGCGGAGCCGCAACCATCATCAACAAGAGATGTTGCAGCATGTGCCCGCTCACAAGTTGCTCGCTGAGCACATCAAGGGGCGTGACGAGGGCCAGAACAATTGCTAGCACGCCGCCAGCAAACGCCAGTCGCTGGTGTAGCATCTTGGTCGGAAATTGATTCGTGCGGCCGAGTTGATCGAGTTCTCCCCGACGGTATAACCAGACGATGACGAGAAGGTTGAGTAAAAGGACGGGATCGGTATTCCAAGTTTCGAGAGCTTGCTCTGGTGGAATGTCTCCTCCTACATCGGCACGGGCCGTCGTCGGTACGCCGAACAAGAGCCAAATCGCGAAACCTAGTGCCTTGCCAAGGCTTTGATTTGGGATGCATCTTGACATAATCCGCTCCGTTGTCGCTCCATGCGACTGGAGCAATTTAAAACATTGGAGTCGCCCTTCTACTAGTCTGGCATATCGCATCTGTCGTCGTCGAATCCTCCTTGAACGGTGAATGTTCGGCTGCAGCCTCTTCAACAACATCTTGTCCAAATCTGTCAGCCCATGTCATCCATTCTATAGACTTGGGAGTCAGAACATAAACCGTATCGCACTCGATGAGCGACTTTGCTGGGCGCAGCGTTTGCAGCCAGCACCAACGGGTATATCACCAAACAAACTTGGTTTGTTAGACAACCCGAGGCCTCAAGGGCTTGGTGTCTTGGCACCGAGGTGGTGGCTTTGGGACCAATTCGAAATCAGAATTAGAAACGAGTCATGCGATATATGGCAATTCTTCAATCTGGTCTGGATCGAGGATTTTCCGACCGACGGTTTGTGCTGGGGCGATCGATAGGCTTCTCTCTTTGCAGTGAAGATGCACCTCCCCCAGGCTTGCAACAGCCCCCCGCTCAGTTCAACTCCGATCGTCCGACTCACTGCAGACCTTCACCGGATGGAACCCCATGATGCGGCTGATTTCATTCCAGCACTTGCCGTTGGTGATGAACGTAGCAATTTTTGCCGCAGCCGCCGCTGTGATTTGGCTAGCCGGCTTTCGATTGTCGATCTATGCCGATGCGATCGCGGAACGCAAACAACTCGGTCGGGCCTTTGTGGGCACGTTGTTGCTGGGAGTGGCAACCTCATTACCGGAGATCGCCACAAGCATCACCGCGGCGTCTCTGGGAAACGCGACACTCGCGGCCAGCAATTTGATGGGCGGTGTGGCCACACAAGTCGCGGTGCTCGCCGTGGTCGATTGGTTCTTTGTACGCGGTGCGTTGACGTTCTTTTCTCCGAAACCGGTTCTATTGCTCAGCGGTGTGCTCTTGATGATGCAGATTTCCCTCGCGTTGGCCGCCATGGCCGCTGGGGAGTTCTTCTCGCTGCTGGGAATTGGTCTGTGGCCGGCGATCTTGCTGGGCACTTATGTCATGTTTGTGTTTTCGCTTTATCGGTACGAAGGGCGGGACCGATGGGCCGCTGTGGATATTCCGGATGCGGCTTATGAGGAGCAGGTCTCGCAGATCGACCAGAGCCGATACCAAGACTTCGCGTTCGCTCAACTCGTGTTTCGGTTTCTGTTTTACGCTGGTCTGATCGTGATTGCGGGTTGGGCAGTCTCGACGAGCGCCGATGCACTGGCGGAACAGACGGGTCTGGGAAGCGGATTCGTGGGGGCCACCATACTGGCCATTGCCACATCCCTTCCGGAAATCAGCACGACATTGGGAGCCGTGCGGGTCGGTGCCTACACGATGGCGATTGCCAACATTTTCGGCACCAACACACTCGAAGTCGGTCTTCTGTTTGTTGCGGACATCGCCTACCGCGACGGCTTGATGATCGAACAAGTCGATCGAGCGGCCCAGTTCGTGGCTGCACTCGGTGCCCTGGTGACGGGAATCTATCTTTGGGGGCTGCTAGAACGCCAAAACAATACCATCCTTGGTATGGGTGTGGACTCCGCCCTCGTACTCGTGGCTTGGCTCATAGGAATGATCGGACTGCATTTTCTTACCTAGTGGTTGTACAAACCTGTCAACTCAGTTTTCGACAACCACTAGCGAATAGTCGCCGAGCGTCGACAAGGATATTCTCACTTACGAAGTCGATAGAAACCGGTACGTCTACAGAGCGCGAGTGACTCGGCAGCGATGGGCTTCGACGCGACAGATCTCACGATGACATTCAATTTCCTTGTGGGCATGACGTTCCGCGGAACGTGTGTGGCTGCCATGATCTTGCTGCTAGTCTTGATTTTGCGGAATCAGATTCGCCCACAGATTCGGTACCTCATTCTTTTCCTGGCTGTTCTACGACGTGCAGTGCCGATTGTTCGGACAAGCGGACTCAGTCTCTTCAACGTGAGTTCACAGACTTGATTTGCAACCGACAAGACTCAAGAACCGATTCGTACGGTTGCGTCCTCCGTGAAACAAAACGTGGCTCCGTCTAGCAAACCGTCGGTTGCTGAACCGTTTTCAGACCCTGACTCAGTCGTAGCCACAACTCTACCTGCTAAGGACACAATCGAACCACCATCAAACGACGAAATTGCCTCCTCGGATCCCCCGATCGATGTAATTCAGCGACGAGAACTCAACGCACCAATCGTCCTCGCCAGCCAAGATGTTCCGTTTTGGCAGGTCATTCTGCTCGCGATTTCTTGTTTGGGCACTGGGTTGATCTTGTGTCGAACTTTCGTCGCGACGAGACGGTGGAAAACCATCCTCGCTCGTGCCACGTAGAACTCCATCTTTCAAGCCTCCGCGAACGAGTTACTGAAGGAAATGACCGTCCGGCGGCCGGTGCGTGTCGTCACATCGTACGACCGCGATCAGCCCGGCCTTTCCGGAATTTTAAGGCCGGTCATCGTTCTTCCCCTGTGGTTTCGCGAACTATCCGCTAGAGATGCCCGGCTACTTCTGCGACACGAATTGACTCGTCTGCGACGGTTCGATGATTGGGTGATTCGATTCTCGCATCGACGATGCCGAGGGCTCGAGCATGACTTTCATCCAGCCGGTTTGTCGATCATCGAAAGTCTGATACGCATCAATTGCTGACGTCATAGGCTCGTCATGTGTCGGAATCAATGTGGGACGCACCGCAACACCACGCACGAGTTCCACGATGTGGGGACTGTAGCGGCGATGGTGACAATTCCCCATTTTGATGGTGAGGTTTCTCATCATCGCTCGGCCGATTGGGAAGGTTCGGTGTGTCGGTGGATACACGTCAATGACGCCTAGAGTGCCTGCTTCCGCCAGTGAGCCGATCACAATGGGAGATTCGTCGCGGGCCATCCCCGACCGTTATTGGGGAGTTCTCCCGTACCCTGTGACAATGCGATCTTTTACGGTGAGGCAACATCTCGCTTCCCTGTGGGGCGAGGCCTGCTTGAACCCTTGCTAAAGGAGACCGTACGATGACGGACCGCGACCGACAGGAACTGACCCGTCGAGGATTTTTGGCGGCCACCGGAAGTGGATTGGCCGCGGGAGCCGCCCACGCAGCCCAAGATTCTCAAGAGGGGCAAGATCACGGTGACGACGAGCGAACGGTGGAACTGGACAACCCGCAAGTCGGGCAGCCGGTGAGTCAAACCGCTCGGGCTCAAGACGGTCAGCCGGTGGTTCCTGGGGCGTCTCCAAAAAAGCTCGGCTACTGTATTGTCGGACTGGGCAAGTTTGCTGTGGGGCAGATTCTGCCAGCTTTCAAAGAATGCCAACATGCCAAGCCGGTGGCTGTCGTCAGTGGCGACCGCAAGAAAGCCGAGGCCATCGCCAATCACTACGGCATCCCGCAAAAAGGCATCTATAACTACGACAACTATGATTCCATCCGGGACAATCCCGACATTGATATTGTCTACATCATCCTGCCGAACGCTCTGCACGCCGAGTACACCATCCGCGCCCACGAAGCCGGCAAGCACGTTCTCTGTGAAAAGCCGATGGCTACGACCGTTAAAGACTGCGAAGAAATGATCGCAGCTGCCAAGAAGGCGGACAAGAAGTTGATGATCGCCTATCGCGTTCAATACGAACCGTACAACATGCAGGCCATCGAGTGGTCTCGCGAAGAGAAGTATGGGCCGATCAATTTCATTGTGTCGGATACGGTCCTCGATGTGGGTGGCCCGAATCAGTGGCGGCTGGACCCGGCGCTTGCCGGTGGCGGTTCGCTGGTCGACATCGGCATCTATAGCCTTAACGCCACCCGCTACTTGACCGGCGAAGAACCGGTCGAGATCAACGCCATCGCTTACCAAGACAAGAGCGATCCCCGCTTCACCGAAGTCGAACAACGAATCGCTTTTCAACTCCGATTCCCGAGCGGCGTGCTGGCGAATTGCACCTCTGCTTATGGCACCCATCAGGTGAACCGCTACATGGTGATGTGCAAAGAGGGATGGTACAAGCTGGACCCGGCCACGACGTACACCGGTCATCGCCTATTCCACGGCACTCAAGACCGCGAGGAACAACTCTTCCTGCCGCACGTCAGTCACTTCGCCGCCGAGATGGATCATCTGTCGCAGGCGATCAAGAACAATCAACCGGTCAAAACACCAGGCGAGGACGGGCTCAAAGACGTGAAATACATCCGCCAAATCTATGAAGCCGCCCGCACGGGAAAAACAATTAAACTGAGTTCCTAATGCCTTGGAGATCGTTCAAGAATCGAGCCACCGCGTATGGCTGACCAAAATTTACCGTTGCTGCGAATCTTTGAGAACTGCGGTGAGCCGAAATTGGTCTTCGGAAATCGGAGAACTCAGCTCCGGTCTTGCAAGTGTTGGCTCGGCGAGGAAGGGTGGAGCGGTTCGTTTCGCCGCACTGGTACCAGTTGTCGTTTGATGTCAGCCACAAACAGATCACCATGGCTGGGGCCGTCGTCGACCAGCGGAGCAATCAGTCCTCGCGTCGCCAACCTGGCGAGGATCGACACCTCCTTGCATTCGTCGGCAGCGATAGCGATCTTCCCGGATGTCTTCTCGGTCCTGCTTGGCCGCCGTCTTGTCCTGTTCGCTGTACTCCTGCTTCACTCGCCGAACCCACGACTGGCTGCAACTGTACTTCAACGCAATCGCCTTGGTTCCCATCGCCGCCTCGGCATCCGCGAGAACCTCCACCGCCGCCCCGTGGTAGACAACATCGACCAACTCCCTCATGACAAACGGAACATTGATCAGAACAACGACTTCAATGTCACGGCGCAGGGGCTGAACGAAACGCGCTCTAACCGCAAATTCTGAGAAAAATTGCCACAACCGCTTGACCAGGGTTTTTCGGTTGCCTACCGTGTAGATGCACTTTTTGTGCAAATACATTCTCAGTCCAAGTGCCAATGAATCACTTATGCTGCGAACGCAGGGTGACTGGGAGTAGTATCCTTCTGGACAACCGTCGAGGCCGTCATTCGCGACACGTGGCGGTCAGTTCATGCGGGTCGTGATTCATTCTCAATCGGATGGAGCAATTCTTGTGGTGACGAAGCTTGTCAACGGGAAGTCTGGGCGGTCGGTGAAGACGGCCGGGTTTACGTTGATTGAATTGCTAGTCGTGATCGCGATCATCGCTGTGCTGTTGGCGCTTATACTTCCGGCTGTTCAGAAGGCGCGTGAGGCTGCGCGGCGGACCCAATGCGCCAATAATTTGAAGCAGATTGGGATCGCCATTCATCAGTTTTGCGAAACGAACAAGGGTGACTTCCCAATCTCGGCACACGCGACGTCTGACCTGGAATCCACCTGGATCTACACGCTGGGGCCGTATCTGGAAAATGTCGACAAGATCCGCATTTGTCCCGAAGACCCTCAGGGTCAAGAACGCATGGAGAACAAGGGCACGAGCTATGTCCTGAACGAATACCTGTGTGTGCCAGGAGACAATGCAGCGTTGAAGCTCAACCACATCCAAGCCACCTCGCGAACCATCATCGTCTTCACCGGTTCGGATGCCAAAGGGACGGCGACAACCGAGGACCACACCCACTCCCGAAATTGGTTCAAGACGCCCACTAGTCAGACGTGGAGTCGGATTCTCGTCGATATCCAGCCCGACCGATTCAGCGGCGCCGCGCCCGGCACGCCCGCGGACCAGCGGACGTCGGGCTATGCGAACTACCTGTTTGTCGATGGCCACGTTCAGTTAATTCCCGCCTCCACCGTCAAGCAGTGGGCGGATGAACAGACGAACTTTGCACTTCCGAATGGATGTCCGCAAGTGGAATGACGAAAGACGGAACGGATGCAGCCTAACAGCAGGATGCCGCAAAGACGTTGATTGCATCACACGTCGTCGGAAGGGCCATTCGACGATTTGCCAAATGTCGATCCATTTATTCGCACTCTTAAATATAGTTGGGATCCTGGAAATGCTGAACGGTTTTAAAAAATTCCTGCATGGCCTGCGGAGTACACCCGTCAATCGCCAATCGCGTCGGCCCAAGAAACGGGATCGGCGTCGCGTGGGATATCGCTCAGCGGTCGAGGCTCTCGAGACCCGAACACTCCTGACCCCAACGCTCGTCGAGTATCTAGCCAACGAGCACGTCGACATCAATATCCAGCACTCGGGAACGGATTGGTCGCTCGGTCCGCGGAACTCGGACCAAATTCCGGCAACTCAGTTCGAGAATGACGAAGCTGTTCTTTATGTGGGGTCGCCTTCCGCAACGTCGCGGCCGGGCGGATCGGGATTCGATTTCATCGGCGTGGAATCCGGCGAGACGTTCTACCTGCTGCCACAAAACCAAGATTCTGACTTGCTGTATCTTGGTTTCGCAGGCTACGGGTTGGATAGTTCTATCGACCGTTATAATCCGTCAACGGAGTCAAAGGGACGTGTGTCTGGCAACGCTCGCTGGGCCAAGGCGACATTGACTGACGTAAGGCATACCAACTCGGATGGGACGACTGGCGACGGTGATTTCTCGATGTGGCAATCGGGATCGTTCGGCGACGCTGACGTCTTCATATCCTCTTACGACGACGGAATTGACAACCCAAATTCCGATGGCCTGGATACGACCGATGGCATATCGGCCGATGATGCAATGTGGATCATTGCCGGTGGGCATTCGCATTATAATTTTGGGTTCACAGAGCCTGGTCGATACGAAATTGATGTAAAGCTGTCCGCGTATTTCGGGGATGACGGAACGGCCAACTCTTCAACCCCCAATTTATCGGGGTTTGACGAGAGCGAAGATATTACAATCTTCTTCTCGGTGCAAAGTGCCGGGCAGGTTGAGTTCGAAAACACTTCCTACTCCGTAGACGAAGACGCGGGCACGGCTTCGATTGATGTCATTCGTACCGGAGGTAGCGACGGCCGAATCACGGTAGACTATGCCACCAGCGACGGAACGGCGACTGCTGACAGCGATTACACATCTGCTTCCGGGACTTTGGTCTTCCTAGACGGCGAAACCCGCAAGACGATCACAGTTCCGATTTTGGATGATGTCGTCGGTGAAGGAAATGAAACGGTCAACCTGGCTCTTTCATCGCCAATGCCCGAGAACCTCAACGAGTACTATCAGGTTGTCGAAGCGGACGCTAACGGGTTGATTGGCACGAATGCCTCCGCGGTGTTGACGATTGTCGAAAATGTTCTCGCGCCGACGATTTCCGATGTCGCCGATCAGCAGACGGACGAGGATACATCTACCGGAACGATTGCGTTCACCGTCGGTGATAGCGATTCGTCGCTAGAGTCGCTTGTTGTCACCGCAATCTCCTCGAATCAATCACTCGTTCCAGATGGCAACATTGTTCTTGGCGGCAGCGGCGCGAATCGAACGGTGAACGTCAATCCTGCGTTGAATCAGTTTGGCGTTGCTACGATCACTCTGACGGTGGAAGACGAAGACGGTTTGATTGCCACCGACACCTTTGATCTGACCGTGACGTCGGTGAATGACCTGCCCACGATCTCCGATGTCGGAAATCAATCCATCGACGAAAACACTTCGACCAACGCCATCCCGTTCGCCGTGGGGGACGTCGAAACTTCGGCTTCCGCCCTCACGGTGACGGCTAGTTCGTCCAACCCATCGTTGGTTCCCATTGGCAACATTGTGTTCGGCGGCAGCGGCGCGAATCGAACAGTCACTGTGTCGCCGGCAACTGACCAGTCGGGCAGCACAACGATCACGTTGACGGTCACCGACGCCAATGGCGGTATGGCCAGCGACACGTTCGTCGTGAACGTCAATTCCGCCAATACCTCTCCGACAATCTCTGATGTTGACAACCAGTCGACTGACGAAAATACGCCGACTGCGGCAATTCCGTTTACAGTGGACGACGCAGAGACCGCTGTTGGTTCACTTGTTGTGACCGCGTCCTCATCGAATATGACCCTAGTTCCAAATGGGAACATCGTGCTTGGGGGTAGTGGAGCCAACCGGACCGTGACGATCACGCCGGCGGCCGATCAGACTGGCTCGACGACCATCACGTTAACGGTTGATGACGGCGAAGGCGCCACGGCGACGGATACGTTCACCCTCACGGTCGGAACGGCCAGCAGTGGGACGATGGCAATCGCGGACGCCTACACGGTAACGTCGGGAAATGCGGTGCAAGGCAACGTGTTGTTTAACGATGTTGTGGCGATGGGCGTGATGCCAATGGTGAGCGAAGCGATGACACCCGCTCACGGCAGCTTGCAACTGAATGCCGACGGCACCTTTACCTACACGCCCGACGGCACATTCGACGGCACCGATTCCTTCAGCTACTCCCTAGACGACGGCACCACAGAAACCGAAGCGACTGTGACCATCACAGCGGCCGCGTTGCCGCAGGGCGAGGTGCTCAGTGAAGGGCATGCCGATATTCTGATCAATTACCACGAAGATCACTGGGACTTCACGGTTCTCGGCGAAGACGATCACGACCACGAGGAAGACGATCACGACCACGAGGAAGACGATCACGACCACGAGCATGGGGAAGGTCTGCACTTCGACGAGGTTATCATTCACGGGGGAACGAATGCCGGGATTGCGAGACCGGAAGATGCGGCGTTCGACTTCACCGGCGTGGCGTCTGGTGAGACGTTGTATGTGCTGCCTCAGTCTGAAATGCCAGAACTTCCCTTCGTGGGCTTGAACACTGAAGACGTCGAGGCCGACACCTTTGTGGACAACGAATTGTCCCTGCAATTGTTGGCAGTTGATGGCCCTGGCGAATTCTCGCTCTGGCAAACGGATTCATTCGGTAGCCCCGACGTTTTCTTCGCCACGACCGATGGGATCACCGACGCCGATGGTGTCGTGCTGCCCGAAGGAACTCACGCCCACTACAACTGGGGCTTCTCTCAGCCAGGTACTTATCGTGTTACCGTGCAAGCATCGGGTGTCTTGCAAGATGGCATGACACCAGTGACCAGCGAAGCGGTGACGCTGACCTTCGTCATCGGTGACATTTCGATTGCTTCCGAAGACACCTTCACGGTGTTGCCGGGCAACGCGGCGCATGGCAATGTGTTGTTCAACGATGTCCTGGCGATGGACGCTGTGCCAGTGGTGAGTGAAGCGATGACGCCCGGTCACGGCAGCTTGCAACTGAATGCCGACGGCACCTTTACCTACACGCCCGACGACACGTTCGACGGGGCCGATTCCTTCAGCTACACGCTCAGTGACGGCACCACCGAAACCAATGCCACAGTGACAATCACCGGCTCAGATCTGCCTGAGTTCGAAGCGGTTCTCACGGAAGGGCATGCCGATATTGGTTTGGCGATTGGTGAGCATGAGCACGAAGAAAGCGAAGAGGAACACGAAGACGAGGAAGAGCATGAGCATGAAGACTCAGAATGGGACCTTCATGTTCATGACGGCGAGAATGATGTCGAATATCATCCGGACGAAGCGTTGTTCTACGTCGGAACGGATGCGATCACCGATCGTCCAGCGGATGAGTCATTCGATTTTACCGGTGTCGGTCCCGGGGAAACTCTCTACGTGCTGCCGCAAGTTGAGAATCCGGACCTGCTATACCTTGGGTTTGGTAGTGAAGAGATCGAGGACGGAACGTTCCTAGACGGGTCCTTTACCTTGCGGTTGAAATCCGCGAGCGGTCCAGGTCACTTCTCAGTGTGGACATCAGAACTCGATGGGCCGGATGTGGCAATGGCCACCGCAGACGGCATCACGGAAGCCGATCTGATCAGTTTGCTCGAGGGGGGCCATCAACATGCCAACTTCGGATTTACCGAGACGGGCTACTATGAGATCACCTTCCAGGCCATTGGGACTCTAGCTGATGGCGATGTGGTCGCTAGTGAAGATGTGACATACTTCTTCAATGTGGGCACTGCAACGAATGTCGAATTCAGTACGGCAACGGCCAGTGACTCGGAAGACTCTGGCAGCAATTTGCCAATGCTGCTAGTCAATGGAACCTTGACCGTGGCCGAATCCGTCGAAGTCACGGTGACAGGCGGAACGGCCGCCAATGGCACCGATTTCACGTTAACCGAGACTGTCACAATTCCGGCAGGCGTTTACGATGGTACTGTCGCCACGGCAGTCCCGATCAATCTAACGATCACCGATGACGACGTCGTCGAACTCGATGAAACGATCGAACTGACACTGGCCAACGCCACCGGCACTTTGTTCATCAACGATGCCAACGGAGATACGACAACCCAAGACACCAGCACGTACACAATTACCAATGACGACTCGGCCAAGCTAGCAATTAGCAACGCGAGCGGATTTGAAGGCACGAGCGGCACGCGTGAATTGACGTTCATCGTCACGCTGAATGGCGAAGTCGATTCTAGCTTTACGGTCGATTTCAACACCCTCGGCAATACCGCCACCGCAACTGATGGTGATTATGTTGCCAATATCGGCGATACTTTGACCTTCAGTGGAACCGATGGCGAGACGCAAACGATTACGGTTCAGATCAACGGCGACATCACAAGGGAAGATGACGAGTATTTCTTCGTCCAACTCTCGAATTTGCAATCAGGTGGTCGCGATGTGTCGATCGGATCAGGCCAAGGACTGGGCCAGATCTCCAATGACGATTTGGCACCACAAATGGCAACGGTGGTTGATCAAGTCATGGACGATCAGTTGATCAACGGTACCTACGAGTTCGTTGTGAGTGGGAATTTCGACGCAACGCCCGCCGATGCCGAAGCGGATGACATGTTCTTCTGGGATCCGGCCAGCGGCAGCCACCGAATTGTCTTCGCAGACG
The DNA here is from genome assembly GCF_011634775.1 of Thalassoroseus pseudoceratinae. Lineage (NCBI taxonomy): Bacteria > Pseudomonadati > Planctomycetota > Planctomycetia > Planctomycetales > Planctomycetaceae > Thalassoroseus > Thalassoroseus pseudoceratinae. The sequence continues at coordinate 792,033 of NZ_JAALXT010000003.1, forward strand.
GTACCGTTCAGGATAACCCCTTCTGGACAATCATGCTCAATGGCAACGACTTTACTCAGGTCGTCGCTGGCGATTTCGATGGCGGCAATGGAACCGATCTGTTCTTCTGGAACCCGGCCACCGGATCCAACCGCCTGATCCACGTCATTGGCGGAACTGGCAATTTAGCTCGGACCGTAGAATCAATCGTCGTGCCGTCGACAGCCATTAACGGCAACGACTTCGCTCAACTTGTCGTCGGTGATTTTGATGGCGGCGGAGTCGACGATTTGTTCTTCTGGGATCCCGTGACCGGTCGGAACCGATTTGTGCACTTTGAAGTGGTTACTCCTGGTTTCGATACCGATTTCAACAACCAGCAGACCAATGTTATTCCGACGATGATGATCAATGGCGATTATTCCATCGTCAAAGCCGGTCAATTTGAGGATGGCGGGTTGGACGAATTGCTCTTCATCGATCTTGGAAGCGGCAAGAATCGGATCGTCTCGCTGTCGACCCCAGACGCCGGAACAACCACCGCGTTTGAAGATGTTCTGACAGACTATTTCCCACCCACGCTCTTCAACGGCAACGCCTTTGATCGCGTTGAGGTTGTCGACCTAAATGGTGATGGCCTGGATGATGTGTTCGCTTGGAATAGCCGTACTGGAGCGAATCGTGTCGCCTCAACCAGTCTTGATCTGGGGACCCCACCAGTTCCTGTCGATGACGTGATTGCTTTTCAGGCAATCAACGGCGAACACGAAGTCGTGGCGAGACTAACAGAAGACGTGTTCAGCGATCCGGATGCCGACGAGTTGTTCTTCTGGAACCCGACGACCGGTCGTAACCGAACGGGTTTCGTACAGAACTAAACTAAATCGTCGCTATTCTGTTGATGGCTTTGTCAATCGTGATCGAATTGCTGGGACGAGCAAACGCTCATCCCAGCATTTTTTTAGCCATCAACTTCTCGTAGACGGGAAGTTGTCCCTGCTCTTGCTGCATTCGTGCAATTTGCCAGTGTTTGCTATTTGTCTTCCTGGGCCAGCTACACTTTCCAATGGGGGGACACGCACGCTAGCCATGACTGTCAACCTTGAGGGCGGCATCACTAGCTGTGAGTTGCAAGAGGCTCGGATCAATCCGATAGAAACCGATACGAATCCCGCTACTATTGGGAAGGTCACGAGATGACAAGAGAGTCATTAGCAATCAATCTTGCTTCTTCCTATTCGTTGAATTAGACGCTCACTTTCAAGGGAATAGTTAGATCAATACCAATCGCCGTGGACGGTTTCCGACACCCTTTATACGCCCGATTGAAATCTCAACATCGGTTTGAGTTTGTTAGATAAGGTGGTTGGTCATGGAGTCAGAGTTTTGCCCCGTGGACTAGCAAGCGACTACCTTATCCATACGGATACAGTCACTGCAATCGAGGTACTGTCTTGATTTCGACAAGCCTCGGTTGGTCATCGCTTGTCGCAACCTGACTACGACTCTTACAGCACCGCCTGTCGATAATCACCAGTATCTCAATCGCTTTTGATTACTCGGGAGAGATAACTGCTTCCGTTCCCACGAAAAGCGGGCCAGTCAGCCTATGCGTAACCTGGAACACTGCTAACAAATGCCAGTAAGAGTGTTTTCAGTGTCATCAGGTTTCTCTTTGATTCTGGCTGTGGTCTTCAAGCCGTTATTTTCGGGCTAATATCAATAGAGTTCCGAAGAGCGGATTAGTTGACTAATCAACAGGAGACTTACTTCGAGGAAGGCGTCTCAAAAGGGAAACCTTTCCCTTGTTCAAGCCCGATGAACCGACTTCCCTGGGAATCGATTCGAACCCACTGGACCTCACCTAAAATGGTTTCAGCCCAGTAAAATCGAGTGGCCTTGGAACTGCTTCGGTAGAGCAGGGGCATCCCGTCAATCAGCGGATTATCCGCCAATGAAGCATTCTGTCGAAAGTACCCACCCAAAAGATGCTCGTCTTGGGGAGTTATTTCTTTGATCGTCCAAGTTTGGCCCGAATCCTCGAACGTCGATGGAGGCGTGACGGGTACTGACGTCTCAGATGATGAGTTCTGGCCGCCACAACCTCCAACTCCGACGAAAAATAGGATTAGGAGACAAACGATACTCCAACTCGTGATCTGCTGCCCGACACTCATTACCAATCTCCAAGGACTTGACCATCGTTCCGGGCGAAGATGTTGCGGAGTGTGTCGAGCTGTATGCTGTCGCTCACGAAATGAACGCCGCCGTCGCAGAGCAAGATGTTGGCCCCACCAGGATGCAAGCTACGAGGTCCAGAAACGATTTCGCCATGATGCGAGGCATCCGGAATGTTCGAGTTCGGTGGCAGGGCTCCATGAACCAGGCAATGAAACCCCGTGCTCCGAATCCAGGCTCCGGCTCGCCTGCCCTCATAGCTGCTTGCGGTAGCGGTGAGGATGTCATCCCCAGTGACACTGCAAGGGCTCCCCCCAACGGAAGCCCGTTTCAACTGCCGTTGTGGGTCGATCAGATCTGTGGTGCTGTCTCCTCGCCGACCAAAAAGCGTTTCTGCCATGAACGCCGTGTTCGTCATTCCGTCGGTTATGTCTCGGAACTGAGTTGAGGAGCCCCGCCAGAACAGACCGTTGTTTCCGCTAGAGCAGTAGTTCGTATCGTCGCCACTCCCGCCGTTGCAAAGATAGTTGCTCCCTGCATATAAGTCGTTTCCATCTTGATACATGACTTCACCGGCATCACTAGGACACATGAAGACAGGAATCTTCTGGGCCGCCACGGCAACGAGAGAAGGATTCAGAGTTGGTGCCCATGGCTGCCCCATCAACAATGGCTCGTCGAAATCGATCGCGTCTTGCAAGTTGCCCTGTTCGATGTAAGGGAGAATCTGAGCCTGCGGGGAGTAGTTATAGAGCGAGTCCAACGCCATGAGCGGGAACCGACGATGCGTGTCATGGTAATTGTGCAACGCGATGCCGAGTTGCTTCATGTTGTTCTTGCATTGCGTCCGCCGAGCAGCTTCGCGAGCCTGCTGCACGGCCGGCAAAAGTAGAGCGATCAGAATAGCGATGATTGCGATAACCACCAGCAATTCAATAAGCGTAAAACCGAAGGCAGCGTCTTTTTTCCGACGAGCAGACATCGAAGAGACTCCATGAGAGTAGATAACGACTGGCGAGCGAAACCCAGCTAACTAAGAGCGAGCAACGAACTATACTCACAACGCTTTTCAAGTGCAACTGGATTGCAATACAGTTTTGTGTGCTATTTCATAATGAATCGCTATGCGTGACACTCACGCCAGATCGGAAGCAGACGTACGCCGCCAACCCCACGACCCCGTTCCAAGCAAGAAGGGATAGCATGAGATCAAAAGAGAGTCCTCGCTGTGATGTCTGCTTGGCAGCAATCGCGTTAAAACTCGGAGCCTGCTGAATTTCCTTGAGATCTAATTCTTGCTCTGCCACGGAATACGGCTGGAAGTACGAAATGTATTCTTCTTGAAATCGATTGGTCTGGTCTGCGAATGTCGCTTTATGAGTCAGACTTGTCCCAGCTAATTGAACGGCTGCTTGACGCCAAGCGATCACCGGCGAAAGCCAACCGTATGTGTCCAAGGAAGCATCACGAGCACAATGGTTTTGAACGTCTTTCTGAAGCACAGTCTGAAATCGCCTAGCGACTTCATTGTCACGGAGCCAATATTGAAGCATCTCCTCCTGTTGTGGAGACAAGTTCTCCCCATCGGTAACAATTGGCTGATTGGAATCCACGTTTATTAAGGTCGTTTCACTTTCGGCACGGATCTCTCGTTCTGTTTGAGCGAGCGACGATGGCGTGAGAACGGAGTGTCTTTCCGAGACATATTCGGCTGTCGTTCTCGGAATGAACACAGTGAGTGTGATCCAGAACAGCAAAAGCCAGACGACATTGGCTGAACTTGAGCCGCCCGCAAAATTGACTGCCAGAGACAGGCTGCCCCAGAACAGGGAATACAGAAAGAGGATGACGCCCCACAGTAGAAACGGCTTGGCTGCTGGGAATTGAAGAAGATTGCACCCCTGAACTAGCAACGTTAAATATGCAATCACGACGATCGTGAATGTAGCCGCCGAAACTCGGATCAAAATCCTCTTGAGAAATAGACGGAACAGCGAGACGGGTTGTGACATGAGCAAGGCCAGTGTTCCATCGTCTCGTTCGGAGGAGACCAATCCATGAGTGAGCGTGATGATGGCCAAAGGGAGAATCGCTGCCACAAAAAGTGTGAGATCGAAGGAGCCGATGCGAGCGTAAAACGGATTCTCCAGAACGTCGCGTCGGAGCGTTTCGGCACGGGAAGTCGACAGCCGATATCGCGTTGGCCAAGCGGTCGATTCACCGATCGCCAGGGCGTTTTCCGGTGACGCACGACTCCAAGTCCACCAAAGTCCTTCTTGATGTGATAGCAGATCAGGAGAAGTCGCAGCCCACTGAAGATCTTCGATCTCTTGAATTGAGAATCCGAGATCATATTCCTCGACAATCGCAGCTAAGTCGACATCATCTCGGAAAGCCGATTCTAAGATCTTTTGAACAAGCTCATTTCTCGCACGGGCTTCTTGAGATTGAGTTTTCCGGAGTTGATACTGCTCAAGTCCGGGTTGACTGGCAAGTATGGTCAGCAGGGCCAAAATCAACATCGTGGGTTTGAAGACGGGATCAGCAATTACGAGACGCCATTCCGAAGGCAACGGTAACCAACTTCGTTTTCGTGTCTTGGACGTTCCAACTTCGTCTCGCTGATACGGCGGGATCAACGCGAGTGCAACGGCCGTCCCACTCCAACCGACGAGAATGACGATTGGCCAAATCGCGAGACGCAAGACTAATTGTACGCTCGGAAGCGTCTGTTCAAACGGAGGGACTTGTCCCCAAAATTGCCGTCGATCTTCCGAGGTCTCGCCAGGCTGTCGGTTCTCGGTATCCGCTAAGTTCATCGTCCGAACCAAATTCCGTCGATACCGCTCACCAGCATACACAAACGCTTCGTGATGCTCCCGATCCGTCCCGGAGAAGGCCATCGAGACCGAACGAATAGCCAAGTAAGGCGAAACCAACTCAAACCACTTCAGAAACTTGTCCTGCCGACGATAGGTATCGGTCAACTCCGCTTGAATCTCGTCATATTTCTCATTGGTGTACTTTTCGATCTCCATCATTTTCGCTCCTGCAAAGCTGATCGGGAGATCGCGGATGTGTTTGACGTCGTACTTCTTTAATAGACGTTCTTTCAGCAAATCCAATCGCCGTCTGAGTTCCATCGAGTCTTCACGCGAGCTATTGAGAACATGCCGTTGTTGATCACGGAATTCTTCGATCGTTGGAAGTGGTGCTTGGTCCTGGGCCACGTCCAACGCGAACCGTGGGAGAATGATCGTCCACGCCGACCAAAGCAGTAGTAGCAGAATCAGTGCAGTCCGAGACGATGCCACCCGCGACGAAAGACCCAACGATAACGCCCCCCAACCGATGAGATACAGCCATAGGGATCCTACAAGGAACGTTGCCCGCATGACTGCGTTCGACGTCGAGGCTTCCAGCCCGTTCCCTGCGAGAGCAGCCCATCCGAGCAGGCAACTGATCGGCGCTGAGATTAGCATCACGAACAAACTAATCGCTAAGAGTTTGCCCCCGACCCAGCCCCTCCATCGGACGCCTTGGCTTTGAATCAAACGGAGCGTTCCCGTTGCTCGTTCTTCCGAGACTCCGTAATACGTCATCAGAACGACCAGGAGTGGGCCGATCATCTGCATCAGCAATGCTGGTGTTGTGGCGTCGAGCTTCAACAGCGAAAGTCGCGTTCCCGCGGGCGGGAAGTTCGTTTCGCCGAGTTGATGAGCTTTGATTTCCAAAGCCGTCCCCAAATTCGGCTGAACACCAGGATCGAAGACTGCCAGGGGGGAGGGGAACTTGTACAGAACCGTCCCGTGATGCGTCGCCATATGGGCGTTAGTCGTTGGCTGTTCCAGCCAAGCGACACGTGCTTTTTGCTGTCGTTGGTTTTGTAAATCGATCTGGTCTTGAACGACTCGTGCCGTCCGCCAGCAGATGGCAATTTCTAAAAGAACGAACACAGTGATTGCAAGAACGAGCCAACGATTTCGCAACCACTGCCGAACTTCGTTCCGAGCAACGATGCCTACGGTTTCCACGATTGAAATCATTCCCGGTTGCAGAACAACAATACTTTTTAACGCACAACAGTTGCAAAGGCACTGTGTAGGTTATTACAAACCATATTAAGTGCCGTCAAGGCTTGCCGTCCTGAGATGAACTTTGGTGAGAAGGACTTGCATATGTCGCTGTGGAAAATCGGATGCTGGGTTTCTCTGTTCAGTTTGTTGGGAGTGCTTGGCCCTTTCGAACGTTCGGCAACTGCGAACGCAAGTGGCCGTCGGTCGGAACGCATGGTCCGCATTGTCTGGCAGGACCGCGAAGAAAAGACGTTGCGTTGGGGGGAGTTCGTGCAGGTTGGTCCCCGACTGCTGTTCCGAACGGGCGGCGAAGTGCAAGGCTTCCCCTCGTTGAAAAAAGAGCGTCAAGAACTCGTTCAGATGCAACGGATGGAGGATATCCTTGTCGTTGGGGTCCGCGACGATGATGACGGACAGTTTCAGAGTGGTTGGGCAGCGGTGGATCTCGGAGTCGATGAGATTCCGCACGGAGATCACTCCGACTACGAATATCGAAACCATCCTCGAGTCCTGGCGACTCAACTCGACAAGTCTCAAGGGAATCCCGCTCATCTCTATCTCTATGACGGGCAGTTTTATCTCGCGAACGATCGGCTCGATGGGTTTACCCGATTCGTGCCAAAGGCTCTCCGCGGTCCGGTGGAGGGGCGACGGGGAACGTTTTATCGAGGTGGCGGCGGACACATCACATTGGCAGCGGTCGATAACCAAGTCGCCTATTCGACATGGATCGGAGGCGGGGCAACGAACGGGCAGGTCGATGTGGTCGACCTTTCGAAAAATGGGGAAAAGGCAATCGCCTATTCCTTCCATCTGCCTTCCGGCGGGCTGCATGGGGCCATCGCCAATAGCGGCCGCGTCTTTTTCGCACCGTCGGACGGCATCTACTGGGTCGATGCCGATCTGAATTTGCAGTCCACTGCTGAAACGGTCAAACCAAATCATCTTTCACTGGGTGAGGACGCAGAATCAGATCGTCCACTCAGAACCGGTGCCTTCGTTAACCATCGCAATTGGGTGATGTTCACAACAGGGAAAATGGATCAATCCGCATTGTGTCTCGTCGATGCGGCGGCTTCCAAACCGAAGGTGATCAAGGTTCCGATTAAGACCGCCGATGGCCTTTCATTGATCACACCGGAAACCGTTGTCGCTGCCAATGGGAAACGCTACGCCTTCGTGTTCCAGAACAAGAAGGAAGGCGAGGTCCGTGAAAAACTCACGATTATTGACCTCGACCCCAACCGAGACCGCGACTTCTCCGACGCGGCGATTGCCAAAACTCTCGATGTTGGTGCGAGTCAGGTGGAAGGACACTATGGCCACCATTCCATCGCGTTCGACGACGACAAACGCTTTGGCATCTTGACGAATCCCGGTGATGGAGAAATCTGGCTTCTTTCGCTCAATACGTTGTCCGTCATCGGCAAGCACAAGGTTGGTGGAATGCCCACGAAAGTGTTAGCTGTCGGCGGTGAGGCTAGCAAACACTGATGCTGAAAGGTTGACGGTCAAATGCTTGAAGCCAAAGACCTGACGAAAACGTTTGGCAGCGTCACAGCGTTGGATCAGTTGAATCTGCATGTACGCTCCGGGGAGATATATTGCCTCCTCGGAGCCAACGGAGCGGGAAAGACAACAACGTTGAGTCTATTCCTAGGATTCATCCGACCGACATCCGGCGAAGCGATTGTGAACGGGAGAATCGTGGAACGGTTTCCCATCGAAACAAAACGAGATCTCGCCTATATTCCCGAAGTCGTCCATCTCTATCGACATCTCACAGGCATCGAGAATCTAAAATACTTTGCGGAATTGGCAGGTCGACGCCGGCTGACTCGAAAGGTGTTGTTAGAGTTCCTCACGCGTGCCGGTTTTCCAGTGGAGGCTGCCGACAAGCGACTCGGGAATTACTCCAAAGGGATGCGGCAAAAAGTCGGAATCGCGATCGCATTGGTCAAAGAGGCCAAGGCGCTATTGCTCGATGAACCGATCTCTGGGCTGGACCCGGCTGGGGCGAACGATTTCTTGAGAATCTTGGAGTCGGTGCGGGATCAAGGAGTGGCCGTCTTAATGTCGACACATGACTTGTTTCGCGCTCGCGCAATCGCCGACCGGATTGGCATCATGCGGGCAGGTACGTTAGTCGAATCATTGTTGCCGGCTGAGACTTCGCTTCTCGATCTGGAGACGATCTACCATCAATCGGTCGCTAGTTCTGCCATCTCTTAAATGAATGGCGACACGATTACAGAATTGTTGGATTGAGTTAGGCAACTGGATTGGCATAGGAACGTTAGTGATCATCGCCTTTTGGGCGGCGGTCGCGGTCGTCTATCCACAGTTTGCTAATTCCGAGCATCAGCACGGACGGAAGTCGAAAGGTGTCACGTGCTGCCACGCGCTCGGCAGTGTTTCATGATCAGGAGATCAGTCATCGGCCTGATGCGATCACATCGTCGTTGACGGCGTCCGGGTCTGATTCCGTGAGAATATTGAAACGAAGCGGCTCAAGCGAAGAAAAATTCATGCATTTGCGGTTACGTGAAATCAACTGATGGACAGCACATGCCTGACATTCACAAAGATGTTAACGACTACTTTAGGACCTCGGCACAATCGGGGCAGCGACCGCGAATTGTGATTTGCTCGATCTGAAAACCCGCTGGAACAATGCCATCCGTAGCACATTGCGATAGGCGGAGCACTCGTCCACACCCAACACAAAGGTAGTACGGTTGGACCGCTGTGTTACGAGCATCGACGAGTTCGAATCGCAGAAGACGATCACCCAGTTCTCGCTGAATGACCAGGCCCGCTTCGTTGAAACTTTCTAGCGTGCGGTACACTGTCGATTGATCAAACCCGTGTTCGGCAACAGCGTTTTCAATTTCTGCGGCCGTTTGCGGTCCTGGCATGGCAACTAGGTGCCGGAGGATTGCCACCCGGGCGACCGTCCGCCGCAAGTTGTGTTGACGCAATAACTCCGTCAACTCACCGATATTGTTAGTCACCGGACAGCTCTTCCCGATAGGCGAACAGCATTCGGCGATAGGCATTGCTGACGGCAGTCGTCGCATCCCAGACCTCTTCCTCGGTGCCGTCTTCGAGTTCATGTTCGAGGAGTTCAAGTTTGAACCGCAGGATTTCCGATTTGAGTCGATGATATTTCGGCAGGCTTCCCTTCCGAATCGTGACTCCGACTTGTAATCGGCGGGTCCAGTCATCCCAGACAGCGATCCAATACTCGGCATGGCTGTGATTCCCGCTACGGGCAGCGGACAGAGCTTCTCCCTGCGCGATTCGCATCTCCTCGAAGATCTCGTCCGCTGGCGGATAGTACGCGTAGCAACCGACAATGCTCATCGCGACCAGCCCAACAAGTGCAACGAACCCCAACACCGGTGCTGGCACAACGATGTCGAACTTGTCGACTTGTTTCTCTGCTCCCGATTCCAACCACGCTTCTGTTTTGCGTTTGGGATCGAAGACGTTAAACCCGATCCCCAAGAGAACAAGCGCTGCGAGGAAACCAAGACCGATCAACTCGTGTGCCTGAGCGTCTCCATCTAGTTTGGACCAGACCTGCTGGGCCGGGTTGGCGACTCCTTCCGTGAACGGCTGGCAGTAAATGTCGAAAGCGTGAGTATGATCGGACGCTTCGATCTCTGTGGGGTACAATGGTTTTTCGACCGCATAAGCAATCCCCAATACAACGACAACCAGCGTACTCAGCCAGGTGAATGCCCGTCCGAATCCGTATTGCCGAACCATCCAAACTAGTAAACCGAGATTGAGTCCCGTGCCCAATGCCAACAATACGAACGCCGCGCCGACCGAGTTGCCATGCTGGAACATCATCCCCAGTTGCGACATCGCCAGCATCGGCGTGGCGTAGACCGGAATCGCAACGCCGGTCATGACCAATGGCGCGTAATGGTTGTCCCCGTTGACGGCATGCTGCATCGAACCGGGGGGCAATGCGAAACTTAGCAGCACCGTGCCACAGAGTCCGATCAGAATGTAGATTGCCGACGGCCCCGCTGCTTCCCGGACCGCAGCGAGTAGAATCGAAGCCATCCGCTTCAATCCATAAGATGTGGGGGCGGGTGGTGGTTCGGGAGCGGTCGTCTGAGGGAAGATTCGGTCCCAGGCCATGCCAATGAGTGTCACCACGACGAGCGAACAGGCGGCGAATGCAAAAATCACCAGCGGTTCCGAGAGCGTCAAACCGTAGAGTAGCGATAGCGGATTGAACAAGGGCGCTGACAACGCGAACGCTAAGATCGTACCGCCAGACAAACCGACGCGACGCATTTCTCGGATGATCGGAATCACGCCGAGCGAACAAACCGGCAGCAACATCCCCACTGCCCAGGCTTGCGGGAGTGATCGCCAGGAATTGCCACCGAACAACCGGCGGGTGTTCTCGTAGCCCAAGAGCCTTCGCAGAATTCCAGCAACGAACAGACCGACGACGATTGTCGGGGCGGCTTGCAACAACGCTTGGCCGAATCGCAAGCCACCTCCCCAGAGCAGAATTTCCATTATTCGGTTTCGCCTTTTTCGGTGCCTTTAAGTGGTGTTAGCGTCTCGGCCGTTGTGGCGAGTTTTGTAGTCAATTCATCTTGTGAATCCGCAGACTCAGTTGTGTACTGTTCTAACTGCCGTGAGAGTTCCGACGCGACGGCATCAACTTCTTCCCAGTGACGGCGTCGCATGTCGCTGTCGGCGGCGATCTCCGGCAACCAGTTAACAATGTCCTTCAATTCGGACAGTTCATGTTCGTCTGATGCGGAACTGGATGACGTTTCCAGTTCTTGGATTCGGTCTTGAATCGAATCGACCGCGGCCGAGAAATTCGGCGGCTTATGTTCGGGTACGTGATGCTCAAGGTGTTCTTCTTCGGCGTGGCTGGACGATTCACCGGCATGAGGATCCGAACCGCACCCACACACCGAGAAAACCAACAGCCCGTAAATTGCTATTGGAAAGACAACAGTTTTCATCGCGGTTTCCTTGAACGGGCCTGTCGCTTCAACGTCTGGGACTGACAGTAACCGGCCCAGTAACGGTTCAAACCATGTGCTGCCAGTAGCAAGACGCCCCCCAGCGGAGTGATGACTGGGCCGACGAACAGCGAAAACTGATCCCTACGACAAAGCGGATCGGACGGCATCCCAGAACAACATGGATCGGACAAAACAAACGCCGAGAACAATTGCAGCAACAATCCACCAGTTGCCAAACCGACCACAAGTCGTCGCCGATGGTGCCAATAGCTAGGAAGAAATGCGAGCAACGAGATCATCAGCGATACCATCGCGAACATTTGATGAAAGATTGCTCCCTCACTCGCGAGTGCCTCTGTATTTGGTAGAAACGTGACGAGAATCGGCATCGCCACGCAATGCGCCAGACACAATCCGGCGAACAGCATTCCGATTCCGTCGGCTTCGCCCAGATCATGGCCCGACGGTTTCTTTTTGGACATCGACGATCCCTTAACCAGTTCCCTCATTGTCTTTTCCGGTAATCCGGCACGGGCACCTCGACGAGAATTTGCTCGATCACCGATTCCGCATCGCGACCGCTCACGGCCAATCGCACTCCGAGTACGTGTGGAGCGGTGTCTTGAATATCGTCGGGCGTGACGAAATTGTGTCCTCGCAGCCAAGCAAAGGCCTGAGCTGCCCGCAACCAAATCAACAATCCGCGCGGACTTAGTCCGAGTAGAACCTCAGCATGGTTTCGTGTTGCGTTCCCGAGACGGACCAGGTACTCCCGCACCGATTCCGCCACATGCACTTCCGCAACCGAACGCTGCATCCGGGAAAGTTCATCAGTGTCGAATACTCGCTGTACAGACTTCGTTTCGTTCTTCGTGTCCAACGCATCATCAAGCATTTGGAGTTCGTCCGCTTCAGCCGGATAGCCGATCGAAAGCTTCATCGCGAAGCGATCCAATTGAGCTTCCGGCAGCGGATAGGTTCCGTGATGTTCGTGCGGGTTCTGCGTTGCGATGACGAAGAAATCGTCAGCTAAACGGTATCGCTCGCCGTCGACGGTGACCTGGCGTTCGGCCATGGCCTCCAAGAGCGCGCTCTGCGTTCGTGGGGTGGCCCGGTTGATTTCGTCGGCGAGAAGAATATCCGCGAACACCGGTCCCTGGCGGAACTCAAATTCCCGGGTCTTCTGATTGAAAATGTTGAAACCGGTGATGTCACTGGGCAGCAAGTCGGGCGTGCATTGCACACGGGCGAAACGACCACCAACGGCATCTGCCAACGCCTTCGCCAAGGTGGTCTTCCCCAATCCGGGGCGGTCTTCAATCAACAAATGCCCGCGGGCCAGCAGACAGACCAATACTTGCTCGACCACATCCGCTTTGCCGCGAAGCACGGAGTTCAACGATCGACGCAACCGATCGATCCGTTCGGCATCTTCGACGACTTGGGGCGTGCGGTCTGTCACAACGGTTTCCATCAGAATTTACTCAATGAATCAATGACTAAGTCGGAAGTGATGGGCTGCCGAAGGCAACCTCGATTCGAGTGCGGTCGATCGTTTGTCGCGTATGTTTCGACGCGTCCGATGTCCCTATGACCGGCAACCATTCGTCGAGCACCTTTTCACAAAGTCGGTGCATTTCCTGAGTGCGAAAATCAATCAGCGAACCAAACGTAACCGCGTCCAAGGACTTCAAGAATTGGGCTGTCGCATCCGAAAGCGTTTCTGAGCCGAGATGATCAAAATTCCTCTGATCAAGCCACCGAGTCGGTGTGAGACCGCACGGTCGGATGTACCCGTGACGTCGCCAGCGACGCTCCATCAGCCCCCACGTTGTGAGCAACTCCGATTGTGGCGAACGATGAGGTCGCAGTCGCCACCAAGCCAAGTCACAGAAATCAGCGACTCGACGACGGAACATCCACAGGACGCAGCCGATGAAAGCGACTGCCAGAACCGCCCAACGGTGATCGGCCACCCATTTACCCACTCCGACCACCGTAATTTGGACCATGTCCCACAGCCCCAACGGCGGCCCGAGTAATTCGTAGCCGGGTGTCGGTTCGAGCGGAACCCATACGCCATCGGAGTGATAGACCTCAACCCAGAAATGGGCATCTTCGGCGTGCACCGGCGTGTGTCGCGAACGACTATCGTACTTGTCCGGACGAACGTAAAACCCACTCACCACGCGGGCGGGAAAACCTAGCGAACGGATCATCATGGTCGCCGCCGTTGCAAACTGATAATCCGGTCCGCGACGGGTCATCAGAAACTGCGACACCGGACTAATAGTTTCGTCCGAAACTTTCACAGTGCGATCATGTTGGAAATCCGTTCGTAAGCGTTCGACGATTGCTTGAACTTTCGGCCATCCGTGTGGCATGCCGTCAGTCCATCGCTTAGCCAAGCGACCGATCTGCTGAAAGTGAAAGCTATCGGGAATCTGCCGATGCCGTTTCGCTCCGTAGGCGGGAATCGAAGCGGTCTTCAACGCCGACTGATCGAACGCTCGCGAGAGCAGATGGATTACCGTCATTGATGGCAGACTTTTTCGTTCCATCATCGGCACGCCCTCGGTCGCCCAACCGAACAAATCCGCCCGGTCGACTGAGTCGATGTGAACTCCTAGTAACTCGGTTGGTGACGGAATCCGGTTGGTCTCCAACTGAGCCACCTTGAGGGCATGCGTTTCTGGTGAGGCGAACAATTGGTCCACCTCGTCATCACGTGACCTTTTTGTAGCAGTCAGATCCAGCCAGGGACGTTCGTCGATGTTACGCATGGTGAGCGGCGTGCTCGGTCCGGGGGTTTGATCCGGATACCACTGGATACCATCGAAGGTCGCATACACGTCCAGTCGAAGATGCAACGGCGTGCGTCCCGCAACAAAAAACAAGGCATCCGTGTCACGGTTGTCGATTTTCGATTTCCGCTGACCGTCCGTTTGCCGCAGGGTCGAAAATTCCCGCCCGGCTTGCTTCGATTCCGCCAGATGCCGATGAACGTCCTGCATCACCTCCGGTGGCAATGCGATGCAGCGATCTTGATTTTTTGGCTTAACCGGCTCGTCATAGGTTTCGTTGTAGACATCGAACAAGCTCGGTTTTTTGGAGTCCATAAACGGCGCATTGTCGATCGGAGCGAAACTCTGCACGTCTTTTGTGCCCGCCACGAGCATGTCGCCATCACCAACGCCGCTCCGTGCATACGGCGAGAAATCGCCCGTACCGCCGGAACTTGGCATCAGTCCCGGCAACGCTTCGGTCGCCGTCCGCCCCGACAACGGCACCAATAAAACGGCAGCCACCAGACAAATGGGAAGCGTGATAAACCAACGTAGCGGCCGGTCTGCGTGGGTTTCGTCGGCGATGCGTCCGGCGAGCGAATTCCAATAGCGGCTCATCAGCCACCAACACCCGATCAATGTGAACGCAAACAGCACGAAGTACAGAAACGGATCATCCCCCGCCATCACCACGAACAAGATCAGGAACAGACTCGCCGCTCCGCCAAGCCGTTCCACTCGCGGCCACACTGAGAACGCTGCCAGTACCAACGCCACGTTGCGGAACCCGCAGATCAACAACACTTCGAACGCGTGTCCGGTTCCCCAAATTTGCCGACTCAGGAATTCAACGCCAATTGCCAATAAGGCACTGACAACTACAACCGGCCCAACGAGGAGCGGCACGTCCGGTGATCGCCGTCGCCAACGCATCGCAACACGACGACCGACGACAACCAATCCGCCGTAAAAGGCAATCTTGGCCATGATCACGCCGCGTGATACGGCCCCATCACCGATCACGACCTCCGCCGCCAGCGTCGCTAACAGGATCAAGGCCACCACGGCCCAACCAGGTGTTGCTTCCGAGTTGTTCCCTGTCGTCTTGGCCTGCGACTTAATCATGGCACACCTTCCTCCACGCCCGTTGGAATTGCTCAGGGACTGGACGATTGACGTTGATCGGAATCGTCGATGTCGCAAACCGCCCGGATGGTTCTCCATTCTCAACCAGCACAAATCGCCGATCGGTGTGATCGCCGCGATCGAATGAGGGAATCCGTTCCGGATCCGTCGTCACGACGATCTGCAACCCGGCATTCGTCGCCTGTACCGTCTTCCGATCTAGGATCGACCTGGCATGAGGCAATCGGGCCATCACATCGAGCAACGCCTCGCGACCACGTCGTCCGGGTTGAATCGTCAGTCGCTCGTCATTCGAACGTACCACTACGGATGCGTTTTCGGCGTGCCATGCACATGCTAAGCTTGCAGCGATTCGCACCGACCATGCGGACGCCGTGTCCACAGCGGGATCGAACGGAAATCTATGCAAATCCAAGACGATCTCGACGGACGAAATCACCGCGGCCTGACGCTCGCAAACAATCAACCGATCGTGCCGAGCCGTCTGTGCCCAATGCACCCGCCGCAGGGAATCCCCCTCGCGAAACGGACGGGTTCCGGTCAAGTCGCCGAATTCACCGACTAAACAGTCCGAGAACCGATCGTCTGCCATGCTGACCGCACCGGCATCCAGCAGCGTTTCCAAAGGCGTGACCTGCGGCCAGACCAACAACGAATTCTCTAGGGAAGCCGTCGTGACCGACCGGTACAGACCGAACGGAAACCCACAGCCGATCCGGGGTGGCTCAGTCGGATAAACGCCGAAACTCTTTGGACGAATCACCCAGCGATATTCACTCGTCGACCAGCCCGGGACCTTGCTGAAGGCCAAGGCATTTTCGTCTGCCTCGGCGAGCGAATCGTCGTCACCGAATGAGGTTTCGAGTCGTTCCTGAAGCGTCAAACCCCATGCTGGCCACGGCCAGCGATTGCGAATGTTAATCGTCGCAGTGACGGCGTCGCCTTCCGACACTCGTGGGACATCGAACCGGACAGTGCAACTCAGCCCGCGAATGGAAACCCACGGCCACACAAGACCAATCGCCAACACAAACGCCACCGCTACGACAACCACCCAAGCCAGCGGTTTGAGCAGAATCGCGAACAGCAGCGCCGCCAACCCCACAGCGGCTAGACACGCGACCGGATGTTTCAACCAATACACCCAGCGATTCGCGCCGGGGCAGAAGTCGTGGGTCAATAACTGCCCAAACCGGCTTACGAACTCCATCGTGCTCACCAAGCCTCACTTCGCAATCAAACCGAACTTACACCACGAAGGTTAATGCAAATGTTTTGCATATGATCTGATTATGTGTTGGCAGTCACCTTGTGTCAACGCCGCCGCCGTAAAGATTTGGTGGGCTTCGAAGCGACTTGGAGCAAGGCACGCGAGCATCGAGAGGAGGCCAATGGCTGTCCTGGCCTTGTGCAAGCCATCGCGCAAAGACGTTGCACGCTTCCAGAAACGATTAGCCGTAAGTTCAAATCAATAGCAAGGCAGTTGCTATGCGGAACATTATGCAAAATCGGCGGGCAATCGCGTTCAGACGGACCGGCTCAAGTTATCGGAGCGGTTAATTATAGACTTCGCTCTCTGTCACGACGCGTCTGGGAAATTCTTGAGAGCCGAGACGCGGCAGGTCACCTCAACACACCCTAGAAGCCGGTGGTCTGCGGTGTGGAAGTTTGGTTGCTTGCGTCAAACTGTTCTGCGAGGCCTGTCGGCGACGGTATACGCTCGCGTTGTTCAATCGGTGACCCGATGGCGCGGGTGCGGGCAACTGGTACCCGTTCAGAGTACACCACGGCCGCGATTGCATCGTCCAGGTACGTTTGCGGAACCTGGAAACGTCGGGCGTCGGTGAATCGATCATCAATTCGCCCTCGGTAGACTAGTTCTCGCTGCGCGTTGAGCACAAACACTTCCGGCGTGTGCGTTGGACGGAAGGCGTTGCGGAATCGTTGATTGTGATCCGCAAGAATTGGAAATTGCAGGCGATTCACCCGCTGGAACCAGGCGGCCCATTCTTTCGAGGAATCGGGGTCTGCGAGAACACCAACGAAGTTGACGCCCATGTCCTCCCAACCGGCGTGAAGTCGAGCTAATTGCGGAACAGAGCCGATCGTGGCGGGGCACTCTGCGGACAAAAACACGACGACAGTCGCTCGCGCCGTCCCGTTCCTTGTCAGTTCGTGAAACACCTGGGGCTGTCGAATAGCCGGGGGTGCGGTGTTGGGTTTGGTTTCGGACGCG
This sequence comes from Thalassoroseus pseudoceratinae, assembly GCF_011634775.1. Classification (NCBI taxonomy): domain Bacteria; kingdom Pseudomonadati; phylum Planctomycetota; class Planctomycetia; order Planctomycetales; family Planctomycetaceae; genus Thalassoroseus; species Thalassoroseus pseudoceratinae. The sequence continues at coordinate 809,446 of NZ_JAALXT010000003.1, forward strand.
AGCTTTGGGGCTGATCTCACAGCACGGGGAGGCTCAAATGACGCTTGCCAAATCTCCGACGGAGCGGCTTTCGGCCTCGTTGTTGGTTGCTCGGTGTGTGCTACCACTTTGATTTCGGAAGGAGGGGGCACCAAATTCGGTGTCGGTACAGCGTTCGGCCGTGATGGCGGGGGCATTGCTACGGATTTTTTGGGCGGTTCCGGCGTCTTTAATTCGACGGACGCTGCCAGTCGGTTCCGTGTTGCCGTGAGCCTTTCCGCCACGCTTTCGACATGGGGGGCGGCGACCAGTTGCCCGGTGTCGACCTGCGAGAACCGTACGGGCGAGATTCCCGAAAAGAACGATACCAACGCGATCACGACCAACCCACCAAACAGCAGAGCGTGTCGCGCGGATCGGTTCGGTGACTGGTTATGTGAGGTCGGGCGGTGATTTTGTTTCGTAAACATCCGTGTTTTCCTTGCGCGGAGTTTAGCAGAATCGGCAATCGGCGGCTATCCGTCTTCTGATCCGTCCTGAGGAAGCCGATCTGGGTTCGCTGTTGGATCGGAGCAACGTGCGTTACACTGCGTAAGCCCGTTCGGAACACCGGAACGGGGATGACGATCACCTGATGGAATGACCACATTCGAAGACGAACGTACTCATGGCACGACTCTGTTTGACAGGCGGAACTGTTTACGATCCGGCGAACAGCATCGACGGGGAGATCCGGGATCTTTGGGTCGAAGATGGTCGGATCGTGGAGCCTCCTTCTGACGCCGACTGGAAACCGGATCGCACCCTCGACTTAACCGGATACGTCGTGATGCCCGGAGGTGTGGACATGCATTGCCACATCGCCGGTCCGAAGGTGAATACCGCTCGAAAGCTTATTCCGGAAGAGAAACGAATCGCAGAACCAGTGCGGCGAACCGCGACCACCCGTTCCGGCACCGGCGGAAGTGTCCCGAGCACGTTCGCCACTGGGTATCTCTATGCGGGCCTAGGGTACACAACCGCTTTCGATGCCGCTGTTCCACCGTTGACCGCGCGTCATGCGCATGAGGAATTGGAAGATACCCCCATCATCGACAAAGGCTTTTACGTCTTGATGGGAAATAATCATTACCTCATGCAAGAGTTGGCCAAAGGTGAGACCGACCGTGTTCGGAACTACGTCGGCTGGCTTGTCGGGGCGGCGAAAGGATTTGCCTGCAAGATCGTCAATCCAGGCGGTGTGGAGGTTTGGAAAAGTCGTGGAAGCAACCTTCATGGCTTGGATGAAACCGTTGATCACTTCAATGTCACGCCGCGACAGATCATCCGGGGAATATCCCAAGCTGCGAACGAATTGCAATTGCCACATCCGGTACACATCCATTGCAACAATCTCGGCATGCCCGGCAACTGGCGGACCACGCTAGAAACGATGCAGGCGTTGGAGGGGCACCGTGGACACATCACGCACATTCAGTTTCATAGCTACGGCGGTGATCCGGACGAACAAAGCACGTTCTGCTCGGAAGTTCCGAAGCTGGTGGAATACTTCAATACGCACGAGAACATTACCGTCGACGTCGGCCAAGTGATGTTTGGGGAAACGGTCTCGATGACCGGTGATGGTCCGTTGGGCTATTACCTACACAAAGTCATGGGGCGGAAGTGGTACAGCGGCGATACGGAGATGGAAACCGGTTGCGGAATTGTGCCGATCACTTACAAGAACAAAAGTCTCGTGCATGCGTTGCAATGGGCGATTGGTCTGGAGTGGTATCTGCTGGCCGAAGATCCGTGGCGAATCGCGATGAGCACTGATCACCCGAACGGAAGTTCGTTCCGTGCGTATCCACAAATTATTGCGTTGTTAATGGATCGCACTCGCCGGGAAGAAATTTTGAAGCAAGTCCCCACCGAAGTTCGCGAACGATGCACGCTCGGAGAATTGGATCGAGAGTACTCTCTTAACGAGATTGCAATTATCACCCGTGCTGCACCTGCTCGTATGTTGGGGCTGGTGAATAAAGGCCACCTTGGTGTGGGGGCGGACGCCGACGTGACGGTCTATGCGCCGCAGGCCGATCACGAGCGGATGTTCGAGTTGCCACGCTACGTCATCAAAGCAGGTGACGTGGTGGTGGACGATGGGGAAGTTCGTTCATCGAACGTCGGAAAACTGATGCACGTCTCGCCGGAATTTGATCCAGATTCGCTCCCTCATATTCGGGAATGGTTCGAGAATCACTACACAATTCAGTTCAACAACTATGCAGTGAGTGAGTCGTATTTGCACGATCACGAAGTCGTTCCGACAAACAAAGCGACGCAATGAGTGAAACCAATCCCCCCCTGGACCTGGCGTCGCTGAAACGCTCGCACACACCCAAAGCGGTTGCGGAACGGTTATCCCAGCAGCCACCACAGAGTTACCTACGCGATCTTGTTTACGGTGCGATCGACGGGTTGGTCACGACGTTTGCGGTGGTTGCCGGAGCGATCGGTGCCGAGCTTTCGAGTCGACTCATTATCATTTTCGGCCTGGCGAATCTGATTGCTGACGGCTTCAGTATGGCGGTGAGCAACTACTTGGGGACGAAAGTTGAAGCCGATCGGCTCGATCGCATCCGGGAAATCGAAAACCACCACATCGAATTCATTCCCGAAGGTGAAGCGGAGGAAATCCGCGAGATTTATCGTCAAAAAGGTTTCGAAGGCGAGTTGCTCGAGCAGGTGGTTCAGGTCATCATCGCCGACCGCACGCTGTGGATTGACACGATGCTCCGCGAGGAATGGGGGTTGTCGATTGAGCCCACGAACCCCTGGAAGGCGGCCGGCGCGACGTTTATGTCATTCATTGTTGTTGGACTCATTCCCGTTTTGCCGTTCATGGTTTTCGACGCCGAGGGAGACGCGCGAAACGTGATCATTGCCGGTGGTTGCGTCCTGACGGCGTTGGCGTTTTTCATCGTGGGGGTTCTGAAGTCGCGGCAAGTGGGTTATCCGTGGTGGCGATCGGGCGTGCAAGTCTTGGCGATGGGAGGCGGTGCCGCGATGTTGGCGTACCTCGTCGGCGTTCTCTTGCGACCACTTGGCGGATAGAATCCCGCAATCTTTGCGTCAGTTCCAAACCATTCTTGAAAGGTCGATTGCGTCGATGTTTGCGGAAATCATTGCCATCGGAACCGAACTCACAACCGGGGCGAAGCTGGATACGAACAGCCAATGGCTGAGCCAAGCGTTGGGGCAGATCGGGATTGTCGTTCGTTATCATCAGACGATGGCCGACGATCTAGCGGCGATGGTGAAGGTTTTTCGGACGGCAGTTGAGCGGTCGGATTTGGTCATCATCACGGGAGGGTTGGGGCCGACTCAAGATGATCTTACGCGTCAAGCTCTCGCTGATCTTGTCGGTGTGGAATTGGAGTTGAACGAGTCTTCATTGGCTCATCTTCGGCACTTGTTTGCATCACGAAAACGGGAGATGCCCGAACGGAACACGATCCAAGCGTACTTTCCCGCCGGGAGTGAGCCGATTGAGAACGCACGCGGAACCGCCCCAGGTATCTGGATGAAGGTTCCCCGTTCCGATCGCGATCACCATGCATTCGTTGCGGCTCTGCCCGGGGTGCCAAGCGAGATGAAACCGATGTTCGAGCACGAAGTTCGTCCACGGCTACCTCACTCTGGGCGGGTCATTCGACACACTCGGATCAATGCGTTTGGAGCCGGCGAATCGCGTGTCGAGGAGTTACTCGGTGCATTGACCGCACGCGGGGCGGACCCAGAGGTCGGCATCACCGCTCACGAGGCGACGATCACTCTGCGGATCGTCGCGGAGGGCCAAACCGAAGCGGAATGTCATACGAAAATCACCAGCGTACGGGCGGACGTTCAACAACGGCTCGGCTCACTCATCTTCGGTGAAGAAGACGAAGAGTTGCAGCACGTCGTTCTTCGACTGCTTCAGCAACGGGGCCAAACTCTCGCTACGGCAGAAGCCGGAAATGGTGGACTAATGGCTCACTGGTTGACCGCTGTCAATGGGTTCGAATCGGCGTATCTCGGTGGCGTGGTCGCACCCACCGAGTCCGCGAAGACCACGCTGCTTGGCGTCTCACCAGAAACCGTTGGAACCTACGGTTCGGTGAGTGAGGAGACTGCCATTGAAATGGCGAACGGTTGCCGGGAGCGATTCCAAACCGACTACGCTCTCGCTCTGACGGGACGCAAGAACGACACTCCCGAAGGGACCGTCTGGATCGCGTTTGCTGGTCCAAATCGCTCGGAAGCCATCGAGCACCATCTCATTGGCGATCCCGGTATCGCCACAAGTCGAGCGGCCAAAACCGCACTCAATCTGCTCCGCACCAACTTGGTTGCATGTGAGTCGCCCGGGTGATCCCCATCGAGAATCTTGGCTGAAAACTTGCGGGGGACCGGGAAATATCGCACAATCGGAAAACTCAGAGTCGTTTCCCTCCGTAACCTCACTCCCCCCATGATGCCCCATCCGATTCAACCGAGCACACACCGCTCGTCTGGTCCATTACTTGGACCAAGACGTTTGTGGGTTGTCGCTGCGCTCGGCGTTTTGTTGGGGTTATTCGCCGAGATCGGTCTGCCCGCATTTGCGTGGATGTCGGTTGTGATCTTGTCCGACGAAAAGGATTCCGACGAGACAATCGCCCCGCCAGCCACCGGACCGACTTGCTGTAACAACTGTGGTTGTTCGGACTCCGCCCGTTCCGGTGGTGTGTGTTGTTGTACCGGACGTAATTCAACCTTCGTTGACGAGGAAGACGAAGCGGGATCGCCAGCACGCACCGAAGTTGGATGCCCTTGTGGGCAGTTGCCAACGGATCAGATGGCGGGACCGTCAACCGTCAAAATTATTGCAATCACCGTTTCGGTGCGTTGGTCCGAAGCGGAAACACGACGTGTGATGATTCAACCGTCGAGCCTGCCGGAGGTCACTGTTCGACCGGAAACGCCGCCTCCAGAAATCGCAATTCAGAACGATCGACAATTTGTTTGACCGACTCCGTCCCGTAACGGATTCGGTTCCGTTACGGATTTGAGCGTGACTCAAACCTTCGATCGATGATCCAGCGGACGCAACTCCGTGAGTCCCATGCAAAATGGGGAATCACGTGGTGCACGTGTGCAACACGCGCTGGGCTGAACTTTTTCTGGAGTACATTATGATTTCCTTACGCCGTCGTTCCGGCTTTACCTTGATTGAATTGCTCGTTGTGATTGCGATTATCGCAATCTTGATTGCCCTTCTGTTGCCAGCGGTTCAGCAGGCTCGTGAAGCTGCCCGCCGCACACAATGCAAGAACAACCTCAAGCAGTTGGGCATCGCGTTGCACAACTACCATGACACACTCGGCTCGTTCCCGTCGGGGTATATCACGGCGGATACCTCCGCAGCGTCCAACTCAGCTCCGGGTTTTGCATGGAGCACGTTGGTGCTGCCGAGTCTCGAACAGAACAACCTCCACGACAGTTTCAACTTTGGACTGGATGCCAAAGACCCGGCCAACACCCCGTTCGCGACGCAGTTTTTGAGCGTGTTCCGCTGCCCCTCCGACACCGGTCCCGATACGTTTACCGTGACCATCAGCGGCACCGACTACGAACTATCCACTTCGAACTATGTCGGGATGTACGGTTACGGCAGCGTGACAATGAATCCGGACGGTCGGAATGGTGTGTTTAGCCGAAACAGTGCGACGCGGATGCGGGATATCACCGACGGAACATCCAGCACGTTCCTAGTGGGCGAACGAAACTATGCGTTGGGAAAGTCAACTTGGTACGCGGCTTTGGAAGGATACTCGGTCGACTCGGGCATGACGATGATGAGCATGACCGAAGGCCCCGGCCAGTTGGTGCTTGGGCACGTCGGCCAACCCGCTATGATGAGTATGCCCGCCATGCATCACACCGCGAACAACACGCCGCACGTTGTGAACTACGGTAGCTTCCATTCTGGCGGATCGCAGTTCTTGCAGGTGGACGGCTCGGTCAGTTTCATTAGCGATTCGATCAATTACGATACCTACCGCCGACTCGGCACGCGAGATGACGGTGAGGTCGTCGGGGAGTATTAAGCTGCTGCGTCAGTGATATCACTGGATTCAAAACGGCAGGGTTCGTGGCCTTCGAACTCTGCCGTTTTTCATGGAATGGACGAATTTTCAGAGAGCAGGTTTGGCATGAATTCTCTGCGAAATCCATTGGCGATACGGTCGCTTTTCCTGCTCGCTTGCCGTATGCTGCCTATGTTCAACGCGGGTCCGTGATTTAACCGAAACAAACTTACGAATGGCGGCATCTGGTCTGAAAACCGGTCGGTCTCCCGGTCGACGTACAACCCCCAATCGGCGGCGGCCCCCCGTTCTGACGGTGACTCGGTTCGACGTGGCCCGCGCCTTCATGTTGGCTGCGGTTCTGTTCCTGGGGATCGCAATCATCTACTTGGGAGCGATGTACGTGGCTCCGGTTTCGACGGATGTCGATGACCATGTTGAGCTCGAAATTGTCGAGTTACCGGGGGGCTCTGATGACGGTTTCCCGGATGAAATGCTGCAAGTCGAATCCCCCGAGGAAGAAATTCCCGATGCTTCGTTGAACCAGGAAACAGCCGAAGATTTGCAAGTCGAGGAAACGCTCGAAACCGTGTTGGATGTCGCCGATGAGGCGGCTGAACTCGCACCGCAGCAAATCCAAACCAACACCGAAAGCACCGGACGTGTGGGCAGTTCGTCGGGCACGGGGCGACGGGCGTTGGGATCGGGACCGGGTGAGAAAGGCTTGCCCCGCGAACAACGTTGGTACGTTCGGTTTTCCGACGGTGCCACTCTCGAAACCTACGCCAAGCAATTGGATCACTTTGGCATCGAGTTGGGTTTACTCACACCGCAAGGTGAGTTGATTTACCTGAGTAATCTCAGTGCCAATCCGCCGAAACAGCGTCGAGTCACCAGTGGCAAAGGTGAAAACCGATTGTACATGACTTGGCAAGGCGGCAATCGGAAATCCGCCGACCTCAAACTGTTTCAGAAAGCCGGAATCGACGCCCGACGTGGGACCATCTTTCACTTCTACCCACCGCAAGCTGAAGCCATGCTAGCTCAACGTGAGGAAGCCTACCGCGGACGTAAGGCCAGCGAAATTCGCCGAACGTATTTCGTGGTTCAGCCCATCGGTGACGGCTTTACGTTTGCGGTATCCAGACAGACGACGTTCTAAGAAACACTTCGTGACCGTCCACATCGTGAGGAAACCAAACCCAAGATGGAACAAGTTTTAGAAATCGCCGGCTTCGCGATCTACGTCGCAATGGGGCTGACGGCCCTGTTCGGTTTGTTTTGGCTCGTCCTGCTGTATTTTCGCATTGGACAGAAACGATTTTCCTCTTCCACGCAGGCTGACACGTTTTTGGACGAAGTCCGCGAAAACCTCGAACGTCGAGATTATGAACGGATCGCCGAGCAATGTGACACCGCTCCGTATTGGAGCAAGGCCGTTCCGCAGTTGATTTTGATCTCGATGCAACACATCAATCGGCCGCTCGGGAAACTCAAGCGCTTGCTCGCCGAACGGTTGGAAGTCGATATTCTTGCGTCGCTCGAATACGGCATGAGTTGGATCGCCACCTTTGCGAAGACCGCACCAATGTTGGGGTTGCTGGGAACCGTGGTTGGGATGATCAACGCTTTCGGCAAAATCGCCGCCGCACAGAGTTCCGGAATTCGCCCCGAGGCGTTGGCTCAGGACATTAGTTTCGCATTGGCGACGACGGCGATGGGGTTGTCAATTGCGATTCCCCTCGTGATGGGAGGCAACGTCATCCACATTCGCATGGGCAAACTGCAAGACAGCGTGCAAGGTGACCTCACTCGTTTCTTCAATGATCTCGAAGAAATGCAGTCCAAACGCAATTCCAACCCGGCGTGAACCGATGGCTCCAGAACCCACCATCGCCGACGAAGCTGACGACGCTCCGTTGGTCCAAAAACGTCGCACCTACGATGCGGAACTCGACATCACTCCGATGATCGACGTGGTATTTTTGCTGTTGATCTTCTTCATGGTGACATCGACCATGCAGCAAGATTCCCAGAACGATCCGCCACCGGCCGAACATGGCGTTGGCGTGGAATCGCTGGAAGCCATCGTCATCAGTGTCAACAAGCCGGAAGCGTCGGGCGGGGAACCGAGCATTGTTCTCAGTGACGGCACACCCGGCACGATTGAGGAAATCACCGGGGATGTGGAACGTGGTTTGGCAGAGGGAAAATCCGATGTCATCATCAAAGCTGATCGGGACATCACCAATGGCTTCACCATGCGAGTGTATCGTGCCGCCAGCGAAGTTCCGGGAATCCATCTGCACGTTCAAGTCAAAGACAAAAAGTGACGGCCGCTTTCGTATGCAGCTCCGATAGGAAAGATCGTCCACGATTCGATGCCGATAATTTTTCGCTGCCGCTTTTGCGGCCAGAAACTCAGCGTCTCGAACAGCACCGCCGGCAAAACGACGGACTGCCCACGATGCGCCCAACAAATTCAGATCCCCAAACCATCCAAACCGAAACCCAAGCCTGTACCGACAGCGAAAGAGCAACCGGCAAGCAAGAAGCCGGTTCCAACCACCAAACGCACACAGTCGGTCATCGCCGACGATGACGATTACGATTTCGATCTTCGCGGAAGTCGAATCGAAGCTGACGACATGGATCTCACGCCGATGGTCGACGTGACGTTTCTTCTTCTGATCTTCTTTATGATCACCGCGTCGTTCAGCATGACGAAAACAATTGAGACCCCCGCTCCCGATCCGGAGAAACAAGGGGCTCAGCAAACGATTCAAAATTTGGAAGACTTGGAACGGACATCCGTGATGGTCAGAATTGATCAGGATGATGTGATTTTTGTTGATGATGAATCTATCCCCGATCCTTCCGAGTTGGAATTCCTCCTCGCTGACAAACTGCGGTCCGAGGATAAGAACGAACTCATCATCCAGACGGACCCGGCATCCCGACATGAGACATTCGTCAAAGTTTTCGACGCCGGGACGGGCGCGGGGATGCAAAAGATTCGCCTTGCAACAGTGGCCAGCGACGATTGATAACAGCCACGGTATAGAACAGACTTCGACAGGTCTTCGATAGAAAACGGTTTCATGCCCCGCGACGTTCCACCCCCACCGCCAGAACGCAAACCGCCGGACGACGATTCCTGGAGTGATATCTCTGGGGAGTCCTCCTGGGAACTTCCGGCCGCCGACATTCCGGACGCTGACCGTACGGGAAAAGAGGAATTCTCGTCACTCTACGATGAGGAACTGGTCGAAGCGGACGAGGAATCCGTCGAAGCCGAGCCCGAGCGAACGCGGAGTCGGTACGATGACTTGCTCGACGATGATGAAATTGTCTCTGTCGAGATGGAGAGTCTCGACGCGGATGAATCTTCGGACGACGAGTTGGTTTTCGAAGATGAGTCCGTTGAGAGTTTGCCGACACCGAAGGCAATGCGAGCAGCGAAGTCGGAACCGAAAGACGAGGCGGCTACCGAAGATGCCGCGGAAACTGCGACGCGTCGAGAACCGGTTGCGGATCGCATCCGGGAACGTTTTGGTAGCGGCCGCACACGCCCCGGCGATCACGACGTCATCCGCTCGCCGATCGTACTGGCGTTGCTCGGTGGCGCCGTCATTTGCACACTCGTCGCCGTCACGCTTTGGTTTCTGACTAACAGAAACAAATCCGAACACCAGTACCTCGCCGCAGACCAAGCCCTTCAGGAAGGGCGATATATGCAGGCTGTGGAATTGTTCGAGAACTTTCTCGTTGAGAACCCAACCGATCAACGTGTTGCGGATGCTCGGATCGGGATTGGTCGGGCAAATATCCTGCGTCAGATCTCCGGTGGCGCACCGGATTGGCAAGCCGGGATCGACGCAATCGTGGACTTTCGCCGCGAGTACCGGGAGTTCGAGACTTACAACGATCAAAAAATTGATTTGCAAAAGTGGTCTAGTGAGATCGCCGAAGGTGCGGCACGCGATGCAGTCGAACTCAAAAGAAGGGAACTCATCGACGTATCCCGCGAAGCATTCAAACTTGCTCAGCATTTTAGTCCGGTGGACGACCAACCGGATGAACTCGCGGAGCGTTTGGAGAAGCGTTGGATTTTAGCCGTCGATGTGGCGGATCAGCGAGATGCGTACGAGCAAGCCATCCAGGCAACGGAGACCGCACTCGCGGCAGACCCACCCCAGACGATGCAAGCCTTGGTCGCACGACGCAATTTGCTGCTAGAGTTTCCCAAGCTCGATGGTGATTCCAAGTTAAATCGTCTGCTCAAACAGACGCTGGATGCCGAGAAAAAATTGATCTTGCGGGACAATCCCGACATCAATCCGGAAACGAGAGATCCCTTGCAGGACGCACCTGGCATGGTCGTTTTGACCGAACAAACTCGGACCCGTGCCAGTGAGCAAAGCGATGGGCAAACCGTCTTCGCGATGGGTCGCGGAGTTCTTTTCGGACTCGACACCGTCACCGGTCAGCCGCTGTGGCGTCGGACTGTCGGTCAACGCAGCGGATTCTTTCCCCAATCAGTTCCCACCGCAGTTCCCGGACTTCTCATCCATGATCAGCGGCGAGGCGAACTGGTTTTGTTGGAGAGCCGCACCGGCAAACTTCAGTGGCGAATACCGCTCGCAGAGCCATCGGTCAGTGAACCACTTGTAGAAGGCGGACACATATTTTTGCCGACGATGAGCGGACGGCTCTACAAACTTGATCTCGAATCAGGCCGCATCATTGGCAGGATTCATTTTTCCCAAAGTCTGATCGGTCCTCCGATTCTCCCACGTGATAGCGCAGCGTTGGTTGTGGTTGGGGAACGTGCGATTGCCTACACGGTGACGCTTCAGGACTTCGAAGTCGTTGCGACTGCGTACACCGGTCATGCGGCTGGGTCATTAGATTCTCCACCGCGAGGGCGACAAACGGATTCCGTCGATGTCCCTGCGATGCCGTTAGGCTCACTTTTGCTGCTGGCAGAGAACCAGCCGAATCGGCGATGTCAGTTGCGGTTATACGACTTGAAAAATCCCGGAGAGGAGATCCCGCAGGTTGCCAGCGAAACAATTCAAGGGCATGTGACAAGTCCACCGTTGTTGCGAGGAAATCTCTTGTTTGTGGCTTCTGGGAAAAATCGTGTCACTGCCTTTGCCGTAACGGATGATCCAGATCAACCACCCCTTAGTCGAATCGCCCAGCAGAACATCGTGGGCAATCAGACCCGTTCGGCATACTTGACTGCGACTTCAAGCGATCAATTGTGGTACGCCGGGAACGGTTTGTATCGACTCGACCTTTCGAGTGGGGCATTGTCGGTTGTCGCAAATATTGCCACAGACAGTGTCGCCGCACAGCCGCTACAACGCAGTGGTGATATTCTATTTATGGGGCGGCATCAGGCGTTCAATCAGTCGGTGCTGCTGTCACCATATCAAATTGATTCCCTGACTAGTAACTGGGGGACGACAATTGGTTCTCGCATCCTAGCATACACGGGTGACAAGACGGCAGCGGGTTTTCTGAACGAAGACGGGCGATTCTTTCGACTACAACAGGCGGAACTACAATCCAATGAACGCACGAAGTTCGATACTAATTCTACGGTAACCCTGCCGATTCCAGATGGCTTGAAACTCCCACTCATGGCCACTGCGATTACAGAACAAAAGATTGCGGCAGTTGCAGGGGGGGAATCATCAACGTGTTGGATTCTTGATCTCGGAGGACAAGTCTCGCAAACGCACACTTTGAGCGAAACGCCGGAGTTGGCCCCCATCCCGATGGGCGAGGGCTTTGTTCTAGCAATGCCAAACGGTCGCCTGCAATACATCAATTTAGATTCAAGTCGACCAGCAGTTGACGACTATAAACCCAAGATCGAAACAGACGAAGACAACCAACCTGGCGAACAATCTGTTGTGGCGTGGGTTCATGCTGACCGCATCAACGACGAGCTATTGCTAGCACTTGATACCAACAGTCAACTCATTCAAGTTCAGTTACGAAAGCAACCCTCGCCTCACCTCTACGGTATACGCACGGTTCAGCTTGATTCATTAGTCGCGATGCCGTTTGTCTTACAAGACAACTTCCTGGCTCTGACCACGATTGAGGGGCAACTACAGTTGATGGATTCCCAGACCCTGCAGCCCGTGGGCGAAATTGAACTTCCAGGAGCTGTGTCGAACGAGCTTTGGTCGGCCAAAGGATGGGTGTTTGCTGAGACCGAAGCCAGTACACTCCATGCCATCGCGATCGGTGAGCAACCAAAACTCGCTTGGTCCGTCAGCAACGACAACACCACTGAGGATGTCCGTCTAGCCGGACCGCCATTTGTCAAAGGTCCACATCTCTGGGTGACTCGTCGCAACGGTGATTTGTCGATCATCGAACTCGATATTGGGAAGCTTCGAAAGACGATCCCGTTGCATAACGAATTGGACTCCGGGCCGATTCAGATCGGTGATCAACTCTATGTCTACACCGTCGATGGTGGGCTGATTTCACTAGACGGTATCGAAGTGGATTAATTACGCACGTTGCAGCCACCATGAGCGTTCCTTCGTGATTCACAACGTAAGACCGTCTAGTGAAAGCACCGTTGTGTCCCGTTCGTGTTTAGCCTCGTGGGATTGCATCTCGGGAGCTTTGTCACGACCAAACTGTCTCTTCGAAACTGTCAGTGCATCAATATGCTTGCGGAATCGGTACGTTCGTTTTACAACGGAGTTTCTGCAGACGTTCTGTTGGCACCCGATCTTGAGTGGTTGCCACCGTTTTGCTCACACGTGTGCTTCCAATCCGAGTAACAAGTATGCAACGTTTTATTCATCACAGTCTTCTGCTAGTCATCGGGTTGGCTTACCTTCCCGCCACATTGCAGGCGGCCGATCACCCGAATGTGCTATTGCTTTGTATTGACGACTTACGGCCTGAGTTAGGTTGCTATGGTGTTGACTATATTCAATCCCCTCGGATCGACGCCTTGGCGAAAAAGGGGCGTATTTTTACGAAGCACTATGTGCAGGCTCCCACTTGTGGTGCGTCGCGGTTTGCCTTGTTGACTGGTACTTACGGTTCCTACGGGAACAACGCGTTGTTTAAGAGGTCGCGAGAGCTACGTTCCGGGGCTGAATCAGTCCCACCGAGTTTTCCGGCATGGTTCAAGACGCATGGTTATCGCACGGTATCGGTCGGGAAGGTGTCGCATCATCCGGGTGGACGCGGTGGTTCCAACTGGGACGATGATTCCCAGCCCGAGATGCCAAACTCCTGGGATCGACATCTAATGCCTTGCGGGGACTGGGAGCATCCACGTGGTGCTATGCATGGATTAGCCCACGGGGAAATTCGAAAGAACGCAAAGGAGATGGATGTCTTTCAGTCGAAGCCGGGGTCAGACGACATTTATCCCGACGGGTTAATCACTGCAGAGGCATTGCATCAACTTGATGACTTGGCCAAAGATACTGCCGAGACCCCGTTTTTCTTAGCCGTTGGAATTATCCGTCCGCATCTTCCGTTCGGTGCACCCGCAAAATACTTTGAGCCCTATCGAGATGCGGTTTTGCCGGCAATCGAGCATCCGTCGAAACCAACCGGCAAAACGACGTGGCATGGTTCTGGCGAGTTTATGAAGTACAACCGCTGGAAGCGAAATCCTAACACGGACGCTGAATTTGCAACCGAGGTTCGCAAGCACTATGCCGCTTGCGTCACGTATGCGGATACCCTTGTGGGCCGGATTCTCGATCGTCTCGATCAACTGAAGCAACGCGAAAATACGATCGTCGTTCTTTGGGGGGATCACGGTTGGCATCTCGGGGAACAGGCGGTTTGGGGGAAGCATACCTTGTTCGAGGAGTCGTTGCGGTCTCCCTTAATTGTTTCATTCGACGGCATGGATGATCCCGGCGAATCGAGCTCGGCTATTGTGGAGACGATTGATATCTTTCCCACCGTCTGTGAGTTGGCGAGCATTCCCCGCCCGAATGGTATTGATGGGCAATCGTTAGTTCCGAATATCAACGATCCCAAGAAACAGGGGACCGAAGCGGTGTCTTACGGTTCTAGAGCAACGACAATTCGGACGCCAACGCATCGAATGGTTTTGCATCGTAATGGGTATGCGGAACTCTATGACCATCGTACTCCGGCGGGTGAAACTGTAAACATCGCGGAACGTGAGCCGGAAACTGTTCAACGACTCACTGAGAAGCTGCATAGCAAACGATCTTTCCCCCGAAACTAGTGTCGCGACTACGCGGTTGATGGGAACGCATAACTGCGTCGGTTTTTAAGGGGCTCTAGGTAACCTGTGACTACTCGATATCTGTATGAGTTGTGACAAATCGATTTAAAGGCTTTTGTAACTGAAAACCAACTCCGAATAATCGCTAATCGCTCACGATGCTAGTATTCCTACACACGAAGAGTTTAGTCCAATGAGAATGCGAATCGCCGCTTTTTTCTGTGTTCTGTTCACAGCTGCCGTTGGGGTGGCGAACGACCGTCCGAATGTTGTCATCTTATTTGCGGATGACATGGGTTATGGTGACCCGGCGTGCTATGGACATCCACAAATTCGCACTCCGAACATCGACGCTCTCGCGAAAGACGGACTTCGATTGACTTCGTTTGTCACGGGATCGTGGTGTGTGCCCTCACGGACCCAGTTGATCACTGGTCGGTACATGCCTCGGGTCAAGTTCAATGGTGGAACGGGGGCAGACGGACGCGGTGGCTTGCCAGATTCGGAATGGACGCTTGCGGAAGCTCTGCAAGACGCGGGTTACGCGACGCACATGGTCGGGAAATGGCATCTTGGGTACAAGCTGAAAAAGTTCCTGCCGGTTCACCAGGGGTTCGATACGTGGTTCGGGCTACCGTACTCGAACGACTATATTCGGCCGTGGGTGCAAACTGATGAACCACTCGGGCTGTATCGTGGTGATGAAATGGTGGAGCATCCGTTCGACCAAGACCCACTGACACAGCGATACACGGCTGAAGCCACTTCCTTGATCAAGAAGCACTCGGCGGATCAGCCGTTTCTACTGTATATAGCATACGCGATGCCACACTTGCCGCTGCACGTATCAAAGGAGTTCCGTGGGAAGTCACAGTTCGGACTGTATGGCGATGTGATCGAGGAAGTGGATTGGAGCATCGGGCAAATTCTCAAGACCCTTGATCAGAAAGGTCTCACGGAGAATACACTCGTGTTCTTTGCTTCTGACAATGGACCTTGGATCAATATGCCGCCTCGCATGCAACAAGCTGGAAACGAACTCTGGCATGCTGGTTCAGTGGGACCACTTCGGGGCTCCAAAGGAGAAACCTACGAAGGTGGACCACGTGTGCCAGCAATTATTCGTTGGCCGAGCAAGATCAAACCGGGCCGGGTTTCGGCCGAATTAGTCGGGATGCCCGATATCTATCGGACGTTGCTATCAGTGGCCAAGGCGGAACCGTCACCAAATGTTGTGGATGGACATGATCTGACGGCGTTCCTGCAAGGGGATGTCGCCAGTTCTCCACGAAAGGACTATTTCTATTTCCGAAGTGGATTGGAGGCAGTTCGCGTGGGGGATTGGAAATTGCGAACGAAGACAGGGACGGCGGAATTGTTTCACATGCGGACCGATCCCTACGAGCGAGTCAACCGGGCGGCAGACAAACCGGAGATCGTGAAAGACCTCTATCAACGCATGCAAGTAATGGCGAAGGAAGTCGGGAAAAGAGTTCAGAAGATCGAAAACTAGTGACACATCTTCGATGCGGGTTGGCGTCTCCGCTGGCTCACTTTGAAGCCGTGATGGCGATAGCTGTCCTTCGGAATGTACGAAAGTCACAGACCCTCGACGAGAAGCCCCGTCGAGGGTCTGTATTCACCGAATTGAATTGTCTGCACGACACAAAGGCATGGATTGCCATGACTGATGTCGTCTCATGCACGTTCGGCTACTCACTCACTTTCGTACGCGTCGACTTGGACGCCTTCTTCGTTCTGAATTTCGTATCCACTTCCATATCCGGTCAGACTAGCTTCGACGCCGAACCCGGCATGTCCGGAATTCAACATCTTCTGCCGAGCGTAAACGGCTTGAGCTGGCATGGTGTAATGCCAGTCCCATGGCCATGGAGTCGGTGGAACCATGCGCGGGTTGGGTTGCCACATCGGGACTTGTTGGTAGTACACACCCATTTGAGTGGTATCGGTGGGGTGTGACACAACCGGCAATGGCTGAGCAGCGCCCCGACCAGACCAAGCTTGTCCGCCGGTGTAGTAGTGGTTGGGCCAGTAACGATTGTAAACAACTGGAGTTCGCCAAATTGGACGACGCACCACACGGTGCCAATTGTAATACGGCGGAACGACCATGTTGCCGGGCAAGTGCATTCCGTTCACGCTGACGGGGTCGCCAACGCCAACCGGAACAAAGCCCTGATCCGTCATCGGATAAGACGACTCGTTGATCGTTTCACCGACCGAAGGGGAACTGGAAAGAACGCTCTCCGGAAGGACTTCAGGAGCCGGAACGCCATTGGTGTTGCCGTAAGACGGCAGCGGCTGCGCTTCGGTAATTGGTTCGTTCGGGACTGATCCGCTTTGCTGGGCCGACGCCTTCGACAAGGGCAGTCCTCCCCAGACGCAAACAACGACGACCAGTGTCATGTTGAAAAGAGGTATTCGGGACATCGCACCTTCCTGTGTGCTAGACCGCATCGTGGTTTCCATGCTACGAACGATGCGAAAACTGTCAGGTTTCCGCACCTTCGCAAGATCGAGACCTGTACGGATTAAGGTAAACTGCACAAGTGAGTTTGGGGAAGAATCGCCAAGTCTTACTCGTTCGCATCGAACAGTTGTCGGACCCGGCATCGCTAAGAATGCCTGATCGATTATGGTCCGTATTGCTGGGGATTTCGCCAAATCGGTGTTAAACGACTGACAGGAGTTCCCCAGCCAAAGTTAAACGTCTTTTGAACATTGGGAGCCAACGGCATACCGGTGGGCATTCCCGTTCCTTGAGCGGCGTAAATGCGACCGTCACGGGCATCGAAGTGCCACGGGTTGGTCTCGTATGCCACGTTGTATTTCCCGACACGGAGAAATCCGTTGCCGCGTGCTTCGCAGTCGTGCCCGGCCGGGTTCAAGTCGTGGAATCCCCAACTACAATCGCCGAAGCACTGCAGGCAATGGCACTGCAGCATTTGGCAGCTCGGGATCAAATCATGGACGTGTCCGAAACATCGACGACGGCATTCATGGGTGACACCGTTTTCATCCACATATGTGCCACCGTGTTTGCAGAACAGACTCGACAACCGACCGTCTCCGTTATTGCAGAACGGCATCGCCCAGCCCGTGTTCGATGTCGATCCACCACCGAGCCCGCTCCACGACCAACAACTTGATGAATCACAGCCGGATCCGTTTTGGCAGCCGTTTCCACCATTGCGGCATCCGCCATTGCAGCCAACGGTATTGCAGGCGGTCGAGTTGCAACCACCAGTTGGCCGGGTGACGCATCCGTTTCCGGTGACACAACCGTTTGTGATCGGCGTTTGCACGGTGCAGTTAGTGGGTTGAACGCCTGGAGCTGGTCCTAAGTGGTAGACACCTTCTTCTTCCTCAGCCACTTCTTCATGACCGACAAGAGTGATCAAATTGGACGACGATTGCGGTTGGATTAATTCCAATTCGCTTGGGTCGTAGCTGGCCAAAGAAATGACACTATCATCGGTCACGCTCGCGCCGGAGTCTCCGGGAATGCATGGGCTGCCGTGCGAGCTTGAGCAATTTTCCGTGCAATGCGTACTGCATCCGGTGTGACATTCATCGCTATCGCTTCCGAGCAAACCTGACAGGCAGCAGCGTTGTTTGCAGCCCACGTTTGCACATTCGTCGCAATAGTGCCCCCAGCATGCCCAAGGAGGGCAGCAGGTCGGCCAGTGAGCAGTTTGGAGACGGGTTTCGTACTCGGCCATTAACCGTTTTTGGTTAGCACGATGTTGCAAGCAGCCGAAGGTTTCCTTGAACCAATCCCGCGTTCCGAAACATGTCGGGGCGTAATCGGTCAAACCCGGATAGTACACCGGCGGATGGAAGGCTTGCGGGTACGGTCCGCAATGATTCGCAGCACACGGCCCGCAGGAATCACCGGCGAGCTGTGTGACAGGTTCGAAGAGACCGGCACCGGGGTCGGCTTCCGGGATGGGAGCGGTATACACGGACGCATGGCCCACCGACTCCGTGGGGGCGTCTTCCGCCCGTAACGAATTGGCGGACACGGCGAGACAGCAAATCGCTGCCATCGTCGCGAGCCGCGTTTTCCATGACATCCATGACATGACTCTGTTCCTCGAAATCGTGAAGCAAAGGCGGCTCGTCCTCGCCGCAGGTTGAGAATCTGTGCAAAACACCAGCCGTTGTGGACTTCCAGACTCAAATTCGAATGGTTGTTTCGTCGACTTAATAGTCTCGGAAGAAGCCACCAGTACTCCAGCCGAACGCCCCCAAGCCCATGTAATGATTGTTCAAAATCGGCGGGTGGAATCCGGTGAATGGGTTGGGATGAGCACGGTACTTCACTTCCACCTCCGTGCCTTGCAGGTGCCAATCTTCACGATAGCGAACCCCACGAGAGGTCATCACCCAACGTCCTTTGACATGGTGATAGAAAGGCGGATACAACGCCTTGTATTCGTGCGGGTAAAGCATCTCGTGCGGTGCCAACGCTTGGTTGGTGATGGTCGTGCTGCCGATTTCCGGTGGAACATAGGGGACCGGAGTCGGGTACATCGGAGCATTCAGATAAGGGTACCCGGGTTGTTGCAAATGCGTCGGTGGCATGCGTCCAGGACCGGCAATTGGTGAGGGCGGTGTGAACCGCTGAGTGCTCGTTTGTCGGACCGCTTGTGGCGAGTTGGCTTGGCCGGGTGTTTGTTGAGCCGATGCCGTCAACGGCGTGCCAGCAAGCAAGAACAGAACGACACTCAAAGAGCGCGTGCCGCGATACGAATTCAGGCGTCGCATAATGGATTCCTCCGTGAATCGAACGGGCATCGCGAGTGTCGGTGGGACAGATCCGACGGCTGCCCGAAAGCCTGTAACGTCCATCGGCTTTCCGGACGGCTAGAAATCAAACTGGAACGGTTCTACGCAACGTTCCAAACAGAGTCACCTCGCGCAAGGACGTGTATGCGATACAACCGTCACAGGCTGTAAGCCGGAAGCGTCGTCAATTACAATGGGCGTCCCGCAGAATACGAATGACGACAACGATCGGCTTTTCCACCAAAACCGATGTAACCGGAAAACTCGAACATCCAACCAAACAGACGAACGGATTCAAGGAGACTCTGTTGGCCAAAAAGCAGAATTCCACCAACGGCAACGGTGCCCATGATGCCAACGACGACACCGGGCGGATTGAATACGTCTCGTTGTCGCAAGAGACGCGGCGGCGTTACCTGAACTACGCCATGTCGGTAATCACGTCGCGTGCATTGCCGGATGTCCGCGACGGCCTGAAACCCGTGCAGCGTCGCATTATGTATGTGATGTATCACGGGTTAGGACTCACACCTTCCGCGAAACGCCGTAAGAGTATGAAAGTCTGCGGCGACACCACGGGGGACTTTCACCCACACGGCGATGGTGCGGTTTACGAAGCTCTGGTGCGATTGGCGCAGGACTTCACACTTCGGTATCCGTTGGTGGATGGCCAGGGGAACTTTGGTTCAGTCCTGGGACTGGCGCATGCAGCTGCGCGGTACACGGAAGTTCGATTACAGGCGATCGCCACCGAATTGATGAGCGAGCTACGGTATGAAACGGTCGCCACTCGTCCAAACTACGAAGGCTCGAAGGAGGAGCCCGTTGTCTTGCCAGCTCGGCTGCCGCACTTGCTGATCAACGGAATCGCGGGGATCGCGGTCGGCATGGCCACCAATATTCCGCCGCACAACCTGAACGAAATTGTCAAAGCCGCGACGACGTTAATCCAGAAGCCGGATACGTCGACCGCTCAGCTCCTACGGACGGTGAAGGGACCCGATTTTCCGCTCGGTGGACGTGTTGTGACCGATCGTCAGACCATTCGGGAGTGCTACGAGACCGGACGCGGTTCCATCAAAGTCCGTGGTGAATGGCAGTTCGACGATTCCGAAGGCAAGCCGTCGAAGAACCGTCTGGTCATCTATTCCGTGCCGTACGGAGTTTCGACGAACCCGTTGATGGAGTCGCTCGGTGGAATCTGCGAGGGGCGGAAACTTCCTCAGTTGGTCAGCATCACGGATGAAACGAACGAGGAGAACGGCTTGCGAATTGTGCTGGAACTCAAATCCGGCAGCAATCCCGAGTCCGTGATGGAGTATTTGTACAAGCACACGCCACTTGAGCAAAACTTTGCATACAACCTGACGGCACTTGCACCGGACGAAACCGGCGTCGGTGTGCCTCGGCGAATGAGCCTGAAGGAAATGTTGCAGCATTTCCTCGACTTCCGTTTGGAAACAGTGCGAAAGCGATTCCAATTCGAGTTGGATCAACTCGAACGGCGAATTCACATTCTCGATGGTTTTGCCCTGATCTTCGAAGGACTGGACCGAGCACTTCGGATCATTCGCAACTCACAAGGCAAACGGGACGCCGCCGAAAAGTTGATGGCCGAGTTTCCACTCGACGAAGTTCAAACCTACGCCATTCTCGAGATGATGCTTTATAAGATCAGTCAGCTCGAGATTGACAACATCATTGAAGAACTTCGCGAGAAACAAGCGGCCGCCGACGAAATTCGCAAGATTCTTGCCAGCGAAAAGAAACTGTGGAAGGTCGTCGAAAACGAACTCGAAGAAATTCGCAAAGAATACGGCGACGAACGCCGCACGACGATCGGTTCAGTCGATGACATCGCCGAATACGATCCCGAGGCGTATATTCTCAAGGAGAATACCAACGTCGTGCTGACCCGTGAGGGATGGATCAAACGGGTTGGTCGGTTGAGTAGCGTCAAGAGCACACGAGTTCGGGAAGGTGATGAAGTGTTGGCCGTTTGTCCGGGCAGCACGGTGGATACCGTTGTGGTATTCTCGAACGACGGCGTGGCGTACACGCTGCGAATCGACCAAATCCCGGTTTCTTCGGGGTACGGCGAACCGCTCTCGAAACACGTCCGGCTTGGGGACGGGGTGGAACTAGTCGCGGCGATCAGTACCGATTCGCGATTCACGCCGGAAGACGACACCGAGTCTGACGAGCAAACCCCGCCTCCGTATTTCCTGATCGTCACCGCCATGGGCCAAGTCATGCGGCTTTCGCTGAGCGGCTTCCGTGAACCGTCGACCAAAAACGGCCGGAAGTTTTGCCGATTACGTGCCGGCGATCGTGTCGTGCATGTGGAGTTGGTGCGGTTTCAGGAATCCATTTTCCTCGCATCAGCGGATTCGCGGATTCTGCACTTTGGTGTCGAAGAAATTCCGATACTCGCCGGGCCGGGGAAAGGCGTTATTGGCATCAAGTTGGATAAGGGTGACAAGGTACTCGGCGCGTTGCTGATCGGACGGCCAAGCGACAGTTTGAAGGTCATCAACACCAATGGCACACCGCTGACGTTCGGTCAAATGAAGTACCAAATGACGAGCCGCGGCGGACGCGGTGTGCGGACGAGTCAACGCAACGGCTTCGCGGAGATCGTGCGGCCCGATATTGAACTCGTCGATTGGAGCGATCTCGAGAGTTAACCTGCTCACAGCGGCTTGAGTCCGCATGCTCCGCCTGACTGATTTTGCGAAACATCGCACGACTTCTGAAAGAATCCCGTACTGATGGAAATTGGCAATCCCCAATCGAATCACGAAGCGTCTTCCAATTGGCTCCATCGTTTCGATGAGTCGCTCAGCGGATTTGTGGATGAACAGGTCGAAATCCGTCGGCATTTGCACCGCAACCCCGAACCCAGCGGGCAAGAAATTGAGACAACCAAGTACATAGTCTCCCAGCTCGAGAAAGCTGGTGTGAAATACCGGGTCTGTCGGAGTGACAAAGATGTGAAAACCGGCGTGTACGCGGATTTGGAATTGGGGAGCCCCGATCCAAAGAGTCCGTGTATCGCATTGCGTTGCGATATCGATGCGCTCCGACTGACCGACATGAAAACGGTGGAGTACCGTTCGCAGAACCAGGGAATCACGCACGCTTGCGGTCACGATGCGCACACGGCGATCGTCTTGGCGGCGGGGCTGAATGCGTCGAAACTCACCGATTTGCCACCAGAACACTCCATGCGAATCCGTTTAATTTTCCAGCCATCGGAAGAGTCCGACGGCGGGGCGACTTGGATGATCGACGCCGGCGCAATGGATGGCGTGAATGCGATTCTTGGTGTCCATGTCGATCCGGAACGACAGTGCGGCCGGGTTGGAATTCGATACGGCGTGTTAACGGCCAACTGCGATGAATTCGAGATCTGTGTGGACGGTCGCGGTGGGCACGCGGCGCGTCCGCATCAGGCGATCGACCCCGTTGCCGCTTCGGTTCGACTGGTGAGTTCGCTTTATGAGATTGTTCCACGACGGGTCGATGCTCGTCTTCCATCCGTTCTTACCGTCAGTCGAATTCAAGGCGGTTCGGCATCAAATGTGATTCCCGATCGCGTTGAGATTAGCGGCACGCTGCGGACGACGAATCAAGATGTGCGTGAGGCTATTAAAACGGAGATGGACCGTCTCTGTTCGGCGACCGAAATTTCCACCGGTGTGCAGATTCGTCGTCGTTTTATCAATCCGGTGCCCGCGGTTGTGAACGATACGAAATGCGCGGCCGCGTTGGAGCGGGCTTCGCGAGAGGTGCTGGGTGTCGAGCATTTGGAGAGCATCACGTTGCCAAGCATGGGCGGCGAGGACTTTTCCGAATACCTCGCCTATGCACCGGGGGCGATGTTGCGACTCGGGTGCGGCTTTGCCGACCGTGAGAATCCCTATTTGCATTCTCCGCACTTCGACATCGACGAACGCACGTTGCATCTGGGCTCGCGACTCCTGATGCGGGCAGCGATTTATTTGGGACACACCTACGCGTCCAAGTGATTTTTTTGGCGGCGGCATGTTAATATTGTCGGCACTGAAAACTGAGGGCCGTTGGTCGTCGATGCCAAGTTCTTGGAGTTGTCTATGTCCGTGCTGCGGTTCACCCACAATGATCGTCCGTCAATCGGTGTCGAGATCGAGCTTCAGTTAGTCGACGAGACGTCTTACGCATTGCGACCGGCAATCGAAGCGGTACTCGGGCGTCTGCCGAAGGAACTGCATCAGACTGTGAAACCTGAATTGATGCAGAGTTATCTCGAAATCAATACCGGGGTTTGCAACACCGTACGGGACGTCGGGCGTGATCTCAGCCACACACTCGAAGAGTTGGAAAAGGTCACCGATGCGGAAGGACTGAAACTGCTTTGGGCAGCGACCCATCCGTTTTCGCGGTGGGAAGACCAAGCGATAACGGTGAATGACCGGTATTTTCTGCTGGTCGATCTTATGCAAGATGTCGCCCGACGTCTGGTGACGTTTGGATTGCACGTGCACATCGGTGTCGATTCCGGTGACAAAGCCGTGATGATTTGCGACCGGATGCTCCGACATTTGCCGCTCCTGCTCGCGCTTTCATCGAACTCACCATTCTGGAACGGTCGACGTACGGGGTTGGCATCGAGCCGATCCAAGATCATGGAAGATTTGCCGACCGCAGGGTTGCCGCACCAAATGCGGAATTGGAGCGAATACGTTTGGTTGATCAATCACTTAATGGATACCGGATTCATCAACACGATCCGCGAAATTTGGTGGGACATCCGTCCGCACCACAACTTTGGGACCGTGGAAATCCGCGTGTGTGATGTCCCGGCAAACCTGCAACAGGTGCTCGCTCTGACGGCGTTGGTGCAGTGTTTGGTCACGGCGATTGATCGGCAAATCGACGAGGGAACGTACTTCGCCGAATACCATCCCATGATGGTTCAACAAAACAAATGGCGAGCCACACGCTACGGAAGCGATGCTCAATTGGTCGACAGCGACAACTATAAACAACGCTCGGTCGAGGAAACCACGAACTCTCTAGTTGAATACCTTCAGCCGATTGCCGAGGAGTTGAACTGCGTTGAAGAGCTGGGGTGGGCGGAGCAGTTGCCGCACGAAACCGGCAGTCGGCAGCAACTTCATATCTTCGATACACATGTCGACGCGGCCGACGATGAGCGACTACGTCGAGTTGTGCAGGAGATGATCAACCGAAACGATTGGCGGCAATTCGAGTTGTAGTTGCGGCTCCGTGTAGAGTCGCCGGTGCCTCTAATGCGAAAACAGGGCGATTCCCGAAAAATCGGGGTTGACCCATTTCTTGGCATCACCTATCTATCCGCAACCTTTCTTGGCGGACATCTAGCGCCCGGAAGTGGTCGATTCAATCGCGGCGATTGAACGATCCCAATTGTTGTGACGTATTGTCGAGCTATCGAAAACGGTTGCTGGGAACGACACGCTTGGGCGTGCATCAGTCCTAGCCGACGCGGCAAGGAAGTCGAGTCGACATCTGCGAATCAAGGCTTCAGGAGGAACCTAGCGTTGGGCAAGCTCATCGGACTGTTAACGTGTACTGCGGTTGTCGGTGTGGCCGTTTGGCTGGCCACCACTGATCAACCCACGAAACTGGCATCCGCTCGGGAGGAAGCATTTCCTCAAGCGGAAACGTCACAAGGATCGACCGCCGGGCCGACAGCTCGAGAGTTGCTGTCCGCCGGAACGCAGCAATTCAACGCCGGACGCTACGCCGAGGCGGCTCGCTTGTTCAAGGCCGCAGAATCGGCTCGTGGCGAACTGAACCGGTTCGAACAGCAAGATTTGCAAAACCATCTCAAGCAAGCTCAGGAGAAGTTGAGCAACGGTGGATCGGGAATCGATCCCAAAGTTGCCCAACAAATCCAAGCCTTGATGAGTCGGGCTGAACTGGCCGCTCGTCAGGGACGCAAGAGCACAGCATTGCGATTTGCTAACTCGGCAGCGACATTGGCTCGACGTCACCAAGTCGATTTTGCTCCGAATCAGGCGACTCCTGATGAATTTATCGCTCAACTTCGTGGCTTGCCGGCTCCACAGCGACGCCCAGTTGCTCGTCCGGTGACCAAGGACAACAACGATCCGTTTTCCCGGATGACCGTCCAAACGTTGCCTGAGCCAAACCCAACCTCGTCAGCAGCGGCGGCTGAATTTCCCGCAATGGAAACGAAGCCGATGGAAACGAAGCCGAATGCGACTCCAAAAGAACGAGCATTGGCACTGATGAAGTCGGCACGCACGGCGTACGATCGGGGCGACGTCGGTCAAGCTCGTGCTTACGCGATCGAAGCCAAGAACCTGAATGCTTCCTACACGCTGTTCGAGGAATCGCCGGAGCAACTTCTCAAGTTGATCGGTCAAGAATCGGCCACCACAGCGATTCTGGCAAAGCAAGAGAAGCCAGCTCAAGAAGCGAATCCGTTCGGAGCAAAGACTCCGGCCAAGGAAGCACCGAAGCAAACCGCTTCGCTGCAACGCGATCCGCAAGTCGCAGCGAAGAAGCAACAAGCCGCTCAGCTCCTGACGTCGGCTCAACAAGACATCGTGGCCGGCCGGTATGACTCCGCTCGTGAGAAAGCTCAACAGGCCGAACGGCTTGACGTGGCTTACGATCGGTTTGATGTTCAACCGTTCGAAATTCTCGCTCAGATCAAATTGCTCGAAGCCAACAATCTGGCATCGAAACCAGCGACGCCGGCAGTTGATCCGCAGGCCGATGCAAATCGGAAGCAAGCTCGTGAGTTGCTCGGCGATGCACGGAAAGCTGCTCAGTCAGGTGACTTTGCAACCGCCGATGCCAAAATCGCAGCGGCTCGCAAACTCGACGTGACCTTCGATCCTTTCGACGAAACGCCGGACACCGTTGCTCGCTATGTCGAGAATCGAAAGTTCTTGCAAGCATCCACGACACCTGCTGCTAGTCCAACTCCGAAGCAAGTCGTGGACAATCCGTTTGCCAGCAACGATCCGTTTAAATCACAGGATGGCAAGACGGCTCCCGCCGAAACAAAACCAAAGTCAGTTGAAGTCGCTGACAGCAAACCAAGTCCGACGACAAGTCTGCCAAACGGTGTTCCTGTCGTGCCAGTTCCGACAACGAAGCTGGATGAAACGATTGATTCCCAAGTTGCACAAGCCGTGGTTCAACCCTCGGGTGTGTCTGCTGTGGCGTTGTTTGATCGCGGGATGAAGCACTTCAACGACGGCGACACTTCCGAAGCCTACGATGCCTTCCTCAGTTGCTACCGCACCGGTCAGCAAATGGATCCATGGCGGTCGCAAACGCTGCAAGACATGCTGCAAGCATTGCGGTCGCACGCGAAGAGCAAGTCTTCGGAATCGAATGGCGAGATTCGCCAAGTGAGTGCGGAATTCGGTGAAGGCAAACGAATTGGTCCAGGAACCGAAGCCACGCCGGAACTGGATGCCGCTCAGCAAGAGTTGGCCATCCGCTACGACAAACTTCGTTCGGAAGTGATGAACGCAGTCTTCAAGGCGGACCGACTCCGTGAGAAAGACTCGACCAAAGCGTTGGAAGTCATCGACCGAGCGACCACAAGTTGTGCAAGCACGGAACTTTCACCCGAACAGGTGAAACCATTGCTGCGTCAGTTGCGACAAAGCCGGGCTGATATCGAAGAGTACCAAAAGCAACGGGCTCCGATCTTGGCCTTGGAAGAACAGAACCGTCAGGTGCAAGAAAAAATCCGCACCGAGATGGGGCACAAGATTCGCGTCGAGCAAGAGTTGGCCGCTTTGGTTGAGGAGTACAACGAACTCTTCAAACAACGTCGATTCGCCGAAGCCGAAGTGCTCGCGAAACAAGCTCAAGTGCTCGACCCCGAAAATCCCGTCACCGTTACAATGGCATTCAAAGCCAAGATTGCTCGTCGAAGTGCCGCGAACATGGAAATTCGCGACGCGGTGGACGAATCAAGCTGGACGGCTTTGAACAAAGTTGAAGAGTCGATGATCAACCCGGTTGCGGGCGATTCGATTGCCTTCCCGAAGAACTGGGAAGAACTCTCGAAACGACGCAGCAAATACGGTAGTGCGGACAACCGCATCAAAACCGAGCAAGAAAAGCAAATCGAACGCAGCTTGCAACGACCGATTTCGCTCCACTTCGACAATGTGCCAATCCGAGAAGTCTTGGCTCACATCGCCACGACCACCGGTGTCAACATCGTTGTTGATGACTTGGGTCTGGAAGAAGAGGGCGTAATGTCTGACACGCCGGTCACGATTCATGTGGACGGCATCATGCTGCGAAGTGCGTTGAACTTGATGCTCAACGGACGTCACTTGGCCTACTTGATCGAGGACGAAGTTCTCAAAATCACCAGTGAAATTCGTGCTCAAGGGAAACTGGAAGTCCGCACCTACCCGGTCGCAGACTTGGTCGTGCCGATTCCAAACTCCACACCGTCTGGTCCTCTCGCGGGGATTTCCGGTGTCGCGACCACCGGACCGAACTGGAACGGTGCTGGCAACTACAACATTCCTCCCGCTGGTGCGTTGCAACCGGTCGGTGGTGGTCAGTTCCAGGTGGGCGACCAAATCGGCGGAGCAAGCTTCAATCCATGGGCCAATCCGAACGGAGCTGGTCAGATGGCGGGCGGAGCTTCAGCGTTCGACTTCGATACGCTGACCGACCTCATCATCTCGACGATTGAACCAGGATCATGGGCAGAAACCGCCGGTGGTGGAAACATCCGATCGTTCGAAACCACGTTGAGTCTCGTCGTTCGGCAGACTCAAGCCGTCCACGAGGAAATTCGGGACTTGCTCGAACAGTTGCGTCGTCTCCAAGACCTGCAAGTGACCGTGGAAGTTCGCTTCATCACCGTCGCTGACCGGTTTGCGGAACAGATCGGTGTCGACTTTGACTTCAACGTGCAAGACAACGTCGAAGGGGACACCGTCGGGCTGCCAGCGTTTGGGACTCGAACTGGTAACGCTGGAACGACCGGTCAGAACCAGAACAACCAGGGCAACAATAACCAAGGGAATAACAACCAAGGGAACAACACCACGACCGGCGGGAACCTCGCGAATACTCTACAGGGAACCCGGTTCGATACGCCAACGGACGTGGCTGTGCCAGCATTGGACGACTATCCGAAGAACGGAACGGTTGCCGGGATCGATGGGCAAGGCGGGTTCACACCGGACTTGGACATCGGTTTCCAACAGGGATCATTCGACTTGGGGGCTCCCGACTTCGGGAACTTCAACCCACAAGCGGGGATCGAAGTTGGTTTCGCCATCCTGACCGACATCGAAGCCTTCTTCTTCATCCGAGCGGCTCAAGTTGACGAGCGAACGAACATCATGTTTGCTCCGAAAGTCACGCTGTTCAACGGGCAGTCCGCAACTGTGAGTAGTTCGGTTGACCGTCCATTCGTGACCAGTTTGATTCCGACCGTTGGCTTCTTCTCGGTTGGCTTCACACCGCAGATCACTGTGGTACGTGAAGGGACAACCCTGCAAGTTTCGGCTGTGGTTTCTGCTGACCGACGATTCGTGCGACTCACCGTGAACCCTGTGTTCTCGAACTTGACGGACGTCTTTACCTTCTCCTTCGCCGGTGGTGCCGGTGGTGCGGGAACTGGTAACGGTGCTGCTAACGTCGGAACGGCGGGCGGCGGTCAGTTGGGCATCGGCCAAGGTGGCGGTCAGCTCGGTGCTGGCGGCCAAATCGGTGGCCAGGTTGGTGGTCAGATCGGCGGTCAAGCTGGCGGCCAAATTGGTGGCGGACAGCTGGGGATCGGCGGGATCGGTGGTGGTCCACTGTCCGGGACGAATCTCCTGATGGGGCTGCCATCGCAACTCGGAGCCCAATTCGGTGCTGGCGGAATCGGCGGGATTGCCGGTGGTGGAGCCATCGGCGGCCAGATTGGCGGTCAAGGCGGTGGCCAGATTGGCGGCCAGGTCGGCGGTAACGTTGGTCAAGGTGGTAACCAAGGCAACACCGGCATCGGTGGAGCAGGAACCGGAACTTTGACGATTCAACAACCGGTTGTCGAAACCGTGAACGTGACCACAACCGTTAGCGTGCCTGATGGTGGTACCGTCCTCCTCGGTGGTGTGAAACGACTGCGGGAAGGCCGAAACATGGCTGGTGTCCCGATCTTGAACAAGCTTCCCTACATTAGCCGACTGTTCAAGAACACCGGGGTTGGTCGTGAAACGGAAAGCCTGATGATGATGGTGACACCACGAATCATCATTCAGGAAGAAGAAGAAGAACTTCTGATTGGGGTTCCTCAAGACTTCTAAACGAAACGAATGAACCGCAACGGCGGCTGAGGGAATTCAACTTCCTTCAGCCGCCGTTTTTTTTTTTTTTTTTGATCTGACATTCTGGGTTACAGGTCAATCCCGGTTGGTGCCAAGTCCCGCTGGGACGCATCGGTATCCCAAAGAAGCAAACGCTCCTCGATGATTCCTCCGTTGGCCCGCTGGACTTTGAGAAGAATCTCCTTGTCGGCATTCGATTCCAACGCTCGGTCCCAGTCAGTCAAACTCGAAACGGGAGTGCGAGCGGCCTCGACAATCACATCGTACAACCGAAGTTCCTTTGCCAGGGGGTGGCGGTTGTCAATCTGCATGACCATCAATCCACGAGCGGTCTCGCCGAAA
Organism: Thalassoroseus pseudoceratinae; assembly: GCF_011634775.1. Lineage (NCBI taxonomy): Bacteria > Pseudomonadati > Planctomycetota > Planctomycetia > Planctomycetales > Planctomycetaceae > Thalassoroseus > Thalassoroseus pseudoceratinae. The sequence continues at coordinate 839,292 of NZ_JAALXT010000003.1, forward strand.
CCGATTTGCTCACTGATCGCCGGCCCGAGGCGGTAGAGACGGAGACTCTGCGGACGCACTGTCGGTCGAGATTGGGTTCGGGTCCGATTCGAAGCTGGCTGCGTTGACCGTTTGGAAAGTTCATCGCGATCCGCCAGCAGCACCTCGACGGTTTGGTTCTGACCGTTTCGGATAATCTCCATTTGCAGCCGTTGCCCAATTGGCGTTAGGCTCACCAGGTTGATGAGATGGTTCTCGTCTTGGACGATTGTCCCGCCGACCTTCAAGATCACATCGTCAAACCGCAATCGAGCCTGAGCAGCGGGAGTGTTTGGATACACTTCCAGCACCCTGGCTCCACGAATCCGGCCCACTTTCAGACGTCTCGCAGCTTCGGAATCGAAATTGGGATCGAGTTTGACGCCGAGGTAAGCCCGCCGCACGCGTCCGTATTGCAACAGTTGATCGGTCACTTTTCGAGCGAGGTTGATCGGGATGCTGAACCCGATTCCATCATTGCCTCCGCTGCTTGACGCGATGGCGGTATTGATTGCGATGACCTTTCCATTGAGGTCAATTAATGGGCCCCCGCTGTTGCCTGGGTTAATCGCAGCATCGGTTTGTAGGAAGTCTTGGTTGAGAACGGAACTCCCCTCGCCCAGTTTGAGAGCTCGGCGACTTTTCGCGCTCACGATCCCCAAGGTAATCGACTGGCTCAACCCAAACGGGCTGCCGACTGCGAGAACCATGTGACCGATCTCGAGTTCATCACTATTCCCCCAACGAGCGGGTTCGACATCGGTGATATCAATGAGCATTACCGCGATATCGGTGGCTTCATCCGTCCATACCCTTGATGGCACAATGACACGGCCGTCATGGAGATGCACCGAGATACTGGATGGCTTTGCTTCGGCGACGACATGCCGATTCGTAACAATGAACAGTCCAGAAACATTGGGATCGGACAGGATAACCCCAGAGCCCGTTTCTTCGACCTGCCCACCCCGTTCGCCCGATCGAACGCTTTGAATATGGACGACACTCGGCATCACCAACTTGGCGACCTTGGCTAATCGATGGCCGCCGATGATCAACGGGTCGCTTGTGTGAGCGAGTTCCTGATACTGTCGTTCAGCCGGGTTGTATCCGTAGCTTTGTTGAGCTTCCGCCTCAGAGTTGGGGTTAAAACCCAGCCAGCTCAAGCCCAGACACGTGAGAAGACTCACGCAAACGCCGACACACAGGATCGTCCATCGCCGAGATACCACTGCACACCCTCCAGCTAAACCATTGCAAACACGTTTCGATACCGTCCCGAAGGTTGGTCATCCAACGTGGGTTGCAAAAAGCATAGCCGCGCCGTGTCGCAAGGTCGGCTGAGAATCACGGACGGACGAATTTCCGCGATTGGAGTTGTGGGGTTGTGCGTGCTGGTGAAAATAGCGGAGGGATCGGGCGAAACCGCGTTGCTACAATTTACCAAGACTCATGGTCAGTTTTGTCGCCGATTGCCGTTCGGTTTTCGATTGTTTCCGTTTGGTTGGTTCTCGGGCTTTGCACCATCAGGGCGGTCGGGACGTGCGGCTTCGGGATCGTTTTTGCGTCTGCTCTCCAGCATCTTCTGAAGATGATCGTGCAGCAACGACGTGTCGACTGTGGGATCGAGTGGCACGACACGCACGATTGCGTTTGACATCGCGGCTTGATCGAGTTGCTCGACAAGTTGACCAATACTATCCAGCAAACCGCCCGATGCTGAGATCACCAACGTGTTCGACTTCTTGTCGATTCCAATGGACAGCAACCCCTTAAACTTAATTGGGGGCTCGGGTTGTTCATCCCCATTCTCACCACCGAAAATGTAGGTGTAACTTCGCTCGGCCGGACGTTGCTCGCCCTTGCCTTGATTTTGTGCCTGAAACGCTTGGTCATTCGAGCTCAGAAGATCGCGATACACATCCTTAATCGCGGCTGCGACAATCTCCGCTTCGGCATATTTCAGGTAGAAAAGTTTCGTGCGACGTACCGATGCCGATTCTTGAGAATCGGGTTGATCGTAAATGTCGATCAACTCCTGAATTGTCTTCAACTGTTTCTTGTCGGCACCAAGCACCAAAATGGTGTGGGAATCAGAATCCGGGATGAATTTCAACGCTCGACGCTGTGAGAGCGAGGGCGGTGGCGTGTCTTTTTTATTGCTGGGATGGAATCCGAAATACGGGCTGTAGCTCATTCCTGAGGACGATTCCTCCTCAACTTCGAAGAACTCCTCCAGGTTCAACGCGACTTCATAAGCCCAGGTATTATGGTGTTTGAGATGGAAGACATGGTAACTCGCGCGTTCTGGCTTGAGATCGCTGATCAAGTCCTCCAAATCATCGAGGGCACGCGTGTCTTGCGAACCGATCAAGAGATTTCCATCAGGCGATTGATAGATTCGCACTGGTGCGTCACCAGAGGATTTCTGAAATTGCTTCGGACGAAATTCCTGCTCAAGCTCTTGGTCCAACTGGGCAATCGGTTGATGATTTTGACGATACTCCTCGGTCTGAGAAATGCCGATCGGTTGCAGCAAACGTTTTGACGAATCGGTTTTGACCGAGGAACCACCGGTTTCCATCGGACTGCTTGTTGTTGGTTTTCCCTCTTTCGATGGCGTATCGAATTGCAGCGGATTTTCACGAACCGATGGCCAGACACTCTTCAACCGGCGAAACAATTCTTCCGATTCTTCCGGCGACACGTCGAGAACTCGGACCGGCCGACGATCACCGTCCTTGGATGGAATCTCGCCCAACTTCATCAGCAAATTGCGGACTTCATCCATTTCGACGTCGTTTGCCCAAAGGAGAAGACGATTGTTGCGAACGTCCGCATCGACACGAAACTCACCATCGTCTTTCTTCTCTTCCTGACCGAAGCCATATCGGGAGTAGCCAAAGAAGCGATAGGGGTTGCGTTGGTTCTCGTCTTCCTCGCCTTTCCCTCCCATCATAAACCGGATGGTGCCAGCGACGTAGTCCGCTTCCAAACGACGCAGGCGGATGACATCGAACCGCCGCCCCGTTCCATCGAGTTTATCGATCAGACTGCGAATTGTGACATGATCCGCGAGACTTGCGTATGCATAGATCGACCGATTGTCGGTATCGACCTCCAAACGAGTTTGTGGATCGAGGTCGCCGAGTTCGGTCAAGACTTTAACAAGTGGTTCCGGATCGAGTTGGGCCAAGCGATAAACCTGCATGCGGTTCATGTTTCGGAGCAGGTTCCGATTGTTGGCCGACGGGACGTCAAGCATATCGATCGTTTCCGCGATGACCGCCATTTTGTCCGGTGGAGCCGACACAATGATGGCATTTTCTCGGGAGTTAACTAGCAGAGATATCTCTGGTTTCTCCGGAGGCGTTGGCTTTGCGCCTTGTTGCTGCCGCTGTTGTTGGGCCATCATCATCTGCTGTTGCTGCTGCGGCGTTAACGGCCCGGCGGGCTTTTTCTCGGCGATACCCAGAAACCCTTCCAACTGCGTCTTCACCACATCGGCACGCATATGTTTCAGCGTGAACGACCGAACTTGGCGTTGCTGCCCGCGTCCAGCTTGCTCTTCTTGAAGTAATCCCGCCATCTGCCGCAAATTGACGACGGCGTCCATGGCCAATACACGGTTTGTGGCTTCGAGTTTGATCAATTGACCATTCGGGCTCAGGAGCGGCTTGAACTCTGAGACGGCTGCTTCTGCTGTCAGCCATTCCAGGGGAAACGTGCTTTTGACGAACTCATGCGGCAAGTGGTTTTTGAGTTCGGTAACCGGGACGTAGGGGACCAGACTCGGATCTAATTTCTTGAGATTGGCCACCGAGAGCACTTCGCCTTGTTGCAACAGTGTGAATCCGCGGGCGAGGAGATGCCGATTGATCAAGTCTCGTGCTTCCGCGATTGTGTAATCGCGTTGCGTTCGGAGGTTCAAGTGATCGCCGGGAAGCTCTTGCCAATCGAGACTGAGATCAGAGATTCGCGCCAACCAAAGCAAAACCGGTCGCCAAGGTTGTCCTTGGAAGTTGAACGAAACTTTCCCTTCTGAATCCGGTTGGACCTCTAATTCCCGTGGGTCCGCCTTCGGTGCCGAGATTTCGGTGCGACGAATGATCTTCGGTGTCGCGTCCGATGTCTTTTCGTTGTTCTTCGGCGATTCGCCGTTCGCGGGCGGCTTGTTCTGACTCGCCCCCGGTTTCGGCGTGGGCTTGGATTGCGTCTTCGCTGGCGTCTGCGGTGGAGCTGCTTTGGGCGAATTCGCGATCCGTTTCTCCTGAGCGTGTAGAGAACTCAGGCAGATGGTGACGGTGCAACAAAGGTACAACGCAACGCGAATGGTTCGAGCGTACACCATTTTCCCCGCATGTTGAATAGATCACAGATCGAGATCGGTCGAGAGAACAATCGTTTAGATGATCTCAATTCCATTAGACCAACGGACCCACGGTATTTGTTCCCCGAAACTCCTGAAAATCCTTGTTTTTAAGAAACAAACCCGACCGGTCGTCTGTATTCATTGACGGGCGAGGAACGAATTCACGCAAAAAAGCTCCACCAATTTTGATTGGCGGAGCTTTCGAGTCTGGCAGCGAATTGTCAGTGGAGAAATTTAGCGTGGAGCGAGGACGGCACTCATCATGCGTCCCTCCATGCCAGGTGGTTTCTCGACACTGGCGATATCCTCGAGCGTATTGATGATCTCGTCGAGCATTTCCCGCCCTAAATCACGGTGGGCGTTTTCACGTCCGCGGAACAACACGTTGATTTTGACCTTATCGTGTTTTTCCAGGAACTTCCGAGCTCGGTTAACTTTCACTTCGAGATCGTGTCCGCCGATCTTGGGCCGCAACCGGATTTGCTTCAGTTGCGTGCGGTGTGTCTTTGTATTTGATTTCTTCTTTTTCTCGTACTGGACTTTGCCGTAATCCATGATTCGGCAAACTGGTGGTCTGGCGTTAGAACCAACTTCGACGAGATCTAGCCCAACTTCCCGGGCCATTGTCAAGGCATCCTTCGTTGCCATTTCACCGAGCATATTTCCGTCTTGATCGACGACACGAATTGGAGTCAAGCGGATTTGCTCGTTCACACGCTGCTGTTGTTGCGGAATTGTTGGTCTCCTTAATTGAGTTTTTGAGGTTTGGATTTAGCTGTGATGAGAATGTTCACCAAATCCATAAAGCTCGTCGTGATCACTTTTTACTGACGAACAACCATTATCTTATTGGAAAAACGCGAAGAATGTTCAGACGAATTTGCAGGAATTCGCAATTTTTTTGAAAATTCTCGAGTTTTTTCATGGCGAGGTACGAAAAACGAACCGGCATCGAGGACGACGCCGGTTCGTGAATCTGTTAACTATTAACCAAAGATTGGTCTAGTACAGGTCGGAATCGTCGTCTGCACCACCTTTATCGTCTTTCGATTTCTCAGCGATCAACGCATCGCTGGTCAGCAGCAACGTCGAGACACTCGCGGAGTTTTGCAGTGCGGTACGGGTGACTTTCGCAGGATCGATGACGCCGGCTTTCACCATGTCTTCGAACTTGTCGTCAGCAGCGTTGTAGCCGTAGTTGGCGTTTTCGCTGTTTTCCAAGACTTTCTCACAGATCACGCTGCCGTCTTTGCCGGCGTTGTTGCTGATTTGCGTGATCGGGGCCCGGCAAGCGCGGACGATGATGTCGTAGCCGGTTTTGGCATCGTGAGAAAGACCACGGGGCTTCACCGAGGAAGAAGCACGCAACAAGGCGACGCCACCACCGGGGAGAATGCCTTCTTCGACGGCAGCACGGGTTGCGTGCAGTGCGTCTTCGACGCGAGCTTTCTTCTCTTTCATTTCGCTCTCGGTTGCGGCTCCCACATTGACCTGGGCCACACCACCGGAGAGTTTCGCGATTCGCTCTTCCAGCTTTTCGCGATCGTAGTCGCTGGAGGAGTTTTCCAACTCACGTCGGATTTGAGCGATTCGAGCACGAATATCATCGGTTTCGCCGGAGCCTTCGATGATCGTCGTGTTGTCTTTGTCGACAACAACTTTCTTCGCCCGGCCGAGGTCGGTGAGTTCGAGATTTTCGAGCTTGATGCCGAGGTCGTCGAAGACAGCGGTTCCGCCAACCATGATGGCGATGTCTTGCAACATGGCTTTACGACGGTCGCCGTAGCCAGGAGCTTTCACAGCGGCGATTTTGAATGTGCCGCGGAGTTTGTTGATCACCAACGTTGCGAGGGCTTCGCCTTCAACGTCTTCAGCAATGATCAACAAAGGCTTGCCAGCTTGCACAACCTTTTCGAGAACTGGCACGAGGTCCTTGATGTTGCTGATCTTCTTCTCGTGAACGAGAACGAAGCAATCTTCAAGTTCGCAGGCCATCGATTGAGGATCGGTCACGAAGTACGGCGAAAGGTAGCCGCGATCGAACTGCATCCCCTCTTTTTGTTCAACGTCGGTCTCCAGGCCTTTGCCTTCTTCGACGGTGATCACACCATCTTTGCCGACTTGTTCCATGGCATCGGCGAGTTTCTTGCCGATTTCGGCGTCGCCATTGGCCGCCACGGTTCCGACTTGAGCGATCGACTTCTTATCGCGACACTCGATCGCCATGCCTTGAAGTTTCGATGTGATGTCGGCCACGGCTTGGTCCATGCCGCGTTTCATTTCGATCGGGCTGACACCGGCCACAACGGCTTTCAGGCCTTCGTTGTAGATGGCTTCGGCCATGATGGTCGCCGTGGTGGTTCCGTCGCCGGCGACGTCGCTGGTTTTGCTGGCCACTTCGCGAACCATTCGAGCGCCCATGTCCTCGAACTTATCGCTGAGTTCGATTTCCCGGGCGACGGTCACGCCGTCTTTGGTGACGGTTGGGCTGCCGAAGCTCTTTTCGAGAATCACGTTACGTCCGCGTGGCCCGAGGGTCACTCGCACGGTTTTCGCCAACTTACTGATCCCGCGACGCATTGCTTCTTGCGCCTCTTGATCAAATGCAATCATCTTCGCCATGATTCGTTGTCCGTTTGAAATTGTGTGTTGTCAGAAGTTGCAATGAAAGCCAATCAGGTTCGATGAACTCGAACGACCGACGATCTACAAAGTACACAAGATGTCGCCTTCGCGGAGCAGCAAGAGAACGTCGTCGCCGACTTCGATCTCTTCGCCTGCATACGAACTGAAGATGACTTTGTCACCTTCTTTGACGGTCAAAGCGACTTTCGTGCCATCGCTTTTCGTGTACCCTTCGCCGACTGCGACGACTTCCCCACGTTGGGGTTTGTCCTTCGCGGATTCGGGCAGCACAATTCCGCCTGCCGTTGTTTCTTCCGCTTCGGCTCGCTTGACGACAACCCGCTCCCCTAGCGGCACCAGTTTGATTTTTGTCGCGGATGACGCCTTGGCCATCGACACCTCTCCTTTTCTTGTCGTTGTCAATTCTTCGATCCAGTGATGGTGACGGCAATCACGCTACAACGCCACCGGAGGCCCACACTGCGAACGGCGTGCCCGAATCGCATTGTTGTTGTAATACAATGCTGCTTAACAGTTTACGGGATCCCGCCGGCGGATCTCCGTCTGACAGGGTGTCCGTCATCGACGAGAACGATGATTGATGCCTGTCAATTTGTCAGAGGTGCTGGCAAGAGATCCGTGACGAGGGAATCGCTGGATACGCCTGACCAAATCACGCCGCCTTAGCGTAAGCACTTCACTCACGCGTCAACGGGCGATCGCTGCCGAGAATCGCTTTGTCCTGCGACCACTCGATCCGCTGATCGAAGTTGGAATTCGGTATGTCCTCAAAAGGCGTGCCCATTTCCTCGCTTGGATTAATCACCGCTCGCAAGGGGTCGCTTTGGAGTTCGATCGGGAAAATGGGGGTCAGCAAATCGCTGTGTTCTTGGACAAGTTGCACATTCTCGGGCGGAACTTGGATGAGTTTCTCGGCACGATCGATCCGAGTCAGCCATTTTGCCTGCTGCGTGATGAAGTACTGCTGGTCTTCCGAGTAGGTGGCGAACGACGTCTGGTCATCCTTGAGTGAACGTAAAGCGGCCCGACCTTTGCGGATGAGGTCTTCATAGTTCGGCTCGTCCACAATTGCCGAACGACTCATAGCGACGCCGATCGTGACGAATAGCCCCACGAATTGTTCACGGGTCATGCGTTCTTTGCGGAGCAGGGCATCTAACCGGGGGTTGTACCCGATCGCTTCCGCAATTTGCTCGATGTCGCTGTGGCGTCGGATTGTTTCAAGTTCCTCGGCTACCAATTCTTTCACGGACAACGTGCGTTCGGCTGGCCAGGTTGGTGGATCGGTGTAGATGGCCGGCAGTTTCGGCAGCCGCTCCTCCGGTAGGTTCCGCGCAATGTCGAGGATCGACTTCAGTTCCTCGGTCGAAACTGGCTCATCGATGCGTTTGACTTCGGTGTAGTCTAGTGATTGCTCACCGCACCCCGAGATGATCAGAATCCATAGAATGCAAAATCGTACTGCCATATTTTCCACATCGGCAACCAATCGACTGTTCGCGAGGGCAAGGGCGAAAATGCGGATTGTTCTCGTTGCACGTCGCCGCGAGTCGTTTTCGTTGGCAACATGCTATTGGTCGCCGGCCAGACAAGCGATCGGAAAGAAGACCTGCCAGAAATCGAATTGCATTCTCAATTGGAAATGGACAAGGTATATCTTCAAACGCTGGCTGGACCGTCTGCAACATTCACGACGGTTCGAATTGCAATTCCCTTCAAGGTTGGTACTCATGAAACATCCGCTGATATTATCGATTTGCTGTGTATTCGGTTCGCTGGTTGGATTTGTCGATGCCGCCGACAATCCCGCAAAACTCAAAGACGCCATTAAAGATACCCATGCAACTGGGGAAGACTGGTGGGTGTACAACGACTTGACGAAAGCCCGTGAGATCGCTCGGCGTGAAAACAAACCGCTTTTCGTAACGTTTCGCTGTGTACCCTGCAAAGACTGTGAAGCATTCGATGCAGAAGTCGCGGCCGGGAATGAACAAGTCGAGGAACTGGCACGGACGGCGTTCATTCCCGTGCGTCAGGTGGAAATGAAGGGCGTGGACCTCTCGCAATTCCAGTTCGACTACGACCTCAACTGGGCCGCGATGTTCATCAATGCGGACGGGACGGTCTATGCTCGGTACGGAACTCAAAGTGCCGCCGGTGCCGACGCTTACAATTCGCTCGTCGGATTAAAGACCACAATGCGACGCGTGCTGGAGTTGCACAAGAATTACCCAGCCAATCGCGATGAACTTGTTGGGAAACTGGGCGAAAAGAAGCCCTACAAAACCGCCCTCGAGATGCCTGGACTGCCGCAGAAAGAACGGTATCGAGGGGAGACGGCTCGGAACAATTGCATCCACTGCCACAACATTCACGACGCGGAACACTTTCACGCGATTTCGACGGGCCAGTATTCGCATGAAATGCTGTGGCGCTGGCCGTTGCCGGATCAATTGGGGATCGAAATCGATGCCAAAGATGGTCGGAAAATTGGCAAAGTCATCGCGGACTCTCCGGCGGCGAAGGCTGGCCTCAAAGAAGGGGAGAGCATCACGCACATGGACGGCCAAGCCATTACGTCCATCGCCGACATGCAATGGGTGCTGCACAACAAACCCAACAAGGATACGAAAGTCGCGATTCAAACCACTGACGACAACGAGACCGTCGTCTCGTTGAAAGCTGGTTGGAAGAAAAACGATATCTCTTGGCGAGGTTCGTTGTACTCGCTGCCGCCACGCTTGAACGTCTGGCTGCCGGAAGTCGCTGGCGCCAAAAAACGCCGGCTACGTCTGGCAGACGACGTGGTTCCGCTTGAAGCCCGTTGGATCAACAAGAGTCGCGATGGCGGTAAGAAAGCATTTGCAGCAGGTTTGCGTGTGGGCGATGTGATCACCGAAATCGAAGGTGAGCCCAACAAACGTTCGCCTTTGGAGTTCCAAGTCTGGCTGAAACTGAACCGAAAACCCGGCGACATTCTGCCGATCACTGTGCTTCGTAATGGGAAAAAGAAGGAAATCAGAATCCCGCTGGTTGAGTAATCCGTCAAACGGAAAAGCGTGTGCCACCTTTGACTCGTGGCACACGCTTTTTCTGTTGAGACGAACGCAGTTGTGCTTTGAGCCTACATTCCGGCGAGTGGCAGGACGGATGCGAGAAGCAGCGTCATGGCCATGCTGGTGAAGCCGAGGACGAGTAGCAACGGGGTCCAACTCTTGAGCGCTTCCGTCTCGGTCAGTCCGCCCATTTTCGCAAAGATCCAAAACCCGCTGTCGTTCATCCAGGAGCCAATCAACGACCCCGCACCGATCGAGGTGGCGATGTAGACGGCATTAAACGGCAATGCGGTGTCACTCACGATCGCGGCGAGCATGCTCGAACCGACAATCATCGCTGCCGTACTCGAACCCTGAGCGACTTTCAGCAACGCGGCTAGTCCGAAGCCGAGAAACAACAGCCCGTAACTTCCGGAGTCTGACCCGCCGAACAGGTCTTGAATGGCTGGCCCGATTTGCGCGGCTTTCAACATTGCACCGAACGAGGCCCCTGCTGCGGTGATCAGAATAATCACGCCCGCGCTCATCAAAGCCACTTCGACCAACTTGGCAAATTCGTCTCGTGAGGGTTTGCGTGTTTTCAGCACAAGCAACATGGCAATGGCCGTCGAGACCAAAAGCGCGAAGTTCGGATTTCCGAAAACGGAAGTGTAAAAGGTCGCGTTGAACCAGAAACCGACCGGGTCAGTTCCATTCGCCTCCGCCAACGCAATACTCGGCTTGGCCAAGGTCGAGGCAATTGTGTGACAGGCAATAAGAATCACCGGCAGCACCACCGGAAGAAGCGAGACAAAAAGCCCTGGCAATCGCTCGTCAGGCAATGGTTCTTGTTCTTCGACGTCGCTGAGTGTTCGCAGTGGAATGTCCATTCGCCGGTCCAGCCAACGCGAGAACGCGATGCCCATGACCGCAGCCGGTAACGCGACAAGTGCTCCCACGCCGATCATCAAACCAAGATCGACGCCCAATGTGGTTGCCATTACCAATGGTCCGGGGGTCGGCGGGACGAGCGTGTGAGTAATCGCTCCACCCGCAGCAATAGCCAGAATACACAGCAAGTAGTTCTTACCCGTCCGTTTGTAGAACGACCGAGCCAATGGAACGAGCAGATAGAAAACTGTGTCGAAGAAGACGGGAACCGCCAGCACGTAGCCACTTCCCATCAACGCCCATGGCGATCGTTTCTCACCAAGCAACCGAAGAAATGCCCGCACGATGCGGTCCGCCGCTCCGCTGTCCATCATGCATTGACCGATGACCGCAGCAAGTCCAATGACAATTCCAATGTTTGCCGCCGCTCCCCCGAAAGCCTCCGCCACGCGACTGATGGAATCGGGAAAGTCTTCGGGGTGGTTGATGCAAGCGAGCAAACTCACTGTGACTGCAGCGGTCAGTAACGCGAGGAAGGCATTGATTCGCAGCCAAATAATCATGCCCAGAACGACGGCAATGCCGATCGCCAGGATGACGAGCGGAGGAATAGACATGGGAAACGCTCCAAGGTGTAGTTCGTCGATGAAATGCGTGTGAGAAATGCCCCGATCCATGCGAAAGGGCGTGCGAGCATCGCATAGACACTATCCGATCGCAAGCGCAGCGGTAGAGTTCAAACTAGGAGAGGCGATTGATAGAATGCGACGGTTCAAGCGTGATGCCTCACAATCCATGCGAAGCCTCGACGTAGAGATCGTGCCCCCCCGAGTAAATTGGAAGAGTCATGCAAAGATTGAGTCTGGCGGCGATTTTCGTGCTAGCCATCGGTTCGGTTGTCTCCGCTGCCGAAACCGCAACGCTTTTGAAACAAATTCGCAACGTGCAAAAGCAAGGGGTCGGAAACGTTACGGCGTCGCAGGCACTCCGCGAATTGGCCGACCAAGAACCAGCCGTCATTCCAACGATTCTCGAAGCGTTTGAAGACGCGAATCCCTTGGCGACGAATTATCTCCGTAGTGCGGTCGAAACCATCGCCGACAAAGCCATCAAGAACGATCAACCACTGCCGACAGCCAAGCTGGTTGAGTTCATCGAGAACAAGCGAAACAACCCGCAGGCACGGAGTCTCGCCTACGACTTGGTCGCGCGAGTCGACACGGAAACGGCGAAAGATCTCGTTCCGGAATTTTTGCAAGACCCAAGTGCTGAGCTTCGCCGAATCTCGGTCGCCGCTCGCATCAATGATGCGAAAGAGATCGACCCCAAGAAATCCGCTGAACAGGCGAAAACAGTTTACCAAGAAGCGCTTTCCGGGGCTGTCGATCGTGATCAAGTCGAGGAAATTGTTGGACCGTTGAAAGAGTTCGGTGTGGACGTCAATCTGCAACAGCACTTCGGGTTTCTCACGAAGTGGAATGTGGTCGGGCCGTTCGAGAACCGAGGCGGCGACGGATTCAATGTGGTCTACCCACCGGAAAAGCAAGTTGATATCGACGCTGAGTACCCCACCGAATACGACTTGCAATACGACAAACCGACCGTGAAATGGCAGGCCGTGTCTACGGATGATGATTATGGCATCGTCGACATTCGCAAGGACCTAACGAATTGGAAAGGGTCGTGCATTTACGCGGTGACGGAGTTCCAATCCGATGCGCCTCAGACCGTACAACTTCGCCTCGGGACGCCGAACGCCTGGAAATTGTGGGTCAACGGCGAAGAGCTATTCGCACGCGAGGAATACCATCGCAGCACTCGCATGGACCAATATCGTGTACCAGCCAATTTCAAAGCCGGTCGAAATGTGATTCTTCTCAAGGTTTGCCAGAACGAACAAACGCAAGACTGGGCACAGAACTATCAGTTCCAAATCCGCGTCAGCGATGGAGCCGGTAGCGCGATTCTGCCGTCGTCGAATACCCAATAACGACCGTCGATCTCTCGCAAGAATGGGCTGACTCAATCGTTTTGTCTTCGTTCTCTCAATCAGTGCAAACTTCCGCAAAGGAAAAACTCCATGCGACTTCATACATTATTGACTCTCTTGGTTCTTGGGTCGGCGACCATTGCTCAGGCCGATTGGCGGCAGTTTCGTGGTAATGATGGCGACGGTGTTGCGGAGGACTCTAAGGCTCCCGCGTCTCTTGAGGAATCCGCTTGGGAAGTCGACTTGCCGGGACGAGGCTTGTCCGGCCCAATTGTGGTGGGGGAGAAAGTCTTCGTGACCGCCAGTAGCGGACCACAACAAGACAAGTTGCACGTGCTATGTTTCGATCAAGAATCCGGCGACCAACTTTGGGAACGCAAGTTCTGGGCAACCGGTCGCACGGGCAGTCACAAGAAGATGTGCAACGCCACACCAACACCGTGCAGCGATGGCGAACACATCTATGCGTTCTTTTCCAGCAACGATCTGATCGCTTTGGATCTCGAAGGCAACTTGCTTTGGTATCGCGGTTTGACCTACGACTACCCGAATGCGAGCAATAGCCTCGGGATGTCGTCTTCGCCAGTTGTCGTGGCTGGCACCGTGGTTTGCCAGGTGGAAAGCGATGCCGAGGCGTTCGCGGTCGGCGTCGATGCCACAACTGGTGAAGAGCGATGGAAGATTGCCCGTCCTCGGAAAGCCAACTGGACTTCCCCCTGCGTCTACGCGGCCGACTCCGATAAGCCATTGGTCTTATTACAGTCCTCAGAAGGATTGACCGCAGTCGAGCCGAAAACAGGGGAGACCGTCTGGCAGTACACGGACGGGGCATCGACGATTCCGTCGTCCGTCGTCTCTGCTGACATCATCTACGTCCCCTCGAACGGCATCACAGCTCTGCGGCCAATTGCGGCTAGTTCGGCTCCGGAGATCACTTGGCAAGAAGGTGGGTTGTCACCGTCCACGCCAAGTCCGCTCGTCTATCAGGGGCGGATTTACACGGTCAATCGGAGTGGCGCACTGACTTGCGCAAACATCGAAACCGGCAAACGGGAATGGCAACTTCGTCTCCGCGGACCATTCAGCTCCACTCCCGTGGCGGCCGATGGCAAACTGTATTTCTTTGGCGAACGCGGTGATGCTCAAATTGTCGAACCTGGTGAAAAACGAGGCAAAGTCGTCTCTGAGAAGAAATTTGATGCAACGTTTCTCGCATCTCCCGCGATCAGTCAGAATGCGGTGTTCGTGCGAAGTGACGAGCATCTTTGGAAGATCAAATAGTTTCAAACAGTTGGTGATTAGAATTGTCGAACTCTGAAGAAAGTCAAAACGAGGGTGCCGCGATTGCTCAGCAACAACCGCCGAGCGAGGATCTGAGTCCCTGGTTCCATACGCTCTACGACTACGATTATCCGCTCTGTTGGCCGACGGTTTTCCAGAACGAAAACCCGGTCGAGATTGATGTCGGTTGCGGTCGCGGTTTGTTCGTTGTGACCGCAAGCGAAGCCAATCCCGATGTGAACTATGTCGGAGTTGAAATCGACTATCGGGAAGCGCGTCGCGGTGCGAAACGTTTGAAGAAACGGGAGCAGCCCAACGCCCGAATCGTCGGCGGAGATGTCGAAACCTTCTTCCGGAAGTACGTGCCAGCACATTCTGTTGATGCGGTGCACGTTTACTTTCCGGATCCCTGGTGGAAACGGAAACACCGCTCGCGGCGAGTGTTCAATGACAAGTTTCTCGACTTGGCGGTGCGGGTGCTGAAGCCCAACGGATTCCTGCATTCTTGGACCGATGTCGAAGAGTATTTCGGCGTGATCACATCGCTCGTCGATCACGATACTCGTTTCCAGAACTTGCCGACGCCGGTCGAAAAGTCACCCGAGCACGATATGGATTACCGCACAAGCTACGAACGAAAAAAACGGAAAGCCGGATTGCCCATTTACCGTGCCCAATGGCAACTGGTCAGCAACGAATAACGAAGGCCGATCATAATGAAACTCGAACACCTGGCGTTGAACGTTCCCGAACCGAACGAAATGGGCCGTTGGTACGTGTCGCATCTCGGTTTGACCGTCCAACGAAAGCAAGTGGAACCGCCGTACGGTCACTTTCTGGCGGATGACAGCGGTACCGTGATGATCGAAATCTATCGCAACCCGGATGCCGACATGCCCGACTACGCCGGGCTCGATCCGTTCGCCTTCCATCTGGCGTTTCTGTCGAATGATGTCACCGCCGATACCAAGCGGTTGGCAGATGCTGGTGCGTCGGTGTATCGCGAACCGCAAGACGTCGGTGGCGGAGACGAAGTGTCGATGCTGCGTGACCCCTGGGGCGTGCCAATTCAGTTGGTTCGCCGTGGAAAATCCATGATCTGAAACGGTGCTGTCGTCTCACCGGGATTGTTTGAACCACCGTTTCTTAAGGAACGACCACGCCACGATTCCGACGATCGCTCCGACCGCGTCGGCAATCCAATCTCGCCAGTCTCCGGAACGGGTGGGGATGGGTATTTGCGTAAGTTCATCAAATGCGGCGTAGGACACACAAACGAAAAACACCTTCAACACTGAAGTTGTACCGCCGACCGAAAGCCATGCTGCCAATAAAAATGACAGCCCGGTGTAAAACGCGAAGTGGGCAATTTTGTCGGCGTGCGGGATAGAACTGGGGGTATCCGGCATCGGCACGTGCGTGAGCGAGAACACACCGATCCAGTAGATCAGCACGACCCATTTCAGCCACCCCGGACGCCAATAACTTTTCGCTATGGCGTCCGGGGTTTTCTTAGTCTCGCTCATCGTTTTTCGGGTGGAAGAAGTCGAATTTCATTCATGTCGACCGGGTCGTTTCCTTGATATGTGCTCATGGCTTCGAGCACGGTTGGGTCGATGCTTTTTGACAATGCCTGCACGCTGCCATCGGCGAATGCCGCATTGAAGACGAGGTCAAACTGCGAGCCAATTCCGTCAGGACCATCCACGTACGGTTGTTTCTTGAACCCACGAATCGTCGCCGACCCGCCCGCTGACCACGGTCCGAACGGTTCGCTGGCTTCAGAGATCATCAAGGTCTGGCTTGTACCGTCGCCAGTGCTGATGTCATCCAAGGAAACCTTGCGGTCGTACCCAAAGACCCCCGCCCGTGCATGACCAGCGGGAAGCGTTTCGCAGTCTTTGCCGTAGCCGGTAATTCCGACGTAATGCGTGGGTGCGACCACGTCCGTTGGGCTAGCGGCGGGGTTGATCAAGGTTGGGATCTGGACTTCCGAGAACGGTTTGTTGGCATCCGAGTCCCAGGCTTCCTTCTGTTTGAGACTCCGGAAGACGGCCTCTTGGTCGAGAAACGTTAAAATGCTGACGATCCAGCTCATCCGTTGAGTGGGTCTAAGTTCGTCATTGGGCAAAGTCCCACGGGGCAGTTCTTCATCATGTGTGGAGGCGTAGTTCATTGTCGCCAGAGAAAGGTTCTGAAGGTTGTTTCTCGACTGCGCTAATCGCGCTGCGTTTCTTGCTGCTTGGATAGCCGGTAGCAAGACCGCGATTCCGACAGCGGTGCCGCCGATAATCGCGACACCGGTCGGGTCGGTGGCGGCTCCGCGGGAAAGTTGTCGGTAGCCCCCCTCGACTTTTTCGACGGTCGTCATTGTCGGGAATAGCGAGTGAACCACGAGTTCGGCGGGCGGCAGGTCGACGACATCCAACGGGATTTCCACGTCACGCGGAAACATCCCCGATTCTCGCAGCCCGAGCTTGATAAATCCGGTCACCGGTGGCAGCAAGCTCGCTATAATTTGGTATGCCGGTCGCACGTCTAAACCGACCATCCCATCGAATTCTTTCGGAAGATTTTTCGTTGTCTGGGGAGGGAAGTCCGTCGCGGACCAGCTGGGAAGTTTTCCCTCCTGACGCAATAAAAACGCTTCCACCGCTTGCGGGAGATTCCCACCCACGAGCCAATCTTCTCCCACAGCGAAGGCCATTAGCGGCGAGTCTTGTCCGGGGGTGAGACCAATCGTCACTTCGATAATCTCGTAGCCGCGGACTTTGGTTTCTCGCAGCCGCATCACGCCGTTGGGGATTCTCGCCGCGATCGCGCGGAGCATTTTTCGCAAGCCCGTTTGAACCGTCTTACGATTCTCCAAGGAAAACGCGAACGTGTATGCCTGGCTGAATGCCGCTTGGTTGTCGTCAAGGTAGAAGCAACTCTTGTCTCCTAGGCCATCGAGGAAGTCACGTCGAACATCGAATTCGATTCCATCGGTGGCTTGTTCGATGAATTCTTCGAACTGCTGTCTCGGTTCGTCTGGAAGGAACTCGATCAGATCACGCGTCATTCTGGTCGACGCGTCGGCCATCGCAGACCAATCGGCCGTACCCGCTTGAAAGCGAGTCACATTGGCCGGCAGCTTGGGAATGTCACTAAGCGTGAGTTTGCCCTTCGTTTGGCCCAATGCAAACAATCCGCGTGGCTGTCCGCGATACTCAATGAACCGGTCTGACCAGACGGCTTCACCATCGATTCCCGATTGCACAACGATCGCCCCCAGACCATCCAAACCAAGTACCGCGAGCAAATCACCGACCCGACGCGGTTGACCGTTGTTATCAGGAGCAGATTCCGGAATTGGGAAACCGGAAAACATCTGAAACACTTTGTCGACTTCGAACCACATCAAGTTCGTGCGGGTGAAAGTTTCCGGACGTCGGCCGAATTTCTTCCACAACGGATGAGATTGCAAATTCTCGGCGTTGCCTGAGGAAACAGCGGCGGTTTGTCGGACGGCGTCGAAACCCGCAGCAATGACAAGGTGTGTTCCCTTCGTCCACCAACCCAGTTCAACGCCCGGTGTGCCAGGCACAGGAATGATGCCGGACGTGACTTTCTGCCCGGCGATCTCTTGTGTCGTAAATTCGATGCCCTCTTGAGCGGCGACTCCCTGAATCGCCGGGCCGATTAACCGCTCCAAGTCGGCGGCTTGATGGAGGACAATCGTTAAACTGGGAATCGGTGGTTGGCCGGGTTTGGGAAGCGAAACCCCAAACGACAAACCGTTCTGCTCCACTTGTCGAAGCGATCGCAGCACCGGACCAGCTGCCGGGCCTGCACTGAGAAGCACATCAACAACGGCTTTTCGCACGGTTGGCAACAGCCCCGATTTTTCGAAGGCACGGTAAGCTGCGGTGGCTTTTAGAACGTCCTGGTGGGCCGCACTGCCGTCACATTGAGCAAATAAGACCGAGCCTTGTGGGATGAGAGTCTCCGGCGAAACTGGCTCAGCAACTTCTTGCCGATCGGACGATTGTGTTTGCTGGGCAAACGGGGCGGTGCTACTCCAGATCAATCCGATGAGTGCCACCGCGAGGAATGCCCAGGCGATTCGTGTTTGTTGACCCGTCATGTTCGATGCTCCGTCCTTGCGTGCGAATGCGTCAGGTGAAGAGGGATTTCCAACGTCGCCGATGATAGCGAATTTTTCGTGCGGTGGTACAATCCGATGAAACTTTGTTTCAGCAAAATCCCATCCCGTTGACTGACTCGCAGAGATAGAGGAATGACCATGCCTAAGCGAAAATCGCAGGATAGTTCGGAGTCCGTGGACGACGTCGATTTCGCGATCTCCGTTCCTGCGGGAAGCGATGGGACAGTGACGGCTCGGAAAGCCGGTGGGATCGCCGACCTGGAATTATCCATCTCGCCAGTGGAACTCGGCGAGAAAAAGGCGATGCAGAATCTCAATAAGGCGATCAACTTGGCGTTGAAGTCGGACTTCATCGAGACCGATCTCGACGACATCTACAAAGGGGCCCGAATCTACGACGGTGCCGTGCGGATCATGCATGTGGACTACATCGGCTTGGGGGACGGAATCTTCGCCAATGTGGGAAAGACGGCCCGGTCGTTTTCGCTCACTTTCAAAGGACCAGACGCCGGTTCGCCCGAGGGGAAGGAGTTGATCAACAAAAACGGCGGCGGGGCCATCAGCGGCATGCTGAATTTGCTGGGGCGAAAACTCAACTTCCTCCAAGAATTCGAAGACAAAGTTCCGATGTATACCGAGCAAATGCTTGACCGGCTCGAAGCCAAACGGGTCATCACGGACTGGAACCGCGACGAGTGGGAAATTGGGACAACGTTCATCGGTTTGGACATCACGCTAACGCCACGTATGCCAAACGATGAAGACGAGTAACCTCATCATTCGGCGATCGCAGGCGGCAGCGAATCAGTGTGGGATGCGGGACGTGGTTTGTCCGTCTTTCGCGAATGCTGAGCGCGAGACAAGTTGAGCGGATCGTCATTGGCGGCGAGGCCATTCACGATCTGTTGCAACCGTTGAATATGTGTTTCTAAGCGTTTGAGTCCGTCAATCTCCGTTTGGAAGTCGACATTGGAGCGTTCACGAAATCCTTGGCGGAGTTGCCCCACCGTATCCGTCACAGAATCGCCTGCCACAATTGGCCGAGCGGTGTTAGACACATACAGCGATTGTCCCAATGGAGTCAGTGAATCGGTAGGAACGGATACCAACTGGATTCGACCGAAAGCGGATGAAGTTTCTTCCGGCGTGTTTCCACTTGCGTGCACGGTTCCGTCGGGCTGAATGACGAGTTCAACGTCATCACTTGGGACGTGCACGCGGGGTTCCAGATGCCAAAACGCACTGCCAATCCGCACGCCCAATAGACCATCGTGGATCGAAAATCGACCGCTGCGTGTGACGCAAATTTCCTCGCCATATTGCACTTGAAACCATCCCGCTCCCTCGATCGCCACGTTCCAAGGTGAGGACGATTTCTCGAGTTCCCCGTTGGAAAAATCGACTCGGGTTTCCGTCAACGAGCTTCCGGCTCCGAGGTAGACATTGGCCGACGGTGACTGGTAGGCGGCATCTCGCCAGATCAACTCCAGACGTTTGAAACCGGGGGTGAGCGAATTGGCGATATTGTTCGCGACGACACGATGAGCAAGACGCAAGTCGTGCAGACTCTTTTCGATGACATTGGCCGATTCCAACGGTGCCGCTTGGGTCACGCTAGATAAGCTTCGCGGCGGTTCCGGCAGGAACAATGGATCGGGGGGCGGGGACGACGGGAAGGGGAGATCAGCGTTGTCCTTCGGAGCGGCGGGAGAGAAATCGATCGACCGCCGCAGTTTCAAGATCTCCCGTGCAGCGTCGATGGGCAAGTCTTTTAATTCTGATCGCCAAACTTCTAGCTCGGCGGACGTTGGTTCATCGATTTCCTGCTGAAGGAGTTCGTCGAACGGCGAGGGCTGGTCGATCGTCTTTGGCTCACCATGTGGTGGCGGAACCAAGTGTTCCGGTGGAATCGGCGTGGGAGCCAATCGTGGAGCTGGAAACGAAGGCGACGCCTGAGCCATGACGATCGAGCCCGACTGAGAACTGGCAACCGTCTCCCAGCGAGCCTCCGACGTTAGGGCAACGTCCTCGACTTCGGGAAGTTCCTCTTGGTTCGCAGGTACCTCAATCGCCTGGGCAACTGCCGCTTCGGTCGCGACCAACTCGGTGACCGTCGGTTGCGACAAGTCCGCTCGATGGTTGATGAAAACCGCGGCTGCGAAGCCGGCAATCGCCGTCATTGCGTAGCCAATCCGATGCATCATCCGTGTCATCGCCATCAAAATTCCCCGCCTGAGAATCATCGTTCGGTGCAATGATCGGAAGATAGTGGGAATCGGGTGGTTTGGGCAAGATCAGTCGAGGATGAACCGGGTGCCGTCCTATCTCCTCTGGCTGACACCGTCTCTTGATGATGTCGCAGTCAGTCTGACAGCTTTGGGTTTTGCCGAAGTGATTTGCGTTGCGACCGTTGTTTCTTCGCCTTGAGTCGCCGCTCTTTCGCGCCGCGGGAGGGTCGGGTTCGTTTCCGTTTCTTCGGGGGATCGACGACGCCGTCGATCATCTCGCTGAGTTTGTCGTAGCAGTCGCCGACATTTCTCGCTTGATCACGATACCGTTCGCTCGCAATGATGAGTTCACCGTCGTTGGTCATCCGAGACCGCCATTGTTGCACGAAACGCTCGCGGATACGTTCCGGCAGACTTTCCGATTCACTGACTGGCCAACGCAGTTGCACTTTGGTGTTCACTTTGTTGACGTTCTGACCGCCGGGGCCGGAACTCCGGACGTAATTCAGTTCGAATTCCGAGGTCGGGATTTCGAGACCCGGCCGAACAATGACGGCAGGATCGTCGCGTGTGTGGCTGTGACGAGGCATGGCTGATTTTCTTTCTCTGTGGCAACGCATTCGGAAACAATACGCCGACGGAGTAGCGATCGGTGTTGGTCCCATCTAAACTGAACGTGGCCGTTCTCACTCCATGGTGGCGTATGTTATTCCCTTCTATGCGACAAGTCCGCCAAAAATTCACCGCAACTCGGGTGGATAACGTGGAGGCAGAGACTGATCGGCAACTTCAAACCCTCGGTCTTTCACGGGTTATATCGCCGGGACAGACGGTCGCGATTCCAGCCGGTAGTCGAGGAATCGCCAATATCGACTGCATATTGCGGACCATTGTTCGACATTTTCAAAATCTCGGTGCGAAACCCTTCATTGTTCCCGCGATGGGAAGCCATGGCGGAGGAACAGTCGCTGGGCAAACCTCAATTCTAACAGGTTACGGCATCACCGAGGATTTTTTGGGGACGGAAATCCGTGCCTCGATGGAGACCGTGATTGTCGATCGGACGCCGCAAGGCATTCCCGTTCATTTTGATCGCCACGCCTACGAAGCCGATCATGTC
The DNA here is from genome assembly GCF_011634775.1 of Thalassoroseus pseudoceratinae. Taxonomy (NCBI): domain Bacteria; kingdom Pseudomonadati; phylum Planctomycetota; class Planctomycetia; order Planctomycetales; family Planctomycetaceae; genus Thalassoroseus; species Thalassoroseus pseudoceratinae. The sequence continues at coordinate 861,020 of NZ_JAALXT010000003.1, forward strand.
TTCATCTGCGGACGGATCAAACCCCATACCGGATTCGTAGGTGAGATCGAGTCCGGATTGCACAAGATGATGCTGATTGGTCTCGGCAAGCACGAGGGAGCGAAGATTTACCATCGGGCGATCCAAGCCTACAGTTTTATGGAGATTATTCAGTCAGTCTCGGATGTCGTATTGGAAAAGTGTGGCGTCATCGGCGGATTGGCGATCGTTGAGAATGCATTCGACGAAACCGGCCGACTGGAGGCCGTCGCTCCCGACGACTTTCTGACTCGTGAGATCGAGCTTCTGAAGTTGGCTCGTGAATGGATGCCTCAACTTCCTTTCCGTGAGGCGGATTTGCTGATTGTGGAACGGATTGGCAAAGATATCTCTGGAACTGGCATGGACACGAATATCGTGGGCCGAAAGTTCAACGACCACGCCGCGACCGAAGGCGATGACACGCGAATCAAGCGGATTTTCGTTCGAGACTTGTCGGACGGTACGCACGGCAACGGGACTGGAATTGGAATCGCCGAATTTGCCAGTCAGAGAGCGTTGTCTCGTGTGGACTGGAATATCACCCGGATCAACGCGATCACCGGTGGGCATCCAACCGCGGCGATGGTCCCGTTGGCTTGGGAAACCGAACGCGAGACGCTCGAACACGCGTTGCAAACCATCGGACTTGTCGAACCGCATGAGGCAAAAGTCATGCGGATTTACGATACCTTGCACCTCGAGAATGTTTGGGTCAGCGAAGCCTACGCGGATGAACTTTTGAATCGTGACGATCTGGAGTTGATTGACAGACCGACACCAATGCGATTCGACGCCGCCGGAAATCTTGAGCCCGTGTCGGCCGAAAAGCTCATCAAATCTTAACAATTCGTCCATTGAATAATCTTCGGCAACCGATAGTCTGTCGATCGTCGAACTGAAGTCAAAGAAGAACCAGTCGCCCCGAACACTGGTTAAAATCCTACACCACACGGAAAAACAGCGATGAAACTCCCGAACACGCTCAACTGGGCCGGTAAATTGCTCGGCACAACATTGGTTCTGCTCGCGATTGGTTGTGGCGGTAGCAATCAAACTGATGAAGAAAACGGTGACGCCAGCGCGATCGGCGAAGCTCTCAAAGGTGAAATCACCATTGATGGCTCCAGCACCGTTGCCCCGATCAGTGGTGTTGCCAAAGAGCAGTTCAACAAAGAATACAAGAACGTCAACATCAAGTTGAGCATCACCGGAACGGGGGATGGTTTCAAACGTTTCTCCGCTGGCGAAACGGATGTCTCGAACGCTTCTCGTCCGATCAAGGAATCGGAATTCAAACTCTGCCAGGAAAACAACGTTGAGTTCATTGAGATTCCAGTGGCGTATGACGGGTTAACGATCGTCGTCAATACGCAGAACGATTGGGCTGACGAAATCACCGTGGAACAACTCAAGACCATCTTCAGTGCTGAGACCGCACCGAAGACATGGAAGGACGTCAACGAAGATTGGCCGGACGAAGAACTGAAAATCTACGCTCCCGGAACTGAGTCAGGAACATTTGACTACTTTAATGAGGTTGTTCTCGAAGATGCCAAAATGCGAAGCGACTTCTCACCCAGTGCCGATGACAACACCCTCGTTAACGGCGTGAAAGGCAATAAATCGGCGATTGGATTCTTTGGGGCTTCCTACTACTTCAACAACGAAGACTCACTCAAAGCCCTCGCTGTGGTGAATCCGGAAACGAAAGAAGCCGTGTTGCCATCAGCCGCCACTATTGAAAGCGGTGAATACGCTCCGTTTAGTCGTCCGCTGTTCATCTACGTCAAAAAGGCGTCGATGGATCGTCCGGAAGTTAAGTTGTTCGTCAAATTCTACCTCGATCACGCTGCCGAGATGGCAAAAGAAGTCTTCTATGTGCCACTTCCAAAAACGGTTTATGAATCCGCGACGAAGCACGTGAACGGCAAAAAGGTGGGGACACACTACTTGACCGAAGCTGGCGAAAAACGCAAAGGTTCGGTGACGGATATCTATCAAGAAGAGAATCTGGTCACCGAACTCGACTAACGGATCGGTCGCTTGCTGAGTTTGAATTTGAGAGTGGCATGCGTCTTTGAGTGTTGCCACTCTCGAACTCTTTTTCCGACCGATGTGACTCTATGTGACGTACGATTGGCTCGATGGCTTACGAAGTACCGCTCCGAAAAGCAGAATATCAGCCGGCAATTCTGCGGGCACGTCAGGCCCGGCGATGGCGTGAAACCGGTGTCTTGACCGGGTTGGTGGGGGCGGCCGCATTTTCCGTTCTCACAACGGTCGCCATCATTGGGATTCTCTTCGCGCAGAGCGTGCATTTCTTCCGAATGCCCGAAGTCACGGTGAGCGAGTTCTTCTTCACCGCCAAGTGGCCGGTTTTGATTGGCTCAGACGACAACTACGGCATTTGGCCGCTCATTTGCGGTTCGTTGTTGGTGACGCTCATCGCGATGGCGGTTGCGTTGCCACTCGGACTGGTGACCGCGATTTACCTCAGCGAATACGCCCCGCGAAAACTTCGTTCGGTTCTGAAACCAACGCTCGAAGTCCTCGCCGGCATTCCCACCGTGGTGTATGGTTTCTTCGCACTGACGTTTATCACACCAATGATCCTGCAGAAGATTGACCCATCATTCAACGGGTTCAACGCCGCTAGTGCCGGAATTGCAGTTGGGATTCTTTGTCTGCCCATTGTGACATCACTGACCGAAGACGCATTGCAATCCGTCCCTCGTAGTTTGCGAGAAGGAGCCTACGGTTTGGGGGGGACGAAACTCGATGTCTCCGTGCGTGTCGTATTACCTGCGGCGTTGTCCGGATTGATCTCAGCCACGTTGCTCGCGTTCGCTCGGGCGATGGGTGAAACGATGATCGTGGCGTTGGCCGCCGGACAGCTTCCCCAAGTGACGTTCGACCCACGTGACCAAATTGAAACGATGACGGGATTCATGGTGCGGGCAGCCAAAGGGGATATTGAGCACACGGGAGCAGCGTACTATTCGCTTTACGCGGTCGCCGGGACATTGTTCATCATTACATTTGCCCTGACCGTGCTCGGTCAGTTGATTCGGCGACGGTTCCGGGAGGAATACCGATGACACCTGCGATTCTCTCGGATCCTCAGAAACGCCAAGATTCTCTTCGCTCGACCACTGTCCGACAGTGGAAGAACCGGTTGTTCGTGTATTTCTGCACGGTCGTGGCAGGGGCATCCGTGCTAATCCTGCTGGTCTTGCTGGGAGCGATTTTCGCTCAGGGCATGCACTTCCTTGACTGGGACTTTCTTACGTCGCCAGCCAGCATGAAGCCCACGGAAACGGGTGTGGCGACCGGTTTGGTGGGAACTTTGCTTGTGTGCGGCGTGTGTGCCATATGCACATTGCCTTTGGGAGTCGCGACGGCGATCTTTCTGGAAGAATACCAACCACGGTCCCCGTTCTTTCGGAATCTTCGAAGCTTCATTCAGTTGAACATCACGAATTTGGCTGGTGTGCCGTCAGTTGTGTACGGGATTCTCGGTTTGACGGCATTCGTCAATCTGTTTGGTCTCGCTGGAAGTTTGGATCAACCAGCGTTTGAAGTTGGCGCGACTCACTACTATCAGTTTTTGAACGAAGAACCACGAATTGTGCGGATTCCCGTTGCCAGTTCGGCCCAAGATTCACCGGAACTGGAAACCGGAATGTTGGCATACACCGGAAGTGGCCGACGCGTCAGATTAAACGTGATTGCAGCTGACGCGAATTGGCCCGATGATCCGAAGTTGGCTGCCAGAACACTGAGGATCGGCGAAACCGGGGGGCTTCAGACCGAAACGAGTTGGTACCATTTCCGATTGCCATTTGGTCGCAGCGTGTTGGCGATCGGGTTAACCCTGATGTTGGTGGTGCTGCCAATTTTGATTACGGCTTCGCAGGAAGCGCTTCGTTCGGTGCCGTTTTCCTTGCGGGAAGGTGCTTTTGGTCTTGGGGCGACGCGTTGGCAAACGATCCGAAATGTGACCCTGCCCGCGGCGATTCCTGGTATCATGACCGGTTCCATTATTGCAATGAGCCGGGCAATCGGCGAAGCCGCACCGATCGTCATTATTTCCGGTGTGACGTCTCAGACGGTGATGGCACATAGTCTAATGAGTGACAGTCCGGTGCTTCCGCTACAAATCTTCTATTGGTCGGGTCAAGCTATTCAAGAATTTCATGATGTCGCCGCATCGGGCATTATTGTACTGTTAGGGGTGTTGTTGTTGTTCAATGCAGCAGCGGTCATTCTTCGCCAGAAATTGCAAAAGCCCTTGTCGTAACGGTAACGGACTTGAACTCCGAAAGAGTTTTTTTCGATGACGACTTCGCAACCGAACGAGCCAATGAACAAGCCTTCGCTCTCACCATCTCAAACCGCGATCAGTTCGGTTGAAGCGTCGAACGGGGTTGATGAGTCTTCACGCAGAAGTGGAGCGCTCAACAACATGTCGCAGGCCTTGAAAACGAACTCGCAAGCCCCGCAGACTGAAGAAACCGAACTCGCGTTGGCTGTCGAAGTCCGCGACTTCAATGCGTGGTATGGCGATTTCCATGTGCTACACAATATTCACATGAAGATCCCCGAGAAGCGAGTGACGGCATTTATCGGGCCAAGTGGTTGTGGAAAAAGTACGTTCCTGCGGTGGATCAACCGGATGAACGACACGGTCGACGGTGCTCACGCCAAAGGACATCTGAAACTGCATGATTTGGATTTGCTCGACCGACGCACCGACGTGGTCGATTTGCGGCGTCGGGTGGGCATGGTCTTCCAAAAGCCCAATCCTTTCCCGAAAACTATTTACGACAATATCGCCTTTGGCCCACGTCTACACATGAAGGTGGCTAAGTCCGAAATGGACGAATTGGTCGAGTGGTCTTTGAAGAAGGCCGCTCTGTGGACGGAGGTCAAGAACCGGTTACATACATCTGCCCTGGGTTTGTCGGGCGGCCAGCAGCAGCGTTTGTGTATCGCTCGCGCAATCGCCATTGGTCCCGAAGTGCTCTTGATGGATGAGCCGGCCTCCTCGCTCGACCCGAAGAGCGCGGCTGCCATCGAGGACCTGATCTCGGAACTTCGCCAAGAGTATACGATTGTCATCGTGACTCACAGCATGCAGCAAGCCGCCCGAACCAGCGACTACACCGCGTTCTTGTACGAAGGCCAACTGATTGAGTTCGGTCCGACTCAAAAAATCTTCACGAATCCCGATCGCGAAGAAACGGAAAACTATATCACCGGTCGATTTGGATGATTCTTGTTGATCGATTGAGTTTTCTGGTTAGGTTTTCAAATTCCGAGCGTCTTAAACGGTGAGATTCGGAAATTTCGAATAGGTCCGAGTTGGAGATGGTCGGCGGTATCGATCCGATCTGGCGATCGGATCAGACATGACACAACAACACACTGAATTCGGGGCGGCTTCGGTCGAGTCCATCTATGTCAGTTTGTCGAAAGAACTTTGGGCGATTTTCTACGCGCATTGCAACGAGTCGGAGTTAGCTTACGACGCCGTTCAGGAAGTTTTCGCACGGTTGCAGCAGCAAGACCGTTCAACCATCCGGGATGTGAAATCTTGGCTGGTGCGTGTGGGACGGAATTGGCTCAGAGACTTCGCTCGCCATCAAAAAATTGCGGCTAAGTCGGTGGATTTCCTGGATGGAACACCGGGCGAAAACCAACCTCCGAGTGAAAGTCTGCTCAATCAAGAGCAACACGCGATTGTTCGTCAAACGCTGGCTGAAATGTCGTCCGAAGACCGATCCGTGTTGGTGTTCCGTTACTCATTGGGCTGGTCATCGCAGAAAATTGCGGATGAGTTAGAAACGACTGCGTCGGCTGTGGATATGCGATTATCTCGGGCACGGAAACGACTGCGTCGTCTCTTGGAACAAGCAGGGGTGGATTCGACATGACTTCTTCAACGGGGAAAAGTTGGAACGACGATCAAGTCGATGAGCTATTGACCAAGTTCTACACTCAGGAAACCCCAGCGGCTTTTCGCTGTCAATCTGCCCACACAGAGCGAGCGGAAGTGGCGCGTCGTAAGCGTGGGCCGAAGAACCATCTGGTCGTGGCCGGTTTGGTGGTTCTATGTACGGCTACAGCCGGATGGTTGACATGGTCGTCCTGGCAGTCTGTGGGTTCCACAGTTGCACTGCCGATGGAAGAACCGTCCCAGTCGCCCCCATCACCAACCTCAACGGCGATTCGTGACGCACAGGAAAGCACGCCAGTTGAGACGATTCACCGTATTGAACCTGCTCGCCTGACCGATTCGGAAACCCATCCCGGTTCGGAACTACCGGAATGGGAAATCCAGGTGTTTCCCATCGACGAGGAGAAGCCAAGGCCCCCGATTAAGTCACCCGCAGTTGCCGAACCGGCTGTGCGACGATCATCCCGCTGATCAAAAACTCGCTGGGAATCCCACTTTACGCTTTCAATCGGTGCGTCGTCTTCCCTATGATCTATGGTGTTTACACCTATAATCTATGGTGTGAACCGGGCGTCTGCCCGCGCGTACTCATTCGGATCGGCGTTCAAGCCGAGTGAATGACACTAGGTTTGGAATTCATATTGCTTCTAAATGGCCAATCGGTCGCGGGTCCTCATTCATGCAGCGGTTGACTTTGGGAATCCTCATTGTTGTCTTCGGACAACAGGGGTGCGATCAGCTTCGTCCAGCAGATCCATCTGCAAAAGCGACTGAAAATTCGCAATTGGTACCGGCTGAGTCTTCGAAAACGCCTCCGGGGTGGACGACCTCCAAAACTTTGAGTGTGGCAGAGGCGTCCTGGTTAATCCCTTCCGCGGCGGCCTGTTCGCGAGAACAGTTCGACGAAGTACTTAGGCATCCGCCGACGCTGTTGTCTGACATCGACGATCAGAAGCTGACGCTCTTATTGCTAGCCTACGATCCGAGTTTGGTCGCTCAGACTGCACCAACAGCTCTCGACGAATTCCGATATACCGGCCCATTTGGCGCGAAGAAGGATGATATCGTCGAAGCGGTGTACGGTGACGGTAAACCCGCGTATGCCTCCGTGATTCGTCCTTCGTATATCACGGATTGCACTTGCAACTCAGATGGAGACCAGGCGACGGGAGTTGTGGCATTCCGAGCGGTCGGTGTATTCGAAGGGCGTTGTCGGTACACGGCGGAGCGTGAAGACGGGAAGTGGCGTGTCGTCGAGTTCTACTTGCCGTCCTATCGAATCCGCACCCGCCGGCAAGCGGATGGGCTATGGAAATTGGTCGACACACCCGTTCCCACGGGGCCACCAAGCTATTGAGCTTGATCGTTCACCACGGATTTGAGAACAGCACTTAGCGAACGACATCGGCTGCTTGGGTGGAATAGTAATCCGTATGGGTCACGACTCTCTTGGTGGGGCAATTCGATCACACTGAGATCATCGACTGTCCGACCTTCGAGTTCTGGGAGGATGGCGTCTTCGCCGAGCAATGCGGCTTCTCCATTGATTGTCGCCATTTGAAGTAGCTGTTGTGGCGGAAAGTCCGGATGCTGCCTGCGGAGAAACTTGGCCTCCTCCCAGACGCTCAAATCTGGATTGGACGCTCGGCTGTCTGTGCCCAGCGCGACACGCACCCCACGGTCAATGAGTGTTCGCCAGGGGTGATGTTGGTGACCAAAGTAGGCGTGTGTTCGTGGACAGTACACGACCGACATCTGCAGTTGACCAGTCAGAAATTCGATTTCATCGTCATCCAGATAGTTGCCATGGATAACTAAAGCCCGCTCAGCTTGAGCGAGTGTGCGGAGTTCATCCAAGGGACGTCGCCCGCCGAACAGCTCGGATGAGAAAATACCGAACTCTTCGAGCATCGTTCTGAATTCGCCAGTTCCGTTCTCTAATAAATCCCGTTCGGCAAGTGTCTCCGCAAGATGCATCGCGATCGGTGCAGACGCGTCCCCTGAGATTTGTACGATTTCTTCGAGCAGAGTCGGATGGACACTGTACGGAGCGTGTGGACTGAGGGCGGGAAGGAAACGCCCGTTGTCATCGGCCAACTCGAGATGATCTCTAGCGATTTGGAGTTGGTCCGAGATTGTCTCGGGGGACAGACCAATCAGCTCTCGAAACACCACGCAACGGGCTTCGGATGTGTGGTACGCCGGTTGATCACCGGTTGTGTTGATTTCTCCGACGAGGGTTGTGCCATTTCGCGTGACTTCTTGCAAACCCGTGGCGATCGTCTCCGCGACGGCCACATTTCGGGTTCGCCGATGTTGAAGTAGAACGCGTATCCAAGCGGTGAATGGACTCGAAACCACAAGCGGCTGTTGGAGGTCACTGAATTCGAGATGGGTGTGAGCGTTCACAACACCTGCGATTAGTGCCGCGTTGAGACGCCGAGGTGTATCTCGCACCGCTCGATTCGCGACCAAATCGGTTAGACGATTTTTTTCAAACGTGACAACGGCATTCTCGATTGGCGACCCGTTGGGCGGAAAAACCCAACGAAATTGGACTCGGATCGGTTCCATCGAATACCATTTCTCCAGCAGTTTGTCTCGGACGGTCGCGGCGTCTGTCTCGCGGTGGTCCGTATGATACAGGATTTCCGTATATGCGAGAGTCGTGCCCCTTCCCCGAGACTGACGACAGTTTTCCTCTTTAGGAAACGCCGACTGCAGAACGCTCCATCGGTTTCTGGGATGGATCTGCTGCGAACGGGTCGTTGATCACAGGCAGCGCACGTGGGTCAGATCGCTTGGAAATCAACCAATAAATTCCCAAAGAAGCCCCGATTGCAGCAACCGTCAGCAACGGCCAGCGGTAGGTGACGCCACCATCCTCACACGCGAAGAACCAATTCAACACTGGGCCTTCCAAAGTTGCGATGACATTTTCCTGGGCCGCATATCGATTGAGCACGACATTTAATGCGTTGAAAATGAAGTGAAACGCAATTGGTGGCAAAAGGCTTCCCCCGCGGAAGGCGATCAACCCGAGAACCAAGCCCATAAGCGAGGTATAGAAGACTTGCTGAGGGATCATGTGTATCATGCCGAATGCAATCGCGGACAACGCGGTCGCTAGTCCGATACGGCGAGTGCGACTCAATCCACTCAGAATGAACCCGCGGAAAGCGATTTCCTCACAGATCGCGGGAGTCGCGGCAAACGCAAGCAAGAGTAGCCACAACGGTTGTTGATCACTCGACATTGTCTTCATCACACGGACCACGCCGGGTGGCAATGGCGGGAAGAACGGCTCGAGCAGGGTCATCATCTCCTTGACGAGCGGATGCAAGAAGAATGGCAGTATCGCCGCGACGCCTAACACCGACCACGATGGCATCCTTAACCGAAATGTGCGTCGGAAGTCGGTTGTGAACAACACCCCCATCAACAATGCCGGCGTTGCGATGAGTGCGATTTGCTGAACGAGCAACTGTTGCAACCCCTTCACGCCGGTGGGGTCTTGCGCACTCGCCACAGCCGCTTGTTGCATGTATTGCATCGAGAAGAACTGCAACATCATGATCAGCCCGAAGCAGCAAAATGCTTCCACAAATGACGGTGTGGCTTCTTTGTCGCGGAAAAGGTGCTGCACCCACAATCGCAAATCGAAACGCTCGGCTTCGCGGAACAGGACGTTCTCTTTCGAGAATTGCTCGATCGCCCACCACAGAGCCAGCAAGCTGTAACCGATGCTTCCCATAAGAACCGGCAACGCATACGTCAGCGCGAGTGTGCTGGTGGGGTCTGCGAGAACCTCTTTCAACAGTAGCGCGACGCCCACAATCGGCAGAAAAACATGCAGCGGGGAAATTTCGACACCCGGTGACAAACAGAATACCGTGAGCCCCATCGTCACAAGCAGCAATGGCGTTAGGTAATATTGCCCTTCTTTGGTGCTGCGTGCGAACGTCGCTAATGCTAGGCATAGAGCACTAAACAGGCTGGCCAACGGGATCAGGAGAACGATCATCCAAATGATCGCTGCGGCGGAGGGCGGGGCGAGATTCCCGAGTTTCTCCATCATGCCGTCTTGAGCGACCGAGGCCATATAGCGACTCGTGAAGCCCATACTCGCCAGATTTAACAATGCTGTTGCCATGCTAAACAATAGGACGGTCAGAAACTTGCCAATCACGATTTCGCTGCGAGCGGCGGGACTGATCAGCAGGGTTTCCATCGTTCCCCGTTCTTTTTCGCCAGCAGCCAAATCGACCGACGGGTAGAACGCCCCCGTCACCGCCATGATGACCAAGATCGCCGGGAAGAATTGACTCCACACAAATGCGGACCGCTGTTTATCCTCCGCCAGATCAACTTGGATCGGGTTCACCGGTTGCGGAAGTGATTGAGGTAACGATGCTTCTTGGAGTCGATGTTGCAGGACGGCATCTTCCCAACGATCGAGAATCCCCTGCACACGACGGGCGGCCACCATCGACTTTTCATCCGCGCTATTCTTGATCACATACGGCCGTTCGCTGGAATCGAGATCAATCGTTTCTCGCGCTGCAATCTTCCGATTTAAGTCGTGGATATGCTCAGCGAAATCCTTCGGAACCAGGAGCACCACATCCGCACCGGCAGTCGTTTCCGCCAATTCGTCCTTGAGTTGTTGCATCTCCTTCTGTTTGGGAAACACATCGCCAGCCGGGTGACGCTCTTTGATCCACGCGATTTTTTCTTCGTCAAGCTGCCAAATCTGATTGACGAGTTTGCGAATCTTTGACTCGCTGGCCAGGATGCCGTCTAAACGGTCCTTGTGCTTCAGCGATTCAGTATCGTCGGGATCGGCAATCACCCGTAGAGTCTCGACTTCACCAGGGGAGTCGAAATACCGGGCGTTGAAATTGCCTTTTTGGATGAGACGCAATGAGGGAGTGGTCGGCAAATCATCGGCGCCGAGGACGACCACTGTCCGCGCTTGGACGTTGAACAGGAGCATCATCTGCACCATGCCCAACCCCAACGCCGGATACAGCAGGATCGGCAGCACGGCGACCATGAACAACGTCCGCCGGTCTCGCAATTGATCGCGAACCTCGCGGGTGAAGATCAAGCGAATGTTCTTCCAACGCATTAGTCGATCCTACCCTTTATTCCAATTTCGCGTCCGTCTGGTTTTCCGCAATTCGCATTACTCGGCTAACGCTTTGGCCCGGTCGTGCTCAGTGATGAGGTCGAAGAACAACTCTTCCACATCCTGTTCGTGGTGTTGCTCTTCGAGTTCCTCTTTCGTGCCAATCGCGAGAATTCGCCCACGATGAATAATCGCAATGCGATCACAAAGCTTCTCCACCTCACGCATGATATGCGTCGAGAAAATGATGCACTTGCCCTGCTCACGCAGTTTCGCGATTTGCTCGAGAACATTCCGTGCCACAAGGATATCCAACCCTAATGTCGGTTCGTCGAAAATCAGCACGGGTGGGTCGTGGATGATTGTGCGGGCGATGGAAACTTTCTGCTTCATGCCGGTCGACATCTTTGAACCGAGCACATCCGAGAAGTCATGGATTTGCAGCGTGTCGAAGATGGTATCGATCCGCTCTTGGAGCGTTTCGTCATCCAAGCCGTAGAGTCGACCAAAGTACTCCACCATTTCGTAGGCGGTCATTCGGTCGTAAATTCCCGTGTTGCCTGACAGAAAGCCGATGTTCGCACGCACCTCGGCCGGATGCGTTGCGACGTTGTAGTTAGCCACCTCGGCGAGCCCGCTCGTGGGCTTCAGAACCGTACTGAGAATCCGCAAGCACGTTGTCTTCCCGGCTCCGTTTGGACCGAGTAACCCAAAAATTTCGCCGGGTCGAACGTCGAAACTGACACCGTCCACCGCATTCACTGTGGCCGACGGGTCGGCGAACCGTTTGGTCAAGTTCTGCACGTGAATCATTGAGCACTCATTTTCCGCAACGTGACGTGCGAGAGCCGTTTACAATTCTGTTTCGCCCAGTTCGTCCTGAGCTTGGGCATCCACACGAATCCTTCGGGATCATTTGAGAATTGACTTCGCGAACCCAATCCAACCACGTAAGTCTAGCACACTTGTTGTGGTCGGGCATCATGTTCTGAGGAGTTCTTGACGAACACTCGGTCAACTCATTGCGATTAGTCGGATGTGGTGAACGTGATGCAAATTCGTGGCAACACGCATTTTTCGCATCGGCGGTCCTAGAATTTTTACCCTGCTAATGTTTTCCGATAAATCTTGGCTGTTAAAATGAGTCACGCGATAAACGCCGCTCACTCCTCTCAACAACCCTCACTGGAATTGCGTCCGGTTGTCTGACATGCCTCCGCTAAGACGAAAACGCCGCACACTTCATTGGCCGATCACCATCAGCATCTCGCTGATGATGCTGAACATTGCGTTGATGATTGGTTGGATTGTGTTGGCGGCGAGTTTTCAGGAATGGCCGGTTCTTACGATTGGCACGGTGGCATTTGCGGTTGTTCTGGTCGGGCTGACGTTCTACATGGTGCTGACGATCAAAGAAGTTCGCGTCAGCCAGCAGCAAGCGAATTTTGTGGACAGCGTGACCCACGAACTCAAAACGCCGATCGCGTCCCTGCGGTTATATCTTGAAACTTTGCAAATTCGCGAACTCGATGAAGATCAGCGGAACTCCTTTTACAATGTCATGGAAGGGGAGCTACTGCGTTTGGACCAGTTGATTAGCCACCTGCTTGAAGTCGGTCGGCTCGATGAATTGGGACGCGAATCCGAACCGGAAGATATTGACGTGCCCGAGTTCCTTAGGCAAACCGCCGAAACGGCTTGTGTTCGGCACAAAGTCGAGAGTGACGAGGTGATGGAGTATCAACTTGAGAATTGCGTCTTCCATGGAAAACGGCTTCTGTTGGAAACCATTTTTTCCAACCTGCTCGATAACGCCATCAAATATGCCGGAACTCCGCCGAAAATTGTCGTAGAAGCGTTCATGCGTGGCCGGGATCGAGTGGTTGTGCGAATCATCGACAACGGGACTGGCATTCCAGTGAACCTGCGGAAGAAAATCTTTCACATCTTCTTCCGGGTCGGGAACGAGTTGGAACGCAAGCAAAAGGGAACCGGTTTAGGGCTATATATTGTGAAGACACTGGTCGGATTTCTCAAAGGGCGAATCCAAGTTCGCGAAGGTCCTCAGCAAGTCGGCACCGTTTTTGAAGTCGATCTTCCGGGGAGAACAGTCGAGTGAAAATCCTGATTGTCGAAGACGAAATAGCAATGGCGACGGGGTTGAAATTCAACTTCGAACAGGAAGGTTACGAAGTCACTCACGTCGCGGATGGGCGGTCGGCCGTTGAATTGTTCGAACAAGAGGAATCTCCTGCGGATTTTGATGTGATTGTGCTCGACCTGATGTTGCCGGGCATGAGCGGCTACGAGGCATGTCGTCGCATTCGGTCTTTGCAACCGAACCTGCCGATTTTGGTCCTCAGCGCACGGTCACTCAGTGAAGATCGATCCGCGGCCTTCGATGCCGGGACAAATCAGTACCTCACCAAACCGTTCGATCTCCGCGAATTGCTTAGCCGAGTTCGTAATTTAGTCAATCAGCGACAGCATCGTCCTGAGCCACCAACCGAACAGCCATCGAAGAACACACAGGATCAGGTCTTCGAATTCGGTGATGTCCGATTCGACCTGGGCCGCTTCACGCTCGCGGTCGGCGACGCTGTTTACGAACTCACTGGCCGCGAGGCCGAGCTATTGGATTATTTCATTCGACATGAAGGACACGTGTTGAGCCGTTCGCGAATCCTCAAAGATGTGTGGGGCGAATCCGAAGAACTCGCGACGCGGACGATTGACAACTTTGTCCTTCGTCTTCGAAAAATGCTTGAGCCGAATCCTGCCGACCCGCGATACATTCTTTCCGTCCGCGGGACCGGCTACCGATTCGTCAAACCGGACTCACAGGACTGAATCCCGGTCGATTTGGAAACTCGGCTTTGAATCCGAGGCGTCAGCAGTTATCGTTTGGCCGGGCGTATCCCACGCGGATCTCCTGCGAGTCTGAAGTTTTCGACTCGAACGGATTGCGAATTTGTTCTGAGATTACGTTGAGTGCACGTGTCTCGCCAAAACGCTGGCGTTTCCGTATGGTTTTACAGCGTCGGTCGCGACACGAGAACGAAACTTGGTCGAACGGACATGGCTTCAGAAAGTGCATGGAATGCGTTGGAATGTGGTTTGTCAGTTGCCTTGGAAACGTCTGTTCCTGGCTTTTGCGTTGGCCCTCGTTTGGATGGGTGGGGTCGCGTATGCTCAAGAGAGCAGCGTGAACACGACGGCTGCCGGTCCCGCGAACGATGGTGAACTCGATCTGCGGGAATTGTTCCGCGCCGGTGGCTTGGTGGGAGTGATCATCGTCGGGTTAAGCGTCGCGACCGTGGCGTTGGTCGTGGAACATATTTTGAGTATCCGTCGATCCGCACTTATGCCCAAAGGCTTGGCGGAGCATACACATAACTTGATCTTACGGGGACAATTCGAGGAGGCCAAACAGGCCTGTCACGAGAACCCAAGCTTTCTTGGGAATGTGATTGCCGCGGGAGTTTCCGAGGCGGAGATCGACTATTCTTCGATCGAGAAAGCCATGGAAGATTCCGCGACCGAGCAGTCGGCTCGACTGTTTCGAAAGATTGAATATCTCAATGTGATCGGCACACTCGCTCCGATGTTGGGGTTGCTGGGAACCGTTTGGGGGATGATCAACGCGTTTCTGGAATTCGAAGCCAAATCCAATCCGCAGGTTTCGGAATTAGCGCCAGGAATCTACAAGGCATTGGTCACCACGCTTCTTGGGTTGAGTGTGGCTGTGCCCGCATTCGCGGCCTTCGCGTTCTTCCGAAACCGAATCGACGAACTGGTGGCGGAGAGTTCCCTGACCGCCGAGCAAGTCTTTGCCGACTATCGCCGGCAACTCGTGCAGCGTCGCCGAACCGCCGCTCAACGTCGGCGATCTGGCGAATCCACGTGACCATCACAGCCATTGTCGTTTAATCGCCCGACCTATCGACGATTTTGCCCGGTCCTTCAGTTATGCGGATTCCCTCACGTCAATCGCGGACGAGTTTGCGGTTCAATGTGACTCCGCTGATCGACATCGTTTTCCTGCTGATCATTTTCTTCCTCGTCGCCAGTCATTTCGTGCGGAGTGACAACGCTGAGCCGATCGATCTGCCAGTCGCCACACAACAAGAGACCGACAATCCGCAATCGCTGCCGCTTGTCGTGACGATCACCGCAAACCGAGAATTACGGGTTCGCGGCCAAAACGTTGATGCAGCCGAACTGGAACGAATGGTCGAAGTGGCCCAGCGAGAACAAGGCGAACGGTTGGAGGTTCATTTGCGGGTCGACAAGACGGTCCCGTTTCGATTCGTCGAACCAATCATGGCGGTCTGTGCGAAGTTCGGCGTCACCTTCAAGTACGCCGTCATGTTGAAGTGAAATTAGCGACAGCTTGCATGAGCCGAGTCATGGAGTGCCCCCGAAAATGCGTGTCCCCAATTCTCGTCGAGATCGCACGATCCGTTCCGATCAGGCAATGACACCAATGATTGATGTCGTGTTTTTGCTACTGATCTTCTTCGTTTGTGCTTCTCTGGGACACCGACCCGAATCACTGTTGGGTATTGATCTTTCACGAGGAAGCACGGAAACCGTCGATCTCAATCCCCCGGCCGAACCGGACCCGACGGTGACGGAACTTTGGTTAACGCTGTATCCCAGCCCGAGCGGAGATGGCACATTTGTCGAACTGAATCAACGTGAGTTTCAGGATTTGGCCGAGTTGGAAGCAGCACTCGAGAGTCTCGGCGAAATCGCGGCGGATAGCCCCGTTATCTTGGACGTCGGTGGCGATATTGTCGCTGAAGATTGGGTTCGCGTCGATGACGCGTGTCGGGCGGCAGGTTTTGAAAGCATTCAGTATGCGGCCGATCGATCCAAAATTCCCCCGAAATCTGTCGTCCCAGAGTGAATGGACCAACAAAAACGGCCACCGGATTCGAATCCGATGGCCGTTTAAAGATTTCGTCAGTCTTCGCGGTCGTCTCTACTTCGCAGCTTTGAACGCATCGCGGAGGTCGCGGATTTGGTCGTGCTGCTTCTTGACATTCACATATTGGGCTTGCAGCACGTCATTCATTGCACTTCCGGCCGTTTCCTTGAGGACTTCCTCGTAGGCTTCTTTGATCTCGTCTTCGCCACGCTCGGCTTCGGCGAGAATCGCGTAGGAATCGCCATCGCTGAACAAGGCACGAACGTCAATCCACACCCGGTGCATGGCCGCCATAACAGAGCCATCGTCCTCGGCTTCTTGACCATTCCATTCGACAAAGTTCTGAAGCTCCGTCGCGAAGTCCGACCGTTCTTGAGCGATCGCCGTGAACAACGATTTCAGTCGTTGATCTTCAACCTCATCGGCGGCTTCGCGAAAACCCTTGTAAGAGTCAATGTTATAACGGATCAGCTTCTGCAGACCTTCGACAGTTTCCTTGCGAAGGTCAGATTTTGTTTCCAAACCCATGTGTTGATCTCCCTTTAAAACTTTCTGATCGCCCCTGACGCCGTCACATAAAGGGCGTCACTGTTCTGGGCAAATTTCATTCGACAGAAACGTAAAGCAAAGGGAATGCCAACTGAGGAGTCCGCCCCGAACTTGATCGCTGATCTCAAGGCCCGTGTGATAGCCGGGGAAGCCCAAGAATCGCGTTTTCACCTGGGATTGGCAGATAAAATTGATGTGACGACAACCTCTGCCAGTCACCCAAAAAACGCCGGATTTTTAGCAGAATCTGTACAAACCGCCTTGATATCACCCTCGCAGAACCGCATTGCGTTGAGCGGTTCCGTTGGTCGAGATCCAATCATTGTGGTCTGTGAACTGGCATGTCTGGCCTCCGTGAAGACTCGATGAATTCCAAGTGCCGATGACCGGAAAACCGCGACAAGCTTTGTTGATAATTTAATCCGTAAGTTGTTTTCGCCACGTAGGTTACGGGCGCAAACCCCATTGGGCCTTCTCACATCGTTGGATATCGAGTGTTTAAGGTCGACCGATTGGAACGTTGTTTGCTTAAGAGTCAGACATTCACCAACATCAACTCAAACTTGAAGTGAGATATCCAATGATTCACTCAAAAACAAATCGAGATCATGAAAAAGAAAACAATGGTACGGCGGTCCGGTATATTGCAATTGGCGCGATGCTGGTCATCTGGAGCGGTACCTGGCTGCTCTACTTGTTAATGCCCGAGTTGATGAGTGGATGGGCGTTTGTGGCACTTGGCACCATCTTATCAGGTGTGGTTCTGACATTCGCAGGTTTTCATTACATCCAACTCAATCGCCAAGCGGACAGAGCCGAGGTGGAGGAAGCCAAGGAGTTGGCGGAACACTCAAAAAAAGATGAGACCGCCCCCGGCACCACTCCCCCAAGCGTGCAGAGTCGCAACTACGAGGAATATCGAGTCGATCCGCAGATGACTTCCCGAACGTAGTCGCCCGATGACATTTGACCTGAGTTGTGACACTCGAGCAACAGAGTCGGATGTGTTCGCGAGCCTGCGTAAGACTGCTGCCGAAGTTGCCTCCAAGCGTTTGCTTTCTGCCAGGTAGTTGGGGTGGATGATGAGCTACCGAATGAGATACGATGGGCATCCGGTTCAACAAGCACCCTGTCAATTTGCCTGCTGAATCCAACTGAGTGGGGATCGTCACCTCCAGAGTCATGACGAGCAATGCGAGAACTCAATGCCAGATTCACTCACTGCGGAGTGGTGGCAAGACCACACCCCGCAGATTCTCGAGACAATCCAAACACCGTTGCTGATCATCGATGCTCGGCAACGGTTGCTTTGGTGTAATTCGACGTTCTTAGGGCTGGTGCAATGGGATTGGCAGGAGACGCGAGGACGATCGATTCTGGACTTGCCTAATAGCCCGGCGCATTCGAAACATTTTCAGAAACTGATCGCAGAGACGTTCGCCCTGTCGCAGCCAACGGATGGGTGTGAAATAGAGATCGGTGTCACACCCGAGACTCGGCGTAGCTATGTCATCAACTCCCAACCACTTGCGGGCTCGGCGAATACAAAATCGGACAAGGTGCTGTTGGTCTTATTCGACGTGACCGAGCAACGCCGAGTCAACGCCCAGCAGGCTCGATTGGCAGCGCTGGTGGAGTCTTCCGATGACGCCATCATCGCCAAGACATTCGACGATCACATCGTGGATTGGAATGCGGGTGCCGAGCGGATTTATGGCTACACCTCGGAGGAGGCTGTCGGCCAACATATCTCACTGATCGTGCCGTCCGATCGGCTTTCCGAAACCCACAAGTTTCGCGAGACACTGCTCCGTGGCAAATTAGTCCGGAACCGCGAGACGATGCGAATTCGGAAGGATGGGCAACCGATTCATGTAAGCCTCACGATGTCTCCCATCCTCGATTTGGAAGGGAACATGGTGCTGGTCTCGACGATTGAACGCGACGTCACACGTCGAGTGCAACGCGAGCGGGAACTGAAAGTCGCCAAAGATGAGGCGGAACGAGCGAGTCGCGCGCATGGGGAGTTCTTGGCCAATGTCAGCCATGAACTTCGAACACCAATGAATGCCATCATCGGCATGGCGGACTTGTCCCTAGATGCGGAATTGACAGACGAACTCCGAGACTATCTGCAAACCATCCGGACGTCAGCCGGGGTGCTGATGGATCTGCTGAACGATGTCTTAGACTTTTCCAAATTGGATTCCGGTAATTTCGAGATCGAAAACGCCCCGTTCGAACTGCAAGAAGTCGTCGAAAGCACGATGAAGGCGGTCAGTTTACCGGCTTATGAGAAAGGCCTGGAACTGATTTGCAACATCGAAAATGGTGTGCCGACGTCTCTCGTGGGCGATCCGCTCCGATTGCGGCAAGCCATCTCGAATTTGCTTTCGAACGCAGTCAAGTTTACGGAAGCCGGTGAAGTCGAACTGAGCGTCAGTTTGGGGGACCGTGACAGTGACGGCGTGCGAATTATCTTCCGAGTCCGAGATACCGGTATTGGGATTGCTGCTGAACACCAGGCCAAGGTTTTTGCGCCGTTTACGCAAGCTGATTCCTCGTCGACAAGAACGTACGGTGGAACCGGCCTGGGGTTAGCGATTGTGACGCAACTGGTCAGTCTGATGGGCGGAAGGCTCACCCTGGAGAGCGAACCAAGTCAGGGCAGCACGTTCACATTCGATGCCAAGTTCCAAGTTTCCAACAAGTCGGTTGACTTAGGCACTCCAAACCCTCAGCAGCTTTCTTCGATCGAGAACTTGCCGGTTCTGATCGTCGATGACAACCAGACCAGTCGCCACATGCTCGAACGCACGTTGGAAGGTTGGTCGATGAAACCGGTCAGCGTGTCCAACGGGAACGATGCACTCAAGGTTCTGAAATCACGCAAGGAAAAAGGTCAGCCGTTTCCACTGGTCATACTTGATGCGCTCATGCCGGAAGTCGATGGTTTCACGCTGGCAGAGAAGATCCAGCAACATCCGGAATTTGCAGAGTCCACGGTTCTGATGTTGTCCTCCGCCGATCGGCAAACGTTTCGGGAACGAATCAAGAATCTCTCCATCGATGCCTTCTTGGAAAAACCGGTCACACAATCCGATCTGTGGGATACGATCGCGTCTTTCATTGGCGGGGTTCCGGTCCGCAGAACACCTCGGTTTCAACGAGATTTGCAGCAGCCTGCTCCCCGAAAGTTGCGGATTCTGCTAGCCGAGGACACGCCTGCGAATCAGAAAGTGGTCACGCGACTTCTCGAAAAACGCGGCCACTCCGTCAAAGTTGCTCCCAACGGCCGCAGCGCTCTCGAGATGTTGGTCGAAGATGACAAAGGGATCGACTTAGTTTTAATGGATGTCCAAATGCCGATTATGGATGGACTCCAAGCGACGACCCAAATTCGGGAGCTAGCCGACGAACGACTCCGGAACACTCCAATCATTGCGATGACCGCACACGCCATGCGGGGGGATCGTGAAAAATGTTTGGACTCCGGGATGAACGGGTACCTTTCTAAGCCGGTCGATGCACGCAAATTGATTACCCTCATCGAGGGCCATGTATTCCGGGAACAATCGGAAGAAAGGGCGAATGTGGATAACTACACGTGGGATGCAAATCCCCCCATGGAGTTGTTAGACCTCGACTCCGCGTTGACTCGATTGGGTGGCGATAAGTCACTACTTGAAGACATGCTCGAGTTTTTCATCGAAGACATTCCGCCGTTACTCCAGGATATGCGACGGGACGCCCTCAAGCGAGACGCAGAAACGCTCGAACGCAACGCGCACAGCCTGAAAGGGCTTCTTTCAAATTTCGATTCGTCACAAACAGTATCTGATTTGGCCGCAAAGGTTCAGGAACTTGCGAGCGCAGGACAAATCGATTCAGCAACGTCCTTGATACCGAAGTTGGAACGACGAAGCCGCCGCATGGTCCAGGCCGCCGAGTTGGCGTTGCAGAACCGCGACAAATTGTTCGATTCGTGAGTGACCACAAGCGAGCGACGCAGTACTTGCGGTATTCCCGACCGATTGTTCGCCCGTGAATCCACGACGTCTGACATCAGCCTTTCAAGACGAAACCTGCTCTAATCGGTTTCGTCTTCGACATTGATCACTTGCTCGATCGAGATGCCGAGAGATCGAATCTTATTCCGCAAACTGCCCCGTGTAATCCCGAGAATACGCGATGCCTGGGATTGGTTGCCGGACGTAAATTCGAGAACTCGGCCCAGGAGATATCGTTCGACAAAATCGATCGTCTGTTCGTGCAAATTCTGAGTGTTGCTCGAAAGATTCTGGTCCACAAACCGTTGGAGATCACTCTCGGGGTTTGCCGAGTGAGTAGATGCGTTGGTCGGTGAGGCTGCATCCGCTTTGCCTTGTCCCTCACGAACTTTCGGCGGCAGGAAGTCGGGGACGATGACCGTTCCGGTGGCGTTGAGCAAAGATTGGCGTATCACGCTCTGCAATTCGCGAACGTTCCCTGGCCAGGAATAATTCTTCAGCAAGTCCCCAGCTTCAGGGGAAATGCCTTCGATGTGGTCTTTGCCCAATTCCGGGGTGAGCCGTGTCAGGAAGTATTTGATTAAGACTTCCAAGTCTCCGCCACGTTCGCTGAGTGGTGGAAGATGGATTGTGAAACCGTTGAGTCGGTAGAACAAGTCCTCCCGAAAACTTCCGTCTTCGACCATTTCCTCCAGGTTTCGATTCGTTGCAGCGATGATGCGAACATCGGTTTGCAACGTTTGATTGCCCCCGACGCGTTCGAACTTCTGTTCTTGCAGGAGTCGAAGAACTTTACTTTGCACCAGCGGAGCCATATCACCGACTTCGTCGAGAAAAATAGTTCCGCCGTCGCATTGTTCAAACTTCCCGATTCGCCGAGAATCCGCAGACGTAAACGCGCCTTTTTCGTGACCGAAGAGTTCGCTTTCAAGCAGAGCATCCGGCAGCGCGGCACAGTTGACCGCCATGAAGTTTTCGTTCACGCGGGGGCTGTGCTGATAAATGGCGCGGGCGACCAATTCTTTACCGGTCCCACTTTCGCCTCGGATTAACACCGTCACATTCTGGGCGGCAACACGACCGATTTGACCATAAACGGCCACCATCTTGTCACTGCGGCCGACCAGCAAATCTGAATCCTGCGCGACGGCATCGCCCTTGCCGATGGCGACCGGAGTGTTCATCAGCCGACGCGTTTCCAGCGCCTTTTCGACCAACTGAACCACTGCCGGCAGATCGAGTGGCTTGACGAGGTAATCGTAAGCCCCAAGTTGCATCGCCTCGATCACCGTTTCGCTGCTACTCCCGGCCGTGATGAAAATCACCGGGAGTTTGCTGTCAATTGCCCGAATCTCTCGGAAAATTTCCAGGCCGGACGTCCCGGGAAGCATGATATCCAACAGCACGCAGTCCGGTTGATGCTCACGAATCGAGGATAATGCAGCAGCCGAATTGTTGGCCGTGTGCACTTGGTGATCGGCAAGCGATTTACGGACTTGGTGGAGAATTGTTCGATCGTCATCAACGACGAGTACGGACGCCATGCGTCAACCTTCTATGATTTCAACCGTCAAGCAACCTGGAATACGGATCCAACTGCAATGGAAGAATGATAACCTGGGAGCACGAAAACGTCCAAGAGCCCAGAGTGTAAACTTGGTTAAAACCGAATTGTTTCAAGTTGAACCGGGTGGTTTTCGGCAAATTAGGTCACCATTCGCGGGTGAATTCATCGTCTTCGTCTTCCGTTGCATCCCACTTTTTGTCGGCAGTTGCTGCCAATCCGTCTGTCGGTGCCACGAGATCATCGAGTTCCGCGTGCCCGCCTTGCACAAGTTGCCGCGTCAGGAAAACTTCGCCAACTAATATGACCAGGAAAGCCAACATCAAGAAACGGAACAGTTCAACATTGGGAGCATCGTCGTACATTCGATCAACGAGTTCCTCCCGACCGGAAAGGAAACTCAGCCGGCCGTCGCGTTCCAGCGACAAGCGGTCTGCATCGGTCAACGGTGTAAGATCGGACTCTGACCGATCAAAATTGACGACGAAGTATTCGGGTTTCTTCGTTGATGTTTCGGACTGTTCCATGAGCCGGTAGACACCAGGCAGATCGGTATCGATTAATCGCAATGATAGTCGGCCGTTGTCGTCCTCATATGGTGTTGGAGGGCGTTCACGATCTGCGGGATCGCGGAAGACGTATTGCGATGGGTCGATATCCTCCGCAACGGGGAAACTGAGCGGGTAACCAGACTCCGTGTTTCGTCCTGAGCTTTGCCCCGCCAGGTAGAAGATCAACTCGTGCAACAACGGTACGAAGACATCACGACGAGCCGCCAAGGTATTCCAGCCGGAATGCAAATCGGTCGGGGAGGTCGCTAGGACGACGCGTCCCGAACCGAATCGCTGTTCGATCAGCAGCGGATCGCCCGTTTCGAGCCTTGCCGCCACGGTTGGAAGGGCTTCGATTTGCTCATCATCGAGAGGAGCGTCGCGTGGTGGCAGTTCGGTCTTCCACCAATTCAGAAATCGGACGGTATGCAGTTCGCCGCCTTGGTCCTGGCGATGCATCGTGAGCCACGTGGAATCGAGACTTCCGCTGAGGACATTCGCCCCCTCCGCATCGCTTGTAATCGCGGTTAACTGATAGGGAATTAAACCTTCACCGTCAGCGAATCCACGGGCGTTGTAATTCTTCGGGTCAATTTGATCCCCGAGCGCAATAAACAAGCCACCGCCCGTCTCCACGAATTGTTCCAACCGTTTCCACTCGTCATCCGCCAATTGAGGAACATCAGCAAGCACGACCGCACGAAAGTCCGACAAGTCAGGCGGATCAGCCGTGTAGACAGACAAGGGCATGGCGGTCGCCTGGATCAATGGGGTCTCGGCGACAGATGGTGTGAGAGCCGCCCGAAGAAAAAACGTTTCGCCTTTCGTCGGTTCGAGAGACGGATCGCCATCGATGAGAAGTACAGGAAATGCATTTTCCACAACAATGACCGCGTCGGCACGGTTGTCACCTTGGAGGGCATCGTTCTCAATCACAATACTCACCAAATGGGAGCCGACGGTGGGAAATCGATAGGTGAATTCCACGGTCTCCTCTTCGCCCGGCGAGAGCGAGACCGTGCGGCGTTGGTCGGCGAGGCGTTGCCCGTCGATTTCCAAATCGACTTGTCGAATGGTGTTCCCACTATCCGCTCCGTAACGACTAATCTTGGTCTGAATCCGAACCGGAAAACTTGGAACGGTTGTTTCTCGGGAGAGCTCGATCCGGTCGACAACGTAGTTCGGGCGATCGGTGAGCGATGATGTGTTTTCGTTGGCTCCGTCGATTTTTGTCATGTCCGCGACCCAAATTCGCGGCGGGAATTTGGCTTGGGCAACGGCTTCGTCGACTCTGGCCCAGGTGGAATTCTCGTGAGCATGCCAACCAAGTGCTTGGCCATCAGTGAGCACCACGATTTCGCGAGCCGTGTTGGTTCCCTGACTGAGCAAGTTGACGGCCTTCCCCACCGCTGCCGACAAATCCGAGGTTCCCGACGGTGAGGGGATCTCATCAAGTTCTTTTCGAATCATTTCCAGATCATGTGACGGCGAGGGAATGATGGTCCGTACTTGATCACGGGAATCGATCAGCATCACGGTGTCACTGCTGTTGAGTTCGTCGATCAGTCGGTGAGCCCAACGGACGGCCGCTTGATGAGGCGTCAGCCCACCACCTTCGAAACCCATGCTGTAAGAACCGTCAATCACGAGCACAACGTCCCGCGTCTTCCGCTCGGCGATCGACGAGAACCAACGACTGCTCACCCACGGGCGTGCCAAAGCAAAGACGATCAGGGCGATCAACGCCATCCGAAGCAGCATGAGAAGCAGCTGTTCGAGCCGAAGTTTGCGACGCTGATTCCGCCCGAGTTCGAGGAACTGCATGGCTCCCCATTGGACGACGTCGTACCGCCGTTTGCTGATCAGGTGCACGAGGATCGGCAACGACAAGCCTAACAGCCCCAACAACATGGCCGGATTGAAGAAATTGTTCATGATGATGTATTCAAAATATCCGTCCGGCCGTTGAGCACACTGTCAGACCTTATGCAGCGTCTACGAAAGGGCGTTGAATCCGTCTCGAATTTCGTCCACGCCAACAACCGGCTGGCTGCAAGTTCCATGTTCGCAAACATAAAGTGTTGGTTGGTTGTTGATCTTTGTCTTCCCTGAAACCAGCGAATCGATCGTTTTGGATGTGGTCTCCGAGTTTGACACCGCGACGACGACCTTGTTGGGGACGAATCGCTGATTGAGTTCTTGCAGATCGGATTCGACAGAATCAGCGAACAGGACACATTCACGTGTGGGTCCGGTGAGGAAGTCCAACGCGATCAGGGATTGCCCAGAAGCTGACGGTGCGTAGGTCATTTGCGTGGCCAACATTTCCAGCGTGCGGGTGGCGATGTCTTCCCATTCAGATCGGCCAGTCAATCGCGACAACTTCAATAAGGCCGTCGCTGCCATCGCGTTCCCCGAAGGCGTGGCATTGTCCTGACTGTCTTTCTGCCGCACGATGAGTTCTTCATGATCCCGGCTGGTATAGAAGAAACCGACACTCTCATCATCCGCGAATTGCTCCTGCATTCGATCGGCCAAAGCAACTGCCGCCTCGATCCATCGATTGTTGAACGTGGTTTGATAGAGTTCGACCAAGCCATCGATCAGGCAGGCATAATCATCGAGATAGCCGTTGAAGCGGGCTCGACCATCTTTGAAACTGTGGAGCAAACTGCCGTCATCATCCCGCAGGGTCTCCAACAAAAACGCGGCACTGTTTTCGGCGGCCTCCGCATAACGTTGGTCTCCCAAAACACGGGCTCCCAACGCCATGGCAGCGATCATTAATCCGTTCCATGACGTGAGAATCTTCTCGTCGCGACCCGGTTTGATGCGTTGTTCACGAACGTTGTAGAGAATCTGCCGACACTCTGCGAGCAAATCCGCTTCGGATTTGGAAAAGCCTAATCCTTGCGTCGTGCGATTGAGAATGGTCTTTTCTTCCCAGTTCCCATTGGGAGTGACATCGTATGCTTCGGCGAAAATCTCCGCACGATCCGGCCCCAGGTGCTCATGGATTTCGTCCAGCGTCCAAACGAAAAATTTGCCTTCCTCACCTTCGCTGTCGGCATCTTGCGTGCTGTAGAAACCGCCGTTGGTATCCGTCATTTCTCCAAGTGTATAGTCGAGCGTCTCGCGAGCGATCCGGGCGTATTCGGCGTTCCCCGTTGTTTGATACGCTTCGAGATATGCCGGGACGAGCAGGGCATTGTCGTAGAGCATCTTTTCAAAATGCGGGGCGAGCCACATGGCGTCTGTGGAATAACGATGAAAGCCGCCGCCAAGGTGGTCGTAAATCCCGCCGGCGGCCATTTTGTCGAGCGTGAGTGTGACAGCCGCGAGCGTGTCCGCATTGCCGCTCCGTTTGTAACAACGCAGCAAAACCCGAAGATCGAACGGATGCGGGAATTTCGGAGCCGATCCAAAACCGCCGTGACGTTGGTCCACGGAACCAACGAGCTTTTTCTCGGCCGTTGTCATCAGGTCCGGCGATAGTTCCGATGCGGAGGCGTCAAACGCATCCATCCCGCGAATCGCGTTCGTCAGCTTATCCGCTTGTTCGTGAACATGCTCGTTCCGATCGGTCCAGGCTTCATTCACCGCTGCCAAGACTTGCGGAAACCCCGGTCGTTGAAACTTTGGTGCGGAAGGCCAATACGTGCCGCCGTAAAACGGTTCACCGGTCGGCGTGAGAAACACACTCATCGGCCAACCACCGCTGCCGGTGATCGCGACGACAGCGCTCATGTAGATTTGGTCGAGATCCGGCCGTTCCTCGCGATCCACTTTCACGTTGATAAACCAGTCGTTCATCAACTTCGCGATTTCCTCGCTCTCGAAACTCTCGTGTGCCATCACGTGACACCAGTGACAGGCCGAATAACCGATGGAGAGAAAAATCGGTTTGTTCTGCTCACGGGCGGCTTCCAACGCCTCCGGTCCCCAGGGATACCACTCAACGGGGTTGTCCGCATGTTGCAAAAGATACGGACTCGTTTCGTTCACGAGGCGATTTTTTGACGAGGACGAATTAGGAGACATAAAAGACAATCTGGCCAAAATTTAGTCATGAGCATCGAGCTGGAGTTCCCCAGTCCGTTTGCTTCATCGTAGGTGCTGGCCGAGACGGTCTCAAGTTGGACGGACCATCGGCAATGTGGGTGACTCACCAACGCCCGGACCTCAGGGTGACCTCAATCCGTCACAATCGTTACCGGGGCATGATCGGAAATCGTGAGACCGGCCTCGCGGTGGATTTCCGCGGATTGAAATTTCTCGCCGATTTGTTGATTACCGAGTAGGTAGTCAATTCGCCAACCGCGATCGAGTTCGCGTGCCCGACCACGGTTCGACCACCACGAATACGGCCCCTGGACATCGCCGAAATGCTCACGGACCAAATCCCGCCAACCACTAGTGAGCAGATCGCCAAACCAAGCTCGTTCATGCGGCAAGAAACCGGAATTTTTTTGGTTCCCTTTGGCGTAGAAAATATCCTGCTCGGTGTGCGCGATGTTGAGATCCCCTCCGACGACGACTGGCCGACCATCGTTGTAACGCTCGGCCATCCACGGAGCGAAACTGTCCATCCACACTTCTTTAGCCGCTTGACGGTGCTCGCCCGATGAACCGGATGGCAGATACACGCTGACGAAATCCGTATCATCAATGCGAACGCGTAACACGCGACCTTCCGGGTCGGCGGTATCCAAGCCAGTGCCGATGACCTCGAACGGCTCCCGTGACCAGATCGCCACACCGGCATATCCGCCGCGTACAGCCGGGTGCCAATGGACGTGCCAATCATCGGGTTCGGCCCATTCTTTCGGAAGTTGCTCGGGACGGACGCGAATCTCTTGGAGTAACAGCACATCGGTCTGCAATACATCGAGGTAATCCGCGAATCCTTTCCGCAATGCCGCTCTGAGTCCGTTCACATTCCAAGTCGTGATACGCATGATACTTCAATCGCCAGTCGTCGATGGAGAGTTTTCTATATGCTTGTTGAGAGGGTGGGCCGTGAGATTTCCGGTTGATCGACCCCAGTCCTCGCGTGACTTTCGCTGATTGCATTGCCCGAATTCAACTCCACAAGTGATCATTTCTCGATTCAAGATGGTTCCCGCTGCCCGAGTTTGGCATAATCGGGCCATTCGAAACCGTCGCCCCTTGGAGGAGTTTGCTGATGCTTCGTTATCTGCTCGCAATCGCATTCGTCGTTTTATTTTCGTCGAATGTGCAAGCCGATCCGGTTGTTATCGAAGGAAATCAATCGACAACAATCGCCACCTGTGGCAAAGGTTGGCTCGAAGAGATTAACGGGTATCGCGTGCTGCACCTGAAAGGCACGCCCTATGAGATGGGCTTCCAACACGGAACGCTACTTCGCAAAGCCGTTCGGGCGAATTTCGATTACCTCATCAATCAAAAAGGGCAGACCGCACTCGTTGAATGGAAGGGTGTGAAGATCACGCCGGCGATGATGATTCGCATTATCATCGGGATTCAACGGTCGCACGTTCCGGAGAAGTATTTTGAGGAACTGAAAGGTCTCGCTGCGGGTTCCGGATTGCCGATTGAGTCGGTGGAATCGGGCAACTTTATTCCCGAGCTTTTCCATTGCAGCGGATTCGCCGTAATGAATTCCGCCACCACTGACGGCACGCTTTATCACGGTCGCGTGTTGGATTACGCCGTCGATTGGAAATTGCAGGAGCATGCGGTCCTGATTGTTGCCGAGCCGGATGGTGGAATCCCATTCGTGAATGTGTCGTATGCCGGGTTCATTGGGTCGGTGACGGGGATGAACGCGAACCACGTGTCGATCGGCGAGATGGGTGGCGGCGGTTTCGGGCGTTGGGCTGGTGTGCCGATGTCGTTTCTTGTGCGAGAGGTGTTGGAATCGGCGAACAACCTGGAAGAGGCGATCAACGTCTTCCGGAACAACAAGCGAACTTGCGAGTACTATTATGTGCTCGCTGATGGTAAGACAAACGAAGCGGTGGGAATGGAAGCGTCTTGGGATGTGATCCAACTCGTGCAGCCGGGAACGTCACATGAGTTGTTGCCGACAGCCGTGAAAGATTGTGCCTTGCTTTCGGCTGGTGATCGGTATCACGAGTTGGTGCGTCGCACGCAAGCGGGGCACGGCAAGATCGATGTGCCGACGGCGTTGTCGATGATGGACCCAGGCGTCGCGATGAAGTCGAATCTTCATAACGTGCTGTTCGCACCGAAGTCGACAAAGCTCTGGGTTGCCAATGCATCAGCAGACCGCAAACCCGCCGCCGTCCAGCCGTATTATCACTTTCAATTGTCCGAACTACTGCAACGATCGCCTCAAAAGGTTTCGCCGGAATCCACTCGTGTCTCCGCGAAATAATTATCGCAGCGGCTCTAGTTCGAACGTAGACGATCTGTCACCTGGGAATTCCAATGTCGAATGCTTCTGTTCCATCGCTGGCGGATCTGCTCGATTCGGCACGACAAGGAGATGCAGAAGCTCGCGACCAGTTGTTTGCTCGGTGTCGGAGTTTCGTCGGGGTGCTTGCTCAGGCTCAAGTGGAGAGCTGGCTGCAACGCCGGGTCGACCCTTCGGACATCGTGCAGCAAACACTGTTGGACGCCCATCGCGATTTCGATCAGTTCCGGGGCCAGACCGAAGCGGAATGGCTGGCCTGGCTGAAGCAAATCTTGAAACACAACACACAGGATATCGTTCGTCGCTATCGCGGAACTCAAAAACGGCAGCAACAACGCGAAGTCAGTTGGAACAAAGCTCGTCCGAACAATTCTCATGATCACGATCCACAACCAGCAGCGTCGGATGGAAGCCCATCGCAGGCCGCGATGCGAAACGAAATGGAATTGCGAATCGCCGACGCGGTTTCGAGGTTGCCGAACGATTATCGGGAAGTCATCATCTTGCGAAATCTTCAGCGTTTGCCGTTCGATCAAATCGCCGATCAATTAGGGCGATCACGACCGGCGACCCAAATGCTGTGGACCCGAGCCGTGCAGAAACTTCGAGATCATTTGCGTGACAATGACCAATCCCGAACCGAATGAAGATTCGCCCACTGAGTTGGAACACGAAGCCGTCGAGAAGCAACTTTTTGACGCGCTCGATGCGTACGTCGAAGCACTTCATTCACGGGATGGTGACAGCTTGCAAGCTGTTCAAACCGACCATCCCGATGCCCACGAATTCTTCGAGTGTCTCCAACATTTAGAACAGTTAGCGGACGACGATTCGGACGGTAGCCGTACTGACGGGGACGCATCGGCTTCGACGATCCTGTGGAATTCCCATGACTCCCAAGAGTTTCAGTCGTCGAATGAGGGCTGCCCCGCCGATTTTCCGGGCTCGCAACAGTTTGGTCGATACTGGTTGATCCACGAGTTGGGCCGCGGCGGAATGGGGGTCGTCCACAAGGCTTGGCAGAGCGATCTGGAACGGTTCGTGGCCATCAAAATGATTCTGCATAGTCATTTGGCGTCGGCCGATCAGGTGCGGCGGTTCTATGCCGAAGCCCGTTCCGCTGGGAGATTACGGCACGCGAATATCGTGGGGATCCACGAAGTCGGTGATGTCGGCGGTCAACCGTTTTTTGCGATGGACTACATCGAAGGTCAAAGTCTCACGCAACTCATCGAAGACAAACCGTTACCAGCCGACGAAGCCGCTCGCATTGTGGCGGATGTTGCCAGAGCGGTGCAGTTCTTGCATGATCACGAACTCTTGCACCGTGACTTGAAGCCTTCGAATATTCTGATCGACGAAAACGGAACGCCCTTCGTCACGGATTTCGGTTTGGCGAAGATGCTGACGGACTCCCGCGACAGTGGTCAGACACAAAGTGGCACGATTATCGGCACACCGAGTTACATGGCTCCCGAACAAGCGGCGGGGCGGATGTCGCAAATTTCTCAGAAGAGCGATATCTACAGTCTCGGTGCGATCCTTTATGAACTGCTTTGCGGTCGTCCGCCGTTCAAGCAAGACAACGTCCTTGACACACTTGTGGATGTTCTCGAAGGCGAACCAACGCTCATTTGCCAAGTTTGTCGTGATGTTCCCGAAGAACTGCAGGTGATCTGTCACCGTTGTTTGGAGAAGGACTCCGGTGCAAGATTTGAGTCCGCCGGTGATTTGGCGAACGAGCTCGAACGCTACTTGCGTCGGGAGCCAATTCAATCGAAGAGTTCCGGATTGGTTTCGCGAGTCAAACGTTGGGGGCGTCGCGAACCGGCATTGGCGGCACGACTGGTCGGTGTCGTGCTTGCGATGATCGTCCTGCAAGTCAATTATTGGTCGGCTGATGACATCCCTGTAGCACGTCATTCCTGGATTATGGGTGTGCTGGGTTTTTGGGGAGTCTCGGCGTTTGTGTTTCAGAAAATGATGCACCGAGACCATCTTGCGGACCTGACACGCTTTTTGTGGTCCGGCACGGAAGTCGTGTTGCTCACGCTGATCCTCGCTGCAACGGAAGGGCCGTATGGTCCGCTGCTGGTGGCCTATCCCGCACTCGTGACGTGCTCGGGCTTGTTCTTCAGAGTTCGACTCGTACTT
This sequence comes from Thalassoroseus pseudoceratinae, assembly GCF_011634775.1. NCBI lineage: Bacteria > Pseudomonadati > Planctomycetota > Planctomycetia > Planctomycetales > Planctomycetaceae > Thalassoroseus > Thalassoroseus pseudoceratinae. The sequence goes on from NZ_JAALXT010000003.1 coordinate 892,313, forward strand.
TTCACGTTGGTCTGTGCCGTTTTGGGGGTGATCGCATTGCTGGCGTTCCGCACCGACGCCGCTCCAGAGCATCTGCACTACACCGTCATTTTCCTGTTCGCAACAATACTCCAAGGCTGCATGGTGGCGTTCCAAGTCTATCGTGTCCGGATCTTGAGCCGACACTTCGATCATCGCCGGTTACCGTAATTCGTGATCCGCTCGGATGCTGCGTGAGATGAAACCGATCAGTCCTCGGAGATCTCCCGCGGATCGATCGCGCGATGTTGGCGAGCGGATTCGTAACACGCATCGACAAGAGCCACGGTCCGAAGATTGTCCCGAGCGTTGAGCATCGGCATTCGATCTTCCGAAATGGCCGAGAGTAAATCGGCCATCGGTCCGATGAATGCGTCGGGAAACCACACTTCGTTCCAACGCGGTTTCCACCATTGACCGGGTTGGCGATCCGTCGCGAAGTCAAGCGTGCTTGGTTGCCTTTCGGGATAGGCAGGCCAACCGATTGTCCCTCGCGCGATGCCGTTGGTGCCGTCGATCCGCCAGCGAATTCCGATATCGTTCAAGTCTTCATCGGGGGACCAATCGAAATCGGGACCAGTCCAGACATTGTCCCAACTTGAGACCCGCAGACCGCTGGCATACTCAAGAATGTACATGGCGATGCCGTCTTCATGCGGAAACTGCCGCTGCGTGCGTGGGTCGGGACGGACACTCGCGTATACTCGCTGCGGTTCCCCGAACCAATAACGGAAGGTGTCCAAGTGATGGATACTCATGATTCGCAGCGTGACCCATCCCTGCCGTTTTTGCCACGGCATCCAATGGGGGATGGCACGCATATCGAGTGTGGCAACCACCGGATCACCAAGGTCGCCACGATTTAGAAGATGTTTAGCCGCCCGCACGGAGTGGTCAAACCGCATGTTCTGATTGACGGCTAACGTGATTCCTGCGTTTTCACAAAGCGTGGCCAGTTCCAACGCCTCCGCGTAATTCCTCCCCAACGGTTTTTGAGCGAGTATCCCCTTCAGATGCCGTCCGTAATTTGCTGCGTCTCGAATGACGTCCGGTTGGACATCCGGCGGGACGGCAATATCGAGAACCTCGATTGCGGAATCCGTCAGGAGCTGCTTGTAAGTGTCGTAGACCAGAGGGATTTCGTGCCGGTCGGCCACATCTTGTGCCTTGTGCGGGTTCTTGGACGAAATCGCCACTGGCTGCAAACCATGCTGGCGATACGCGACCAAATGGCAATCCGCCATGATGAACCCCGACCCCACGCAGCCAATTCTCACATCATCACAACGGGGAATTTGCGGGAGATGGTGCAAGTCGAGAAAATCCGCAGGCGGGGAGTTCAAGAGAGAATCCTTGGGACTTGGAAAACATGAATCAATTTGGAGCAAGCACCCGAGATTCTTGAAGTCTCTCGCGTTTCACTCGGTTCACCGGCATAACCCGCAAACTTTGCCTCAATTGACATCGAAAAACAACCGATACGAGTGAAGAGAACATTGGTTCTCGCTGGATTGGTCCGTAGTACGGTTTCGAGAAACCGTCGCTGCGTAATGAACATTGCTCTAGGAGGCTGGCTCGTGCCGCACTATCGCAGTTCCGCATTGCAGTGGATGACGGTTTTCCTCGTCGCTTGCAATATGCTTGCTGTCAACGCCACTGGTATTGCCGCCGAAGCGCCAGACCCAACGACTTGGGAGGAGAAGAACGCATCGCTGCGATTCTTCAATGCCGACTGGCCTCACATTTTAGGCAAACTTGCCGACCAGACTGGTTCCACACTCGTCATGCATGAGGTTCCTCGTGGGCGTCTCACACGGACCGACCATGAGAAATACTCCCGCGATGAAGCGGTTCGGATTCTCAACGTGGAGTTGCAGGAGCAGAACTTTCGCATCTTGCAGAAAGACCAGTTCTTGATGGTCGTGCATAACGAATCGGCCCGCACACGCTACCGGCCTCGTGTAAAGACCGACTCGGCACCGAAGAAGGCTCCGCCGCGAGAAATCGTGCCTCCAAAACATCGGGGGCGAAGTGTCTCGACGATCCGTCCTCGCAAAGAAGAAACCAGCGTTCCGGAACCGCGACGACTTCAACCAGCGACCAACGTCGAGACCCCGATTGCGACCGCAAGTAGCGAGCACGTCGAACCGAAGCCAATCCGGTATGTCACTCACACCATTCAAATGCGGAACACCGCTCGCGATGTGGCCAAGCCACTCTACGACGCTCTGAAGTCCCGAGCCAAGTTGAGTGATAACGGTCCAAAGGGTTTGCCGGCGTTCGAGGTTTTTGAATCCAACACGAATCAACAGCTTCAGTTTGCCGTCGGCATTGATGTCGATCGAAACGAGTTGGTTGTCAAAGCAGCCGATACCGCGATTCAACCAATCGAGCGATTGTTGAAGGTGCTTGACAACCCGGAGTTCGGAAAGAGCTTCCGAATCGTCGCGGACCCGGCTGCTAGTCGCATCGGGCAGAAGTTGGCTCCGCAATTCGGGCGGATGAGCCAAATTCAATCGCGGGCTCAACAAAACGACCGAGTCGCGGCACTTTGGCAACAACAAGGCAACGAAGCCGCTCCCCAAAATGACCAACCGGCAGACGAGCAACGTGCCCCGGCACAGGGAATCGTGCGAACCGACCAAATGAACGCTCAAGATATCAGCGACATGGTTGGGCGTCTGCGGGGTGACGTCACGATTGAATCCGTGCCTGACCTTGGCGTGATGATTCTTCGCGGGAACCAAGCCGACGTCGATGCCGTGATGAAGATTATTCGTGACATCGAACAACGCAGCAAAGGGACCACGGCCGACGTGCGGTTGCTGTTGCTGCAACACGTGAATTCCACGGCGTTGTCGCAATTGTTGGCGACCGTCTACGAACGATTGGCCACACTGCGTGATCGCACAGGCGATGTCCGTCAACGGGTTGGATTCATTCCGATCGCTCGTCCGAATGCCGTATTGATCTTGGCTCCGGAAGTGGACATGGAGTCCATCCTGACACTTGCGGATGAACTCGATAAGCCTGTCGATCCAAACACGGAAATCGAAGTCTTCCGATTGGAACATGCGATCGCCGCCCAGGTCGCCACGCAACTCCAAACGTTCTACGAAGAACAAGCAACCCAAGGCGGAAACAACGACAACGCCGCAACCACACCGCAGTTGAGTCATCGAATCCGAGTGTTACCGGACGTGCGGACCAACTCGGTCATCGTTCAAGCTCGCCCGAACGACTTAGCTGAGATTGCACTTGTGATCCGGAAAATTGACCGCGATTTCTCCGCGGCGATCAACAAGATGCAAATCTTTCCGTTGAAACACGCGATCGCGGATGAACTTGCTGAGACAATCAACTTGGCTATTTCCAGCGTGCTCAATCCGGCTCTCGCCAATACCGGGCAATCCGGGAATATCGGTGGTGGCCAACAGAACGTACCTCAAGAACTTCGCGATGTGAAATCGGTCGTGCTGGAATTCCTGACCGACGCCAACGGCAAAATGAAAACGACACGCAGCGGGTTGCTCGCCAGCATCACGGTGACGGCCGATCTTCGCTCGAATTCGTTGTTGGTGTCGGCTCCTGAACAGACCATGAATCTGATGAAGGAATTGATCGGCGCATTGGATAAACCATCGCCAACCGTGGCGGAAATCAAAGTCTTCACGCTCGCGAACAGCGATGCCGCGACAATGGCGACACTGCTCGAAACCCTGTTCGAGCCGGCCGACGACGCCGACCAAGGCGGAATTCAAGTCGCCGGTGCGGAAGATGCCAGTAGCGGTTTGGTACCACTTCGATTTTCGATCGACCCGCGGACGAACAGTGTCATCGCTGTCGGTGGTGCGGATGCATTGCAAATCGTCGAAGCGATCCTCTTGCGACTGGACGAAACCGATGTCCGTCAACGGGAAACGATCGTCGTCAAATTGCGGAACGCACCGGCTCTTGATGTCGCGAACGCGATCAATCAGTTCCTCCAGGGACAACGCGATTTATTGCAGATCGATCCCGAATTGGTCAGCACGACCGAACTGTTGGAACGGGAAATCATCGTTGTTCCCGAAACCATCAGCAATAGCCTGCTGATCTCAGCGACGCCGCGTTATTTCGAGGAAATTCAACGGCTTGTCGCGGAATTGGATCAAACGCCTCCTCAGGTGGTCATTCAGGCGATGTTGGTCGAGGTGCAACTGGATAACACCGACGAATTTGGTGTGGAACTCGGTTTCCAAGACGATGTCTTGTTCAGCCGTTCCGCCGCCGTGCTCGAACAGTTGAGCACCATCAGCCAAACGGTGACTTCACCTAACGGTGTGCAAACAACAAACCAGCGAATTCTCTCGCAGCCAATTTCTCCTGGTTACAACTTCAACAACACACAGCCGCTTGGGAACAACGTTGCTGGTGACTTCAACACCACAACGGGAGCCACGGGCTTTACGAATCCGTCTGCTGTTGGTGAACAAGGGCTGTCGAACTTTTCACTGGGACGGGTCAATGGCGACCTTGGTTTCGGTGGTTTGGTTCTGTCGGCGAGTTCTTCGGAAGTGAGCGTGTTGATCCGAGCGTTGGCGGCACGTCGCCAAGTTCACATCCTCAGCCGACCGCAAATCCGCACGTTGGATAACCAACTCGCGGAAATCCAAGTCGGTTCGCAAGTGCCACGAATCAACGGGTTCACGACATTCGGTGCCCTGGGAACACCAGTCCCAACTGTTGAACCTGTCGACACCGGGATCATCCTGACCGTGACACCGCGAATCAACGTCGAAGGCAACATCGTCATGGATATCTCCGCCGTCAAGAGTACGTTGACCGCGCAGGGTGTGCCGTTGCTCGCTGACCCGGCCACGGGTTCGGTCATCGAATCGCCGATCATCGACATCACGACGGCTCGTGCCACAGTCGGTGTGCCGAACGGTCAAACGGTTGTGCTCGGTGGGATGATCACCAAGAACGACGACACGATCGAACGAAAAGTTCCGTGGTTGGGGGACATCCCAATCCTCGGCCAAGCATTCCGGTACGATTCTACACGGACCCGCCGGACGGAATTGCTGATCTTCCTGACGCCTCGAGTCGTCTACAACGACGCGGATAGCGAACTCATTAAGCAGGTCGAGTCCGAACGGATGCACTTCATCGAAAGCGAAGCCGAGAAAATCCACGGACCGCTGTTCGCCATCCCAGGTGAGACCGCTGCCCCGGCTGACGGTGTCGATGGTCAACTCGATCAGCTCTACGATGGTGACGCGGGTTACTATCAACCGGGAATGTCGGATGGTGTAACGCCAGTCACGCCCGTGAATCCTGCTGCACCAGCGATTCCGGGAGTACCGGCTCCGTCCCCCGTGATTCCTGGCGAAGACGACACTCCGACGACAGTGGTTCCGATGAGTGGCTTTCAACAAACGTCGAAAGTCGAGCCCGCGGAGTTCAGTTCGACGCCACGACAGTAACGTTCTTCGGATGGTCGAGCATGGTTGCCCGAAGCGGCCGTGCCCGACCGTTCTCTGTTGATGGGTGATGTCTGAAGCCGTTTTCTTCCGAAGTCTGCGGAATCAGTTTCCTTCGTTGAATTTGCAATCCAGTTGAGCGAGAAAAGCTATGAGTCCACGACTCGCATGTTTCGTGCTTGTTGGCTTACTGACTGTCTCCGGATGTGGTGGAGGAAGTTCCGTTCGCCAATGGTTTGGTGGTCCGAGGGAATTCCCGGAGGCCACAGCGGAAAATCCGGCGGTGGAGGTGGTCTCCGTTTGGCAACCGGCAGAAGGAACCGGGATCAACGGTTTGCCATCACGCGGGTTTGCAGGGCAGGTCATGTTCTTCACCCGAACTATGGCGGAACCCGTCAAGGTTCATGGCAACATCCGCATCTACCTGTTTGACGACACCGGAACAATCGAAGAACGGAAGAAACCGATTCATCAATTCGACTTCACACCGGAAGCCTGGAATACACACATCACCGATGGCACACTCGGTGCGAGCTACAACGTGTTCGTTCCCTACACGAAGGACAATCCTTACCAAACTCGTTGCACCCTTCGCGTACGGATCCAACAAGAGGGTAAGCCACCGGTATTCTCTGAGTCGGTTGCTGTGACTCTTCCGGGGCCGATGCCCAAAGACGTGCCGAAACGCGATGCCGTTCCGCACTCGTTCACGATGAAGAAATCAACGGTTCCGATCAATCCGAGTCGAGAAGATTACGAAGCCGCTGTGCAACAGGCCAGCCATCAAGCCAAACCGTCGGCGGCGACTTCGGCGAAAACCATGCCATTTACGGAAGAGGAAATGGCAGCGATCCAAGAGAAACTTCATGCTCTCCAGAAGGAACGTTCCGAACAGCGACAACTTCCTCAGACACCAACGAAGACGACCGCGACGCAGATGTTCGAGGACGAAACGCCATCAAAGCCGCAATTGCAACCGTTGCGGTCCAAACGATTCCGTCTGACGGCCGCACCGGGAACGGATGATGCCGGGGATTCATCGCCGGAACCGATTCGCCATCGTTTCGATGGTGACTTCCGACCAATCTCCGACGACTCTGGCTATACCGAAGCATCCCAACTCTTCGAATAGTTCGTTCCGATACGGATCGGGTCCCGAGTCGACGGGCAAATTCAAACCGAAATGCATGAGGCTTCCGCATAAACCGGAAGCCTTCTTTTTTTTGCCTATACCTCTCGATCGAGACGCGAGTGTCAATCCTGACACCATCCGTGGGAATCTTCCAGAGAGGCTTCAATTTTTCCTCCGCACTCCGCCAGACGCGGTTACAATTGATCAGAACGATTGAGATCAATTGGGAGGAACCAAGATGCGGCTGCGTAGCGGATTACCGTTTTTCGCCATCACGAGTTGTTTCGTAGTTGGATTGATGGCGGACCAGTGTTTGGCTCAATCATTGTTCGGTTCTTCGACCAACCGAACGACCAATACCGGCGGTGCAACTGGGTTTGGTGGAGCGACTTCAAGTTTCGGTGCTGGTGGCGGTGGTGCTGCTGGAGCGGTGGCTGGTGGGCAAGCAGGCGCACAAGCCGGGGCGGTTGGAGGCGGTACGAATGTCCCAGGTGGAAACAACATCGGGCTGCAAGGTGGGCTGAGCGGGTTTGGTTCCACGGTTGGTCAGGGTTTTACCGGTGGTGGAAATACGGACGGGACGTTTGTAGGAAATCGGCTCGCCGGGCAGAATGTGGGTGCTCAAACGCCCGTGTTCAACTTCCCCGGTGGTGGAAACGCCAATCGTTTCACCCCCAGGAACAACACCGGTTCGTCACGCGAGCGAGTGATTCGTCCCCGTCAGAAGATTGCCTTCGATTACGAACCGCCCGCCCCGACGGTCATTCGGACGGCGGTGACGCGACAATATCGCACACTCAGTTCACGACGACCGGGCTTGGAGAGCGTTACGATTGAGGTTGGCGAGGGAAGAGCCGCTGTCTTGAAGGGCACGGTCCCAGACGAAAATTCCCGCAAGCTGGCGGCGGCATTAGCCCGACTCGAACCGGGGATTCGCAGTATCAAGAACGAACTTAAGGTCGTGTCCGAGTAGCTGCAGGCTGTCTGTCTTGGCTATTGAGCGGGGATATGCAGTCTTAGACTATCCGCTGGCGGACGGGCTTGCGGGGCGTTCGCGGATGGTTGCCAGCCCGGCCCAGTCGATGGCGATGCCCCGGCGGCGGGTGGATCGGTCGGCTGTGCGAATGGTGGCCGCTCAAGGGGAGCGTCCGGAACGGCGAATGGAGGAGCTTCGGCAAATTGCTCACCTTGCATTTGCTGAACGCCACCGCCGGAGTAGGTTGGATTCGTGCGGGCCAGATGCTCGCCCATGTCATACTGACGAACGTTCGGAAGGTGGGGCAACTCCCACATGGATGCAGGCAGATGTGAAGGATTGACGTTGATCTCTTTCAGTTCAATCGTCAGCTCCATCTGAGTCAGCGGGAATTCCAGATCGACACGGTGCGGCATGATCACGCCAGATGGCTCACGACGATGATCGCTAAGCGATGCCTTCGCCACAAGGTTGGCCGCCCCGTCATATAAACTGTGTCCGAGGACAATTCCCAAGTTCCGATCGACTTGTAATTCTCGCCGAATTTTCTGACCCGACGCCAGCGATTCTTCGAGCACGAAGTTGACGATATTCGGCGAAGGTCCGGGCTGTTGCAGTTTGATTTTGCTGGGGTCGATCTCTCGCACGCCCAACGCTTCCATGATCCAATCCGGCTGAAATGGAATCGGCAACCGTTCGGAAACTGCGGGAAGATGCTCGTGACGAGCCGTAAACAGGTACGGGTCGCCGCGTCGAATCCAGAACCAGAACTGTTCATCGTTCGATCCGAAATCGGCTTCTTCGCTGCCCAGCACCGACGCTCGCAAGCGGAAGTTTCGTTGCCGCTCGACGGCAATAATCGCCGAAAGAGACAGCTTCACCGGAAGCATCGGCGTTTTGGTTGAGACTTGGGCATCGAGACAACTCCATGAGTGAAGTTGACGAATGTTGGCATTCAGATGCTCGATGAGATCCGTTTGCGAGAGATTCGGCTGGATCGGCGTGAGCACCTCCTGACGGGTCGGCAACCAATTGCAGCCCGAAAGGTTGACGCTCAGCAGGGCACAACCAACCGTCGCAACAATCCGACGACGAATTCGTCCCGAACCAGTTTTTGCGCCGCACCATCGGGGCGTTCTGATCGGTGAGTGCATCCATGCCTCTCCATTGTCAACTATGTTCGGAATTCGCTTGTGATCGTCTGCGGCCGTCTTACGGTTTCGGTATCCGCGGTAGGCTTGAAACGTCCTAGTTTCCTGGCCTCGACGCGACAGAAACCGTGACGATCAAAAGTCAACTGCGTTAGTCTTCGTCGGCTTCAATCTGGTTCGTCAATTCATCTTCCAACGCCTGAATTTCTTCGGGTCGCAATTGCAAGTCCTTCATAAAAAAAGGACCCTCACCCTGACTCCCATACAGTTCCAACTTCACGGGTCCGTCTTCATCAGAAGAACCTTCCAACCGGAGCCGACGTTTCTGCAATAGCATTAATGCGACCACGTATCGGAACTTCTCCTGGGCGTGATTGCAATCCTCGTTCAAGTCTTCGAAGAACTCGAACAGTGATTCTGTATCCAACGGTCGCCGTTTGGCTTGTGACTCTGGCACCTTGCATTGCCAATAGCCAAGTGCATCTTCCGGAGGGCCTTCCCAGGCTTCTTCCGAAAAGTCGCGACGAACTGTTTCGCCGTCTTCATCAATCAATATCGAATGGCAGACCGATCCCGGCGCGAGCGGTTTGCCCGTCCCGGCACACGTTTTTCCAATCGATTTGACACGGTAGTTCATAGCACGACTGTGGCCACTTGACTTGACGAGAGCGGCGAATCCTACCGTAGACTGGATTTTCCAACAAGACCGATACCGATCGGCTGAAACCTGTTAATTCGTCAATAGTTGGGAGGTTATCGAGGCCAGCGAAACGGAATAACGCACAAGCGGTCGCGTTTCATACAGTACGTCAGCAAAGCTTGGCCGTTGTTCGTCGAGATGAGACCTCCCCCATTTCGGTGCTGGATATCTAATTCCAACAGTTCCTGCCCGGATTCGACTTGATACATCTTGAGAATTCCCAAAGCATCGATCGTCGATAGCGTGCGACCGTCGGGGCCAAATTGTCCTCCCCGAATGGCATGGGCGTGCGTACTGAATCTGTGAACTCGGTGAAAGTCTTTGGAGTTCCACAAGCAGCACGTGCCGTCTTCACTCGCGGTTGCGAAATGGATGTCGTCCGGACTGAAGTCGATCCAACGCACCGTCTGCGTATGCACATTGGCAAGGGCGATATTCTCTTCGGTCTCAAGGTCGCGAGCGTAAACACGGTGTCCGACTGAGTAAATCAGATATTGCCCGTTAGGAGAGAAGCAAACACCGTTGCCAGGGCCGACGTTCTCACAACTCCATATCGATTCGTCTGTCCCAGTGTCCAGAAGGTGCATTCGGCCAGTATCAAGAGTCGTTGGGCATTCCGTGAACACTAAGCGTTTACCATCCTGAGAGAATGCCCGTGGAAATCCGAATGGCCATTTTTCAGAAGGCCGCACGTGTGGCGACTCTTGCCCGTCCCTCCATATGTACAGTTCTCCTTGGGAGTTTCCGACTGCGTAATGTTTTCTGTTTCGAGATACCGCAATCTTCAACCATGGTCCTCGGCCCTCAACGACGGTCTGATATTCGTTCGGCCGACTCGGTTTCCAACGGTAGAGGCTTTGTCGGCTCGAAATCAACGCCTCATCGGGGCCGATCATCGAAACATAATCGACGTCGATTCCCGGCGTATTCGTGTTCTGGTGCAACGGCGATGACGAAAGATCCCACACTCTGAGTTTTCCATCTTCGCTACCTGTCCAGAGAGTTTGGCCCTGTTTTCCCAGTGCTGTCGCGTAAATGCGATCTGATTCGCTCCACCAGGCACGCAGGAGACTCAGGTTGGGGGCACCGGTGTCAGCATCGGTTCCCATCTCCCACAATCTCAAAACGCCGACCGAATCTGCGGTAACAAGCTTCGAACCGTCCGGGAGGAACTGGACCCGTTGAACCGGATCCGCAGTCGGCATCCGTATGAGGCGTTCCCAACGGGTTGTGTCTCGGATCTCGAAATTTCCGGACCGAGAACCGATGGCCAAGAAGCGACTGTCACTCGAGAATGCCACTGAGAAGATATGGTGGGCCGGGATCGGGCGGAGAAGTTCGACGTTTTCGTTTGTCTCAAGATCCCAAATTCCCACTCTGTGATCGTAGCTAGAAGATGCAAGCCATCTGCCGTTTGGAGAGACCGCAATCGCTTCGACGCGTGCGACGTGACCTTTGAACGTATGGGAAGATTTCCAGGTTTTCGTGTTCCATCGGACGATCCGCGAGTCCGTCCCGCAACTGAACAACGATTCGCCATCGGGTGTGAAGACGAGACCGAAGGCCAGCCCGTCATGCGCTTGCAGCGTCTTAATCGATCCATCTTGGAGATCATAGACTTTGACCGTCCCGTCATCGCCGGATGATGCAAGGAACTGACCATCTGGCGAGTAAACAACACAATTGAGTTCCCCTTGCTGGGTCTCAAAAATCTGCTCGACCTGGAACGTTTCAGCGTTGATGATGCGAACGATTCCATCGGAACCACAGATCGCGACTTGCTCTTCATTCGGGGACCAAGTGATCCAGTAAATTGACGCACTGAGTTGCATCACTAAATCTGAAGGAAGGCTGATGGCGTAGTCCAGATAGTTCCATTCCAGCCCTCGCAGGTCCGGTTGTGTCCCCTGGCTGATGTGTCGATCAAGCACACTACGAACTTGCCGAATTTCGCCGTCACGCCAAGAACGAGCAGCGAGTTGCATATCCGATGAGTATGACATGCGTTGCGATTGCAAAGCGAACTGCCGAGCCGATTGTTCACTGTCTTCAGCCTGTGCTCGCGCAACGGACGCTTCTTTTAAGGCATCAGCCAATTCACCGGTGACGACTTTCAGACTTGTATTGACTTTCGCCAGTTGCCGAACATGGAGACTCAATCCCAGTACACCAGCCGACAATGCCAGGATGACCGTCAGAAGCAAGGCCGCCCAGGACGGTCTGCGTTTTGCCCAACGCCAGGCTGACACAATGGGACTGGTCGCGTTCGCCGTGACAACCTCGCCATTGCAGTACCGAACCAAGTCGTCCCGCAATTCCGACGCACTGGCGTATCGGTCTTGCGGACGTTTTTCGAGGCACTTCAGACAAATCGCTTGCAGATCGCGTGGAACGGATGGGGCGAGGCGTTTCGGGGGAGTCGGCGGATCATCGAGAACACTTCTCAGCGTTTGGGAAAGGCTGTCGCTTTGAAATGGTGTTCGGCGAGTCAACAGTTCATAGAGAATGGTTCCCAGCGCAAAGATGTCTGTATGCGGTCCGACATCCTTTTGCTGAATCTGCTCAGGAGCCATGTAGGCTACCGTTCCTTTGATCACCCCGGTCGCTGTTCGCGTTTGTTCCTCGACATCCAAGATTTTGGCCAGACCGAAATCTGTAATTTGCGGACGGAAGGCGAGGTCAGCGGATGGGACTTTCGTATCAATCAAAATATTGGTCGGCTTGAGATCCCGATGAATGATATTCGACTGGTGAGCATGTTGAACGGCATCAGCCAAGACGGCAATGATCTGTGCCGCGGTGCGTGGAGGAATCGGGTGTTTTTCGTTTTCAAGCCACTCCGCCAATGTTTGACCGTCAACGTATGCCGCCGCCAAATAACAGACACCGTCGATCTCGCCGGCTTCGTGGATGGAAACAATGTTCGGATGCTGGAGTGACCCAGAGGCTTGTGCTTCTTTGACGAATGAATTACGACGATTAGGGTCTGTCAGTGCGGTATGTCGAGGCAGTTTCAACGCGACCGTTCGCTTGATAACGGTGTCTTTCGCGAGATAGACAACTCCATGCGCACCTTCGCCGAGTTTCCGAATTAGTTGGAAACGTCCCAGCGATTCAGGCGGCTCTTCCTCAATGAAGACTGCCTCCTCCAGGTCAATATCGGAGAGCGACGTATTTCCAGCGGCAATGAGACGTGTGCGAACAAATCTCCAATCGCTACTGTTCGCAATCCGAACCCGGCTCGATTGGTGATCCGCGTAACCGCGAAGAGCGTCATTCTCACAGAGTTCCTCGACAACCTCACTACAGCTTTGGCAACCTTCTAAATGGTTGCTAAGTTCGAAATCGACGGATTCCAGAGGAGATTGTTTGAGGAACAGCGTCCATTCGTCACGGGTCGGACAAGCACGCGTCACGATTTTTCTCTCGACGAAAAACCTTGAAACGGAAATTGATCTTCGGACAGTCGCTCAACTTCGGCTTCCAGCTGCCGCACAACGCGATATTTCACCTGGTAGACCCAGGCACGTGTTTTTCCAAAGCAGCTTGCAACCTCGGCAGGAGACTTCGATTCTTCCCAGAGTTGTTGGAAGACCAACCAGTCATTGGGGAGGGCATCTCGCACTCGCTCGGAGGCCAATTCGTAGATTCGCTGATTGACGTCGTCGTTCCACTCGCTCCCCGAATGCTCGGTCGACTGGTCAAGCAAGTGATCCGCCAAGCCACCTCCAACCGCGTCGGCGTTCTTGCGACCTCGGGTGATAAATCTGCAAATCTCGTTCTGAGTGATTCGATACAACCAGTCTCGAAACCGGCCACGTGTGCGATCGTAATCAAAACGTCCGATCGCTTTGTAAACTCGAAAGAATACGTCCTGGGTGACTCCCTGTGAGTCTACGGATTGCAGGCCAGCACGGAGACATCTCGAGTATACAATCGGCCCATATAGCTCAACAAACTGCACCCACGCCTCCTGGTTGCAAACGCTTTCTGCATTCGTCTGCTTTAATCTCAGCAACAACGACTCGCGAGTGCTAACGGCCATAGTCGCATCATTCCCTATCACCGGAGATCACAAGTTCCACAGCGAATTCAACGAGGAACCCACGCACCAGATCAAATTGCTAGCCAAGTTCACAATAGCCCGAAGGTTTGCAACATATTGTTAAAGCAAGTTGGTCGATTGTCGACCGTCTTGAATCAATAATGAGCATCTGACAGCGATTTGTCGAACCCTCATTGTGGACGCTACGTGAGATCCTCACGTCATCCGACTGTTGCAAACCATTCTCACAGTCAAGTTTAACGATTTCCACAAGGGAATGGTGCAATGAATTATTGAACGGCACAAAAACTGCTTATTTCCCAGACGTGACCCGGTGTCCCACGAAACATGGTGCACCGGATAACGTGATTGAGACAAAGACCGTCACCGATGTTGTTTCGTCAAACGAAGAACAGGTGCGTCAGGCTGTCGGATGTGTCGTCAACATCGTTGAAAGTCGACTTTTCGCATCTTCTGCGACTGGAGATTACGTCCCTCATTGCAGGGATCGATGCTACGACAGCACGACACAGCAGTTCGGTGGCGGGCTTTGGCTCAATCGCTTTTCAAAAAAGCTGCTGACTGTCCCCAGCTTCCGGTAAAAACGAAATCCGAAAGAGGTTTTCGCTCACGGGGTTGCTGTTCTTGCTCACGCAGATTCTCAGGCAATACGGACAGGTCGTCACTCTGATACCCGATAGCCCAAGCCGCGACCGGTTCATAACCATCTGGGATTTGCAAAGCGGTTCTCGCTTTGGCAGCGTTGAAACCCGCCATTCCATGACAGACCAACCCCATGGAAGTCGCCTGCATGCACAAACCTGCCGACGCTAGACCAACATCGTGCCAAGCATGTTGGTTCGGCTTGCCATTTCGCGCGAACCTTGTTGACGCCACGGAAAGCAACAGCACGGGGGCCGTCTGAGCCCAGCTTTGATTGAATTCCACGAGGCAGGCAAGAAGTTTCTGGTACTCCATCGGTTGCCGCTTGGTTGCCACGAAAAATTGCCAAGGTTGCTCGTTGTAAGAAGACGCCGCCCACCGTGCCGCCTCTAACAAACTTCCTAACTGAGCATCCTCAACCGACTTGTCGGCGAATCCCCGCGGACTCCAGCGGTCCCGAATGAACTCGTGAACTTCAAACGATGTTTCAGCGGGTTTGTCCATAATGCTCCATCCCTGCGTAATTTGATTTCCGAGTTCACCGTTCCGGGGGGCGAGCAGTTCACCCGCCCCCGGTCTTGTTCGCCAACCAAGTTTACACAGACGTCTCACTCACCGTCCAATCCTTTGGCCAGTTTTCCGAGGGCCTCGTTCTCGATCTGCCGAACCCGCTCGCGTGTCAAACCGAGTGTCTCGCCGATCTCTTTGAGAGTCCGTGGTTCCGAGTCATCCAGTCCGAATCGCATTCGCAGTATGGTTGCTTCGCGTTCATCCATGTTGTCCAGCATCTCGAAGACATGCTTGATGTTGTCGCTCTCGATCAATTCCGATTCCGGCCCTTTCGCCCGGTCGTCGGCGAGCATCTCACCCAGCGACCAACCACTTTCCGGGTTGTCCGACTGGGGCGTCGAATTATAGAGTTGAATCGCTTTCTTGACGATTTTCAACTTCTTCTTCGGCAACCCAAGAACCTTGGCGACCTCTTCCGGCGTCGGTGTGCGGCCGGTTTTGTCTTGCAGTTGAGCAGTCGCTCGTCGCCATTTGGTGAGCAGTTCGACCATATACGCCGGAATGCGAATTGTCTTCGCGGAATTCACCAAGGCTCGCTTGATCGACTGTTTGATCCAATAGCTGGCGTAGGTGCTAAAGCGAGTATTCATTGTAGGGTCGAACCCTTCGACCGCTCGCAGAAGCCCGAGGTTTCCTTCTTCGATTAAATCTTGCAGTGGCAATCCTTTCCCGGTGTATGCGCGGGCAATGTTCACGACCAACCGCAGGTTCGCTCGAACCATGCGGTCACGGGCTTCCTTGTTCCCGTTAGAAATTTCTCTGGAGAGTTCCTTCTCTTCCCGGGCACTCAGGAGTGGCGTTTCGTTAATCTCCCGAAGGTAAGTTTCCAACGGGGATTGAACGGCCGACGAAGAGCGACGACGCGAAGTTTTCTGCATAACAGGTGGGTCTTCGTGTTGAGGAGCGGGATATTCGAAAGCGAGTCCGTGCTGATGTTTCAATTCGGTAAGTCGATGTTGAACGACCGATTGAGGCACAACATTATCGCATGTCAAAGTAATTCATGATTCGAGCGGCGACGGTGCGAGCACCAAGCGAACGACCGTGTGACTCGTGAATGAGGTCAAGCGACGTTACCCAATTCATCGACGAAAACTCCGCGCGCCCTGGAAACAAAGACCACGCAAACCAGGCAATTTCCGGAGGGCCGGGCAGGTAGGGGGACCATATCGGTTTTAACGATTACGCGATTTCGTCCTGCGTGCATGTCCAAGAAGAGTCTCACCCGAGCGAGAAATCGACGACACCACAGCGAATACACCTTGTGAGACGGGCAACTCGAAGACGGTTGTGCTGCAAGACCAGGTCTCTTTGGTCTACGTCTTTGAACATTTCATACGTAGCTTCGAACGAGAGGATCGTGCGAATCGACGTCCGGAAGGAATCAAGTTGCTGGTGCCTCGGATCATCAGCGACTACAACAGTTGCGAGCGAAAGTCGGCGGTATGCTCTGGCAGCGACGGAGTCGTTGAGGACTTTCACAAAGCATGTGTCATCAAGGCAAGCAAAGGATCGTAGGTCGATATGAGTGTTGCGTTCATTCGGAAACAGTGGTTCTTAGCAAGCTTGTTGATTGTCATTCCGCTGGGACTCGGGGTGGGCGTTCGCGTCTCGCCGACGGATTGGCAGGAAATCGCCAGTGGATTGCCGGCAGGGCTCATCAGTTTCATGAGCGCATATTCGCGTCTCGCCACTGCAACAATTTTATTCCTGATGTCGTTTAGTCTCGAAAGTCGGCGACTCGGGGAGGCGATCCGATCGCCGTTTCCGGTTCTCGTTGCCGTTCTGATCAACTACGCAGCGATGCCATTGCTCGCGTTTCCGTTGTCCAAGATGCAGCTCACACCAGACTTCGCGATCGGCCTTGCGATTTCTGCGAGTGTTCCCTGCACGATGGCGGCTGCGTCCGTGTGGACTCGCAAAGCTGCCGGCAACGACGCAATCTCGCTGATGGTCACGATGTTCACGAACGGAGTTTGCTTTCTTGTCACACCGTTCTGGATTGCCTTCCTGATTGGACAATCCATCGATCTTGATCCGGCTGCAATGATGTGGCGTCTGGCTTTATCCGTATTGTTGCCTTGCCTTCTTGGTCAATTGTGCCGAACCGCTAAGTCACCACGCGAATGGGCCACACGCAACAAAACGCAATTGGGAGTCGTCGCGCAGTTGCTGATTCTGACGTTGATTCTTCTCGCGTCGATCAGTGGTGGGCAATCGCTCAACGGTAACGGAGCCGGACCAGGAACATGGGCGATTTTGCTGGTTTTGGCGTCCGGTATTGCTCTGCACCTCATCGCGATGGTGGGAGCTTGGGCAGTGAGTCGTGGATTCGGTTTCAAACGCGACGATATGAAAGCGGTTCTCTTCGCAGCTAGTCAAAAGACACTTCCCATTGGAGTGTTGATCGCGACCGACCCGACGATGCTTGGCAATCCGAATCTACTTGGTGAGGGTGTCGGTGTGCCGTTTGCGGTTTTCCCGATGTTGATGTTTCATGCGTCGCAACTCTTCATTGATACCGCAGTGGCCGGCTATTTGGCCAAAAATAAAACCGATGTGGCCAGCTGATTGGGCCACATCGGTCCTTAGATTCAAATTGCATTGCCTCAGGTTACTACCAGGCAAGCTTGATTACGGTTTGGGCAACTTGATATCCAGACGATCGTAGTTCGGGTCACGGAAGACACTATAGAAACGCATTCCGAACCCACGTTTAAGTTCATACTGAGCCCGTCGTTCCCATGGTGTCCCTGGGTGGTTCTTAATGACGTTCGCGTACATCTCACGGGCGAACGTTTCCTGATCTTCCACGTACTTGAGGTATTCGTCCCGATCCATCTTCAAGTTGAAAGCCGATTTCAGCCGTTTGAACTGCTCTTCATCTGCCACAATCATCTTTGGTGTCCGTCCAACGTTCCACCGGTTGTCTTTCTTGTTCTTGGGCTCCGGCATGTTGTTGGCATGTGCATCCATCGCAAGCAGATATTGGAACAGCCGCACACGGTAGGCCAAGCATTCTGCGTAAGCCAAGTCGTAGGCTGCCCGCCAGCGGTCGGAATCTTCCTTGTCGCGAAGCTTCTCGACGCCCTCCAAAAGTCCAATTCCGGTATTCAAGAGTGACATCGCACGAGCCGCTTTCTGAACCTCTTTGGCAGCTTCCTGACGGAACTCAGCGACGTTCAGCGGATACCAGTGCTCTCGAATGTTGAGGTTCGGGTCATAAAGTGGGAGCAACCCCTTGTCCACCGCGTCTTTGTTGGGATTCAAACGAGCGATGACGTCAAAGATGGTCTTGCGGAATGGGCTGCGTTGCCGTTCAGCCGCATATTCCCGACGAGGCAAGAGCAGTGGCGTGTAGCGTTTCATATCGAGGAAATCGAATTTCCGCTTATCTTGTGCGCCTGCGCCTGTCAGGTCCTCTTCTTCACCGGGAAGAATGAAGTAGATGCCACCAGTTTCTTTGCAAATCCGAACCTGTTCATAGGGACCGAATCCACTTTTGAACGCATCCCATCGTTGATGCAATCCGTCCCATTGCAGGCATTCCGGAAACGATGTTTCCGGGCCACGTCGAATCCGCAACCAATGCCAAAGGTTGTATTTCGGATCTTGCCAGCGAATCCGAGCATACGGATATCCAAACGTCGCTTCGCGTCCCAAAATGTAGATTGGACTTTTGATTTTCTTAGCTCGTGCGACGACCTCTTCAACGCCCATTCCATCGTCGCCAGATTCATCAGACACGACCACGACGATCAAACGACGTTTCTGCCGGACAGCACGTGGGCCGTATTTTTCTAACGTTTGCACCATGGCTTGGGAGAGATTCTCCAAACCACTTTCGTCGATCTTAATTTTGTTGATCGCTTCGCGAATCTTTTTGACGTCGGTCGTTGGTTCGGGAGTCAGGTAGTTGACGCCTTGTCCAAATGCCCCGATCACGGTGTGAAGCACTTCGTCCTTCTCGCGGATTTTATCGTCCTTTTTCTGAACGAGCCCTAACTCTTCATACACCTGATGGAAGTTCGCTGCGATTTCCTTTTGGTCGTCTTTCATACTGTCCGATTGGTCGAACAGCCAGACAACGAGGACTCGCTGATCTCGCATGATCCGCACAAGCTCTTGGGTCAATCGACTCAAGGCCGCTCCGTAGCCTTCGACAACCGCACCAGTCTCTCCAGTGACTTCCCCTTCGCCCAGGTCCATCGCGACTTCGCCCTCACCAGGCCGGGTAATGTCGCCAGGATTCACCTCGACTTGGGGATCTTCCAGCAGCTTGTCGATTTCAACATTCTGTGTTGCCGCCGATACCGGACTGGCAGCCGCACCAACGGCCCCGGTTACGGCTCCGCCAGCAACGACGTTCATGCTGTCAGCCGGAGTCGGATTAAGTTCGAGGGTTTGCGTGTACTCCTCCTCGATTCGATCTTCATTCAGCACGGACTCCACGACAATTTCTTCCTGCTGTTCGTCAAGCGACTGTTTGATCAGAAATAAACCAAACAGCAGGATACCGTGAAAAACGATCGACACGCCGACGGATGAGAATGTCGAGGCGTTAGGAGCTTTGGACATTGCATTCCCTTAGGCCGCTCCGCTCGCTAAATCCGTTGCGGTGGCGGGCAGCATTCATATTCTCAGGTGGATTCCGTCAAAATTTCCGTGACAGAGGGTTTGATGACTTAAAGACAGCGTTCAGAGCGCGGGACGAACCCGTTTTTTCTGAGCGGCTTTCTTCTTCATTTCCTTCTTCTTCTCTTCTTCGTCGGCCAATTGCAGCTGATTCGGATTGTTGTTTCCGCCTCGGTTTGCCGATGCCACGGCGACGGCGAACTCTTGCCAGTCCCAACCCAATTCTTGGCTCAACTCGCGTTCGGCGAGTTCGGCCCACGGCGTGCCTGAGTGCTCGTCAACAACACGGGTAAGATACTCTTTGGCCTTCTTGGCAAGTTTCTTGACACTCGGTCCACCAAGAACATCCGCTGCAGGTACCAATCGCCAGTGATTGCTCCCTTTCTTCTCAAAGCTCTTGGGGCTGGATTTCATGTCCGCCAGGACAACGTTGTAACCATAGGCCCGCACTCGCATGGCCAACACGCGTCCCATTGCCAAGTCATAGGCGGCTCGCCAACGTGGAGACACGATCTTCTCACGGTCTTTTTCACCACGTTCCAACATGGATTGCATCTGTCGTAGTTTGAAGTCGAAGACAGCGGCAGGTTCCTGAGCAGCGGTTGCTTGCTGACGAAGTACTGTGTCGGAATCGGCCCGGAAGACCAGTTGCGGCGTCACTACGCGATCGGCGTTGGTCATTCGAGCAGTCGTTACCAAAGCTCCCTTGGCGGCATTACTGACCAGTTCTTTCTCGTACTCGCGAATTGGACCATAATCAGGCGTATAATTCCGCATCACTGAGAAGTCGAACTGCGGGCCACGGATACTGTCTTCGGCGACCAAATACAGCCCACCGGTTTCCGCACAAAGACGAGTTAACGCGTAAGGACCGTAGCCAGAAGACATCTGATCAAGGTCACGTCCACGACCGCCCCAGAAACCCAACCGCAACCGTTCCATCGCAACCGATTCGGGACCTGCCTCGATTGGCAGATACTCTTCGCCCCCGTCTTCGTACTTCCAAAGGACATAGCCTTTTTCCCGTCCGAATGGAGCGGCATTGCCAACACAGTAGCAGCGAACACCCACGCGACGGGCGGTCTGCACGGCTTGTTCCAGGTATTCGAAGTCGTCGCCGCGTTCGTCAGTCACAACGATGACCATCATGTTGCGACGGAGTTTCGTACGGTAGGAACGCCACTTGTTGATGACTTGGTTCACTGCACCGAATACGTTCTCAGTCGGCGTGCCGTCGGACTTGATTTGTCGAATGGCTTTTACAATTTCACCGACATCGTCGACCGGTTCGGGCGTGATGAAGTTGGTGCTGCTTCCGAAACTGACCACAGCGGTTTGCAATGCCCGACCGGAATCTACATCGAGTTGCCCGAGTTGCTGATAGACATTCTCAAACCGATCCGCGATCTCGTCACGACGCGCTTGCTGAGAGAGTGAGGCATCGAACACCCATACAACCAGCGTTTTACGGTCACGGAGAGAGCCTGCAATTTCTGCGGTCAACCGATCCATCGATCCTTCCACGCCGCCGACGTAGTCGGTCGCGCCGGTCGTATCAATGGTATCCACAAACTCGGTCTGCTGAGGCGAGGCCATCACATCGAGTTGCGGTTGTTGGACGTCGACCAATTCCTGATCGATTTCCTTCTCCAACTGCTCCTGCGGATCGGAATTTGCCTGCGTCATCGCTGCTTGCGACGGGCTGAGTGTGTTCATCAGACTGTCAGTGCCCAGCTGGTCCGTAATTGTCGGATCGAAACTGAATTCGTCGGGCATGACGTCTTCATCACTCATCGCGGTATCGATCACGGTCTCCTCATCTTGAGGCATGTAGAGCGTGATCGAATAGAGGAAGAGCAACAAACCGACGTGCAAAACGCAACTAATTGCCCACGACGGCAGTTCCATGAGACTCGAAAACTGAGATTTCGAATCTGATACAGCCGTTGAATTGGTCTGAGGATTGGGAGCAGAAAGACTCACCGAATTCTCCTTAGGTTTGGCTGGGATGGTGTGAAGATCGGACATCACACTGTTGGGGCAGGAATCGGTTGGGTTACATCATCCGCGTAAGGACGACTGAGAACCTGTCAGACATCGTGACAGCGCACAGATATCCTCGTCACAAATAGAGTACCAGAACACCATGAAAATGTCCACAATTTCCAATATTTCCACAGTTTTTCTACCTACCTTACCCAGCAGAACAGCATACTGTTCGTCGAAAATTGCTCGGAATCGGTTAGAAATAGAAAAACTCGGTTTTTCTGCATGATTTCCGGACAGGGCCAATCAATGTTTCGGGCGGACCTGAAATCATCGTCGGCAGAACAATGGACCGGCCGATACTAGTTATTATCAATGATCAACGCCTTTTGATACGGCGATCGATGTCTCAGGGATCGACTTATGTCCGATCTTTGTTCTTCTCTTCTGAGGAACACCTGTCCCCTGGGAGGCTTTACATGCGTTACACTGAAGCATGGGTGACCAGTGGTGATGGACGACGCCTGTTCGTTCGGCACTACTCTCGTCCTCAAACTCCACAAAATCGCACGATTTTCCTGGTCCACGGAGCCGCCGAACACGGTGCGCGATACCGGCATGTTGTGGATTGGTTCTTGAAACGGAATTGGAATGTCGTCATTGACGATCATCGGGGGCACGGTCTGTCCGATGGTGTTCCGATGCATTTGCGACATTTCGATCAGTACTTGAACGACCAACGCCGCATTCAGGAGCATTTGGGAATTGCTCCTCATCAATGTGTTCGGATCGGACACAGCATGGGGGGATTAATCACCGCACGCTTGGCCCAAGCTGATCCCGAATTGGTGCCAGCATTCATTTTGAGTTCACCGTTGCTTGGAATCCGCGTGCCGATTCCCCCTCACACGAAGGCCGTTGGTCGAGTGCTCTCTTGGGTAGTGCCCAAAACACGGTTCCGCACACCGATCCAGCATGAAGACGTTTCTCGCAGTCAAGATGTCGTTGACGATCGCCGAGCCGATGTGTTGCTCCATCGCTCCGTCACCGCTGGCTGGTTTTTCGCGATCCAGTCGGCATTGAGAACCGTCTGGGATCAAGCCAACCAGATCACACAGCCGTTCTTGATCCTGCAAGCGGGGGAAGATCGGATCGTCGATCCGGACGCCCCCGAACAGTGGTTGCCACGGACCTCGTCTACCGATCGGACCTTCCATAAGTTTCCGGGTTGTTTCCATGAACTTCACAGTGAACCCGAATGGGAGTTGATCTTGGGAACCGTTTCCCAATGGTTGGAGGAACGATGGAAGCCAACGGGTTTTAACCACGCCGACGTCACCACACGGTCGGCTGCCTGATGAGTCAACTTGGCAACGATCGCCTCGTGCTGCGCTGACACCCAATAAAATAAGCCGGCTCCGTGTGTTCGGAGCCGGCTTGTTTTTTGAGCGGGATCGTTCATTGAACGTTCGCGACTATGTCGTGGCTTTCTCAGCCGCTGGGACTTTTGGCGGTGCTGGTGGTTTTGGAGCGGCCTTTGGCTTTGCCATTGGCTTCTTCGCAGCGGGTTTTTTCCCAGCAGGTTTGTTGGCCTTCTTCGCGCCCGGCTTCTTGGCCTTTTTGGCTTCTGGTTTCTTGGCCGCTGGCTTCTTAGCTTTTTTCGCCTCTGGCTTTTTGGCTTCCGGCTTCTTTGGCTCTGGTGTTTCGACTTCTTCGATGATCACCGTTTCCGCTTCTGGAACGATGTGCTCTTCGACAATGATGACTTCCGCTTCAGAGCAGCCTTCGCATGCCGGTTCCGCGTGGCAGCTTTCACACTCGACGACCACTTCCGTCTCGCAAGATGTGCAAGGCGTTTCAACTTCGTAGTAAACCGGCTCGCAAGTTGTGTAGGTCGGCGTGCATGCTGGTTCCGAAGATTTGAAGCAGTGACCTGCGAACGATTGCGTGCCGAAAACGAGCACAGCGATCGCTGCGAGTGAATGAGACAACTTCATTTGTTCCCCTCCAATTTCCCAATGTCAATCAATTGTGGCTCAATCGCACATCGTGGCCCTGAAATGGAAAGCGGGCCCCTGCGGCGAAACTGAGAGTCATGATGATTGTTGTGACAGTAGATAACAAGCACAAAATGGGCAAATTAGGGTGTTTTTGGAGATTCGCCGATCAGGTCTAAGAACTCGCGTTCGGTCAGAACCTTCACGCCATACTCCTCAGCCTTGGATAGCTTGCTACCGGCTTTCTCACCAGCGACGAGATAATCGGTATTTTTCGATACGCTCCCGGATGCCCGTCCGCCGTGCTGATGGATCAACTCCTTCGCACCGTTCCGATCCAGCTCGCTGAGTTTTCCGGTCACCACAACCGTCTTTCCAGCCAGAACGCCCGAGTTGGCACCGGACTCCGTTTTTTCAACCGGCTCACCGAAATTCAGTCCGAGTTCTCGGAGTTCATCGATCAACGTTTTTCCAACCTCAGAGGCAAAGAAACTATGGACCGAGTGGGCAATCACGGGGCCGATTTCGTCGACGTCCGCGATCGCCGTTTCGTCTTGACTCTGCAATTCGTCCATGGTCCCAAAGCGATCCGCGAGCAACCGAGCACTACTGGCCCCTACATGACGGATATTCAAACTCGTAAGCAGTCGCCACAATGGCTGGGCTTTGGATTGTTCGATGCCAGCGAGCAGCTTATCTACCGACTTTTCCCCCATCCGCTCCAGTTGCAGAATCTCTTCTCGTTTGCTCGAAAGCCGATACAGATCGGGAATTGAACGTAGAAGATCGGCTTCGAGAAGCTGTTCGACGAGTTTGATACCAAGTCCGTCGATATCCATCCCTTCCCGACTGGCGAAATACCGAAGCGTCTCGCGGAGTTGTGCCGGACACTGTGGATTGACGCACCGGAGGTACACACCGCCTTCGTCTTGCGTCACATCAGCTGCGCATTCTGGGCATTCTGTAGGCTGGGGAAACGGTTTTTCGGTGCCGTCACGAAGGTGCTCTTCAACGCGGACCACATGCGGGATGATCTTACCCGCTTTTTCGACAATGACGTGGTCTCCCACTTGGACACCCAACCGGTGGATTTCATCCCAGTTGTGAAGACTTGAACGTGCAACCGTCGTGCCGGCGATTTGCACGGGGTCTAATTCCGCGACCGGGGTCAGTGTGCCCGTTTTTCCCACTTGGACCGTGATGCTGTTAACCTTGGTGGCCGCTTCGTAACGTTCCCATTTATATGCAATGACCCAACGCGGGCTTTTTCCTCGCGATCCTAACTGATCACGAAGGGAGAACTCATCGACTTTGATGACGATCCCATCGACTTCAAAATCTAGACTATGAATGTCTTCCGCTAGCACGTGCGCACGTTCGAGAGCCGATTCAATGGTCTCAAATGCCTCGACATTCGGCGTGACCGGAACTCCCATTTTCGCGAGGGATGCTAAATACTTCTGATGCGTTTTGAAGTCGTGATCGTAATAGCCCACGCCATGTGCGATGAAGCGAATCTTTCGTTTTGCACAGAGTTTCGGATCGAGAAGTTTCAAAGCGCCAGCGGCCGCATTCCGTGAATTCGCGTACGGCTGTTCGCCGCGTTGCTCTTGTTCAGCCACCAACTTGGCAAAATCCGCATTCCCGATGTAGGCTTCGCCGCGAATCTCTAGTTCCTTTGGCGGATTCTTGCCTGCCAAACGTAGCGGAACTCCACCAACCGTTCGGGCGTTATGCGTGATATCGTCGCCTTGCTCGCCATTACCCCGCGTCACGCCACGTTTGAGTTCGCCGTCCACATACAACAACGCCAGGGCGACGCCATCGATTTTGTATTCGACCGTGTAATGCAATTTCTGATCGGGAAGAAGCTTCCGAACACGCTTGTCGAATTCGATCACGCCGGCTTCGTCGTAGACGTTGTCGATCGAGAGCATCGGCACTCGATGATCGACGGTCTCGAAGCCACTGATGGGTTCCCCGCCAACTTTCTTCGTAGGACTGTCGGGAGAATCGTATTCCGGGTGCTTCTGTTCAAGTTGCTCCAATTCTTTCAGGAGCTTGTCGAATTCCAGGTCCGAGATTTCGGGGCGTGCTTCGACGTAGTACAGTCGCGAATGCCGTTCGAGTTCCGTACGCAACTTCTCAATTTTGGTTTTCACACGAGCCGACATTGACGGAAACCCTTCACATGAAACCGAGTGGAATGGCGTGAAACCGGTGGTGTGTCAATGCTTTGAGGTCGGGCGTTCGGTGAGAGTTTCCCGTGGCTTCCGATTTCGCCATTGATCGACCACCATTGCCAAAACGACGACAACAAGCAGTGCGACCACTTCCCACAATATCATTTGTCCACCGTAATGGTTGATGATACGGATTGCGGGTGAAGTTGGATCACCGAAAATTGCCGCCACGAAGGCAAGAATTGTTACCACAAAGACAGTAGCGACGACGACGGCCAAACGAAAAAAGAAATTGAGATGATGGGACTGCGAATCGTCGTTGGATGGGTGCGGTTGGTTGCTCATGGGCAAAGAGCTTACGAAAGGAAGCCTCGATCTCGCAATTCTTGAATATTTCCTGGCGCGCTTTCGGTGACGCGATCGGCAACATACCGCAAAACGGCCATTCCCGCGAGTGGTTTGGGACCGCTCAGGATTGCGACACGGTCTTCCTCTTCGTCGTCAAGTTCACGCTCGAGCTTGGCGACCGCTTCCTCGACACTATCTGTGACCAGACGCTCCGAACCCCGCCGATTCACCATGCGGAGATTCGAGAATGCCGCCGTTCGGGAGAGCAAGAAATCAATCATGTGCTCTCCATCGGTTTCGTCGAAGAAGTCTTGGAACTCTGGTCGAAGCGTGTCTGGTGTAATTAATTGCGGGCGGGTGATATTCACCTGTCCGCGCCGGACGGCGACCATGCCACCCGGTTCATCGGGCTCAAGAACTAAGTAGTAAGGAAGCTCGTTGTCTCCGAAAGTGAAGAGCGTGTATGGCATTGAGCGTTCAATCCGGACGGCGTTCCAAGCCTCACGAAATTGACGCTCATACTCGAATTCCTCAAACAAAGAAAACCTAGCCCTTTCATTCACTGAATAGATACTCACGATGAATTCTGACGATCTGCCGACAGAGCGTCGCGACTACGACTCCGGAACCGTTCGCAAATCGCGTTCGAATTCTTGAAGGTACTCGGCCATGTTTTCCTGTTCACGGTCCCAAAGCCATTTCAAAGGGTAATCTCTGGGGATGTCGCGATTGTTCTGCTCCAATGCTCGACGCCAGTAGATCAACGCCAACATGCCTTCCTCCACCAAGTTGCGGTCCTCGGCCAAATCGTATTTGTTGGCTTCGCGAAGCTCTTTGTCTTCGTAGTTGGCTTGCACTTCGGACGCCTTCTTCAGCATGTTGGAAAACTTCTTCATGCCAGATTCCAACTTCTGAACCGATTCCGGCGGAGTTCCATCGGGACCAAACACAAACTCTCCGCGTTTGAACGCCAGTCGGCCTTCGTACATTTCTTGGTGAGCCTGAGCCATTTCGGGATCGCTCTCCAACCGAGCCCGTTCCCGCCAGTACCGATAGTTGGTCAGGTTTTGATAGAACCGCCAGCGACGGATTTTCTCTTCCGGCGCGATCCCTTCTCGTTTAGCGAGTTCCCGCATCTCTTCGGATGTG
Organism: Thalassoroseus pseudoceratinae; assembly: GCF_011634775.1. Classification (NCBI taxonomy): domain Bacteria; kingdom Pseudomonadati; phylum Planctomycetota; class Planctomycetia; order Planctomycetales; family Planctomycetaceae; genus Thalassoroseus; species Thalassoroseus pseudoceratinae. Next base: position 919,331 of record NZ_JAALXT010000003.1, read on the forward strand.
GACTCCAGAAACATTTTGCCGGCACTGGTTTCAAATTCTTCGCGACCGAAACGCTCGATCCAATCTTGATACGCTTGGCTCCAGGCCAATTCCGTTTTGTCGGTGAACTTCCCTTCGCGTTGTAAGGCATCCGCGTAGTCGAAGTATGACCGCGAAGGATAATGCCGGAACAACATCGGGGCCATAATGTGCTGGCGAATGCCGGGAAGTGAATCGATCCGATTCGCTTCGACGAACCAATCACGAGCGGCCAGGTAGTTGTCTCGTCGGAGATCGTTGACTTCGGGATCGATCCCGCCTTCAAATTTCGGATCAGGGTCGCTGAGGAAGAACTTGCGGAAGAACCGCCATTCATCAGACCGACCAATCTTATGACCGACGAGTCGACCAACGTCCCACGCCAATTCGGGGAACTTCTGGTTCCGTTGTTGGCCTTCCTTGGTGAACTTCGTGCCCTCTTTGACCCAGAAATATCGGTCTTCGACGGCATCCCACTGCGACGAAACGTTGTACGCCAGGTCCCAACCGTGATAACGCCACACATCCAGGAAGTGCGGTTGGAGTGTGATGATGCTGTCGGCCAAAGCCCGCATCTCACCCCACGCTTTCACTTTCTTCATTTCATCGTGCTGCATCCACAGCTGATTGACGGCAATGCCACGCATCCCGAGCAGCACCAAATTCATGGCGGCACTCGATGGGTCGACATTCCCCAGCGTGCTTTCACCGAGTTCGTATTCAACTCGTTGCTGTGCCAGAACGCCACCAGGATCTTCGGGGCCCGAAGATGGACGCCCTAAAAGAATTGTGGCAATCAACAGCAGGACAATCCCGCCGAGATAAACCAATTTTCGCTGTTGAGCGGACAGATTGTTCATTTGGACTCCAATTCACGGAATCGCAAGGAAAGATATCCGAGCAGAAAACACGGTATGAAATAAGCAATTGTCGTGGCGACTGCACGTAGAAGTCCCGCTGACCACGGAACATCGAACCCAGCCGCTGCGTATGGAGACAAATTATAGACACGGAAGTCCGGAAATGTTTTGTAGACCACTTCCAGCCCGCCAAGAATCCCTGAGTCAAACCGCTCGATGATTTCCTGGCTTCGTGATTGTTCGAGATCCACAGTCGGGTTCTTGTGATCGATAATCCGTTTCACAGACTCGATCGAACCCCATCGGTCTTCGAGCACCAACTTCTCCAAGAACGGATAGAATCCCGCTCCGACGATGACCAAGGTGATCGTGAGCAGCGTGGCGACCGGGCCTTTGACGAATGTACTTGCAGTCACGCCGAACGTCACGACAAGAAGAATCATCATCCAGTCACCGGCGACCGCTTTGAAATAGGCCGACGCAAATGGACGGTCGGGCGTTCGGATGAACAAGTCGGGGCGAGCCATCCCGAGGTATTGGCCAGGGCTCAGACAGAAAATCTCGACTCGCAGGCGTCCACCGTGGCAGAGATCATTGAACAAGTCGACTTGCTCACCGGTCTCGCTAAACAATTCCCGGGGAATGTAGTGCAGGTCTCCGTGATATTCACTGACGCGGAACAAGTGATCGACTGCAAGGTTGGTCAATTTCGCATTGAGTGCTTCAGCGTTGTCGCGGATGAGATCGCTCTGAGCTTTCAAGGCACTGGCAAACGCTTTGACATCTCCGTTTTCGCCAGCACTCACCACAGCGTTGGCCGCTGAGACGAACTCACTTGCGGGAAAACCGACATCTTGCCCGACAAATGGTTCCATTAAATTAGCGAAGTCTCGATAGCCGGAGGCCGCGGCGTTCAATTCCGCACTGCTGACCTCAAGAGCACCGGTCTCGATCCCGTTGGAGAATTCCGCCATCCGAATCGCGGCTTGCTCGAATTCCCCTTCTTCGATGATTCCGGTCAACTCTTGAAAACTCACGCCGGCGCCCAATGCCCGAGCGGTGCGGTTCCGGAGATCGCGAACGATTCGCATGCGACAAAGCAGCCCCTGCGTCATGTCGCCTTTGTTGGTCCGGAACGATTCGAAGTGTGTCTCGAGTTGCAATCGCTCGGCGGTTTCGGTGCCAGAATCAGCAGGCTGTTCTTCGTTCTTTCTGGGGTCGAGACTGAAGGACTCGATTTCCTCTGACTGAACCGGCAAACTGACGGTATCGGATTCGTCAATGCCATCAAAATCCCAAATTGCGGCGGCTTGGGTCGCACCGGCAATGTAACTCCGGAAGTCCCAGACGTCGCCGACATTCACACCGAGTTGAGCCGGCTGACCACCGGGACCAAGGAATGACAGGTTCCCGTAAATGGGAACGCGAGCCACCAAGGCATCTTTCGCGGATGCGGGCACGAGTCGCACGATCCAGAAGTAACCAATCACCGACATCACGGCGAGAATCAACGTTCCCACCGCGCTGTAGCCGAAGAGTCGCCCGAGATAGATTTCGCTACGCCGAGCCGGTTTCGTCACGACCGTGTGCATCGCGCGGTTCTTGATGTCCTGGGGAATTCCCCAGCAAGACATCAGAAGCACGAGTGGCAGCGTCAACCAACTGATCATTCGCAGCATGACGGAAACGTGAACTTCCACCTGCTGTTCGGAGGTCGGCAGTTCCGAGTCCGCCAGGAACCAACCGGCGAACATAAACAACGCCCCAAAGACGACAAACACCAGCAAGATTTTCCGGCGGATCGCTTCGCGAATCGTCAATTGAGTCAACGCCCAAATGCGACCGCAAGACAGTCGGAACAGGTCCGAACCGGCAGCGGTGAGACCGGTGGAGACTCGCGAAAACGCTTCACCAAACCGGAATTTTGAAGACAACAATGCGGCGGCGAAGACCATGAGAATGGCAACGAGAAGGAAAAGCCCGAAGACAATTCCCCAGCTCAACAATCCCGCCCAAAAATCGAACGGTGTGGGATCAAAGGACATGGGTGGCAGTCCGCGTAAGAAAGAAACAAGGAATAATCAAATGGTGGAAAATGGCTGCGGTATTCAATCCCCGGATTACTCGTCGTTTGAACTCGCGGTTGCGGGGCTGTCGCCGGTTTCACCGCTGGATTGCGATTGCCCCGAAGGAACGAATCGGCGTCCCGGACGAGCTTGACTTTCCTTCACGGTATTCACGAAGAGGTCGTCGAGGCTGTTCGTCGGATGCGTGACTTCGCGAACTTCCGCACCGTGTTTCGCCAACGCCGCCCGCACATCTGCCATGGCTTCTTCGCTGAGACTGCTGGTGAGCAGTTGCGTTTCCCCCTGCGAGACCAACAGTTCGTCGAACCGGCCCAAGACCTTCAATTCACCACTGTACAGAATCGCAATTCGGTCACAAATCTCTTCGATGTCCGGCAGCAAGTGACCGCAGATCACGACGGTCTTGCCTTGCTCCCGCAGACCTTGGATGATCTCCTTCATCTCCTGACGACCGATCGGGTCCAAACCGCTGGTGGGTTCGTCGAGCAGGACCAATTCCGGGTCGTTGATCAACGCCTGAGCCAAACCGATCCGCCGGGTCATCCCCTTGGAATACTCTTTGAGTTGCCGATTCCAGAATCGCGGATTGAGTTTCACTTGGTCAAGAAGTTGCTCGCTGCGTTCCTTCCGTTCCTTCTTCGACATGCCGAATAGCTTGCCGTAGAAGTCCAACGTCTCGCGAGCGGTCAGGAAGCGATAGAAATAGGATTCTTCGGGAAGATATCCGATTCGGCTGTTCTTCTTAACCTCGAGAGCCGGTTCCCCAAAGATACTGATATCGCCTTCCGTGGGGAAAAGCAGCCCGAGGAGCAGCTTCATTGTCGTCGTTTTGCCACTCCCGTTCGGCCCCAAAAGCCCAAAGACCTCGCCTTTGTTGATGGTGAGACTCAATGAGTTGACTGCTCGCGTCTTTCGGCGTCCCCAAAAGTCTCGGTAGTCTTTAGTTAAGTTGCGAATCTCGATGACCGGTTCGGAACTCATCGCAAACCTTTGATGGAAGGAGAGTGAGGAAACTATGAAATAACCAATGAAAATACAAACAGAATTCAACGGAGCAGTCACGCTCGAAACAACGCCCGGCCACTCGAAGGCAGTTGGGGTTTTGCCCCATGTTGATCACTCGAAAGTTTGCGTTTCCCAAGGGACCCCCGCCAAACTTACGAGTTTTGGTGACATGGTTTTCAAACCTCTTACGTGCCATCGACACCGGATGTTGGAGCAGATTTTGAACGCTTCGTTGAGTTAGTGGATCTGCCTAAAGACAGTGGTTTTCACTGTAGAGTGACCGTACTTCGATTGCAAGCGCCGATACCCGTTGCGGTTCCGTCATTGCTGCGGGAGTGCCGATTCTAGGGATTCGTCGAACAATTTGCCCTGTGAACGGATGGAAGCTTCATCGAAAATTCTTAAAAACGGGCTTGTCTTTGCGACAGATATTCCAGCAATGCCTTGTCGAAGGGAAGACTTGTGTCCAACGCGACATAATCCGCTCCGACAGAAAGACATTCCTTCTTGTATCGCGACCGCAATTCCTCCACAGCCTCGTGATAATCGGCCCGGGCACCCGAGGCATCCAAGACCAGGTTCTCACCGCTCTCCGGATCTTGAAAATCAACGAGCCCATCGAATGGAAATGTGACTTCGGCTTCGTCCAGTACATGGAACACGATGACATCATGCCCGGCGTGCCGAAGCAGCCGAATACCCTCAATGACAGGTTCGGGATCGGTCAGCAAATCGGACAGCAGCATCACCAAACCACGGTGGCGAATCATGGCGGCCATGCGTTGCAAGTTGGCCCCAATATCGGTCACGCCCGCCGGTTTTGCCTGAGACAGTAGCGCCAGCATTTGCCCGAGTTGGGTGCGTTTGCTGCGCGGCGGAAGACTACTGCGAATCACCTCGTCGAACGTCACCAGCCCGATCGGATCCTGCTGATGAATCATCAGGTACGCCAACGCGGCTGCCAGGCACACCGAATAATCGAATTTGGTCAATTCCTGACGGTAGGTGTACCCCATGCTCTCGGACAGGTCGAGCATCAGATAACCAGTGATGTTGGTTTCCGCTTGATACTTTTTGACGTAGAACCGATCGGTCTTCGCGTAGACAAGCCAATCGATGTCCTTGGGGTCGTCACCGGTGTTGTATCGGCGATGTTCACTGAACTCGACACTGAACCCGTGAAAGGGACTGGCGTGCAGACCCGCGAGAAACCCCTCCACGATGAATCTTGCCCGCAGATCCAAGCGAGCCACCGTCTGGATGACTTCCGGTTTCAGATAGCTTTCCGCAGTCCGCATGAATGTTGACTTCCGTGAGTATCTTACGGACGAGTGATGGTTTCGTTCAGATTCAGCAATATTCTGGCCACGCTCGTCCAGGCGGCGAGTTCGATCGGATCGAGTGTCGCAGGACTGGCCGACTGTCCAACAGACAAAAGCTCGGCGACCGCAGCGGGATCATCGGCGTATTGGCTGCGATGTCGATCAACCAACGTGACCAGTAGCCCCAGCTCTTCTTCACTGGGTCGACGTGACAAAACTTTCAGATAGATCGCCTCAATGCGAGCGTCATCGGATGACCCCGCGTTTTGTAAAATCGTGGCAGCCAATTGTCGAGCCGCTTCCACATAGGTTGGGTCATTCAACAAGACCAACGCCTGAAGGGGCGTGTTGGATCGAGGGCGTTGAACCGTGCATTCCTCACGTGTGCTGGCATCGAAGGCGAGCATGCTGGGGTGCAGGAACGTTCGACACCAATACGTGTACAAACCACGGCGATATTGCTTCTGGCCGGAGTCGGCTTGCCATTTTCGACGCGGGAAGTTGAGGTGACTCCAATAGCCGGCCGGTTGATACGGCTTCACGCTCGGGCCGCCGATCGTTTTGTCCAACAACCCGCTGACGGCCAGTGCGTTGTCCCGGATCGTTTCTGCTGGTAGTCGCCACCGAGACTGTCGAGCCAACCATTCGTTAAACGGGTCGGCTTCACGTTGTGACGGGCTGGTTTGCGAGGATTGTTGATATGTCTTCGATGTCACAATCAATCGCACCATATGCTTGACGTCCCAACCGCTTTCTCGAAACTCGACCGCTAGCCAATCCAATAGACGCGGGTGGGTGGGCCAAGTGCCTTGCGAGCCCAAATCACCAAGCGAGCGGGCCAACCCCTCACCAAAGAAGAGTGCCCAGAGCCGATTGACGTACACTCGGGCCGTCAACGGGTTCTGTTCCGACACCAACCAGCGAGCCAAATCCAGTCGATCTGCCCGACCGTCTGTCGTGAGTGGCGGGAGGAATTCCGGTGTTGCCGGACTCACCACGGGGCCGGAATCGTCCAGCCAGTTCCCGCGTGGCAAAACACGAATGGTTCGCGGTTTCACGGCGGTGGTGATCAATGTCCGCGGGATCCCTTGATCGACCTGTTTCCGAGACTGCTCGAGTTTCTTCAACCGATCCCGCAGTGGGTTCAATTCCGGAGTCGCTAGAACACGAATGTCATCAGGTTTCGTTTTGCCGTCCGGCTTCTCCGCGACTGCAAACTTGGACTCTCGTTTCTTGAGTTCTTCACGAAGCTGAGCAATTTCGTTGTCCAGATTTTTTAGCGTCTGACTTTGCTTTGCGGTCGGAAATGCTGTCTCTTTCTGCTGGCCGACGGGCGTCTCCTGGATGTCGGCGAAGAAGGCTTCCATCGCATAGAAATCTTTTGTCAGGACGGGATCGTACTTGTGGTCATGGCACTCCGCACACCCCATTGTCGTGCCAAGCCAAACCTCGGAGACATTTCGCACGCGATCCGCCGCGTATTTCGCAGTGTATTCCTTGGGTTGGGCTCCGCCTTCGCGAGTCGTCATCAGGAGCCGATTGTAGCCGGACGCGATCCGAGTCTCGTCGGTTGCGTTTGGGAGCAAATCGCCAGCAAGGTGTTCGATCGTGATTTCGTCAAACGGCTTGTTCTCATTGAATGACCGAATGACGTAATCTCTGTAAAGCCAGATATTCCGGTGATTGTCGCCATGAATCCCGTTGGTGTCCGCATACCGCACAAGATCAAGCCAATACTGCGACATCCGTTCGCCGAAGGCTTGCGAGTCGAGAAACTGATCAACAAGACGACCGTAGGCATCCGCCCCGTCATCTTGCCGGAACTGGCGAACTTCCTCGACTGACGGTGGAAGCCCACGCAGATCGAACGACAATCGGCGGATAAGAACCTCTCGCTGGGCTGGCGGAGATGGTTCCAATCCACGCGAGTTCAGCCGAGCCCGTACAAAGCGGTCAATCGGGTGTGAGTCGTTGCCATCAGGCACTTTCGATCGAACAGGAACCACGTAAGCCCAGTGACCTTCCCATTTTGCGCCATCGGTGACCCAGCGTTTTAGCGTTGCGATCTGTTCCGGAGTGAGTGGCTTGTTCGAATCCGCCGGTGGCATCACAAGACTCGGGTCGTCGCTCGTTACCCGAGCAAGCAATTCACTTTCGTTGACATCCGTGACATCAATAATGTGATATCCGCCGCGATCCTCGAACAACCCGTCTTTGGTGTCGAGTCGCAGTTCCGCCTCGCGAACGTTCTGGTCCGGGCCGTGACACGCGAAACAATGTTCCGAGAGGATCGGACGCACATCTCGGTTGAAATCAATTTCGTCGCCGGCTTTGACCGTCAAACTTGCGAACCCGGCTTGGAACACCAGTCCGATGACCACACAGGCAAAGGATCGCATCGTAAGACACCCTCAGAAGGAACACGGCTCAAATTCGACCAGAATGGTTCTTCGGACGGCCAAATTCGCGAACTTATCGTTTATAATGTCGAGTGGTCGTGGGAATTGCAAAGATGTGTCCGTCGTCAATTGAACCAGCAGCAACGATTTCAGGTATCCGATGAGCGAAGAACTCCCGATCGAGCCCCCCGATGTCTGGCCCTCCGCGGAACCGGATCCCCAACGGTACGCAAACCGACCGCTCCTCATTCTGCTGGAAAACTACATTCTCGACACAATCGGGGAACTCGATGAGCCGACGGAACGTCAAGTCGCCCAGGCGGTTCGAACCGCATTCGGTGGAAAAAAGGATTGGCGAACCACCTTCCGGAATCAATTGGGCCTGGATGAGATGATTGATGTCGAGATCTACGAATTATGGGAGAAGTTTCGCGATGAGAAAGCGGATTCGGCAGCAGTCGAGCCCATCCAATATGCCAAGTTCATTGCCGATGTTTCTTTCGCGGACATCTGCTAAATGGTCCGAAAGCCCCAGAAAATCGGGATAGATTTTTAGTTCGGCATCCCGTATGCTTATAGGGATTGTTTGAACAACACCATTCTGAATTCGCCGCTCCGACTCTCGCACTGGGTTGAATGGATACAGTTCCGATCTGCGAATCGGATGCCATTATTGGTGGTTTCGGTGGGATCCCGTCGAAGTCACGTTTGCTTGGAGACACTTCATGAAAGTTGATTTCGCGCGGTCAACTATCCGCCCCAATCTTCGATGCCGAACTGGCTTCACACTCGTCGAGTTGCTCGTTGTGATGGCGATCATCGCCATTCTGATCGCGTTGTTACTTCCGGCGATCCAATCGGCGCGGGAAAGTGCTCGGCAGACGCAGTGTTTGAATCATCTGCACCAGCTCGGAATCGCGATTCAAACCTATCACGATCAACATGGTGTTTTCCCCGCTGGAAACAGCGCTCAGCCGACCGATGCGGGTGGGAATACACTGTCTTCGGTCAACATTCAACTGCAATCACCAGCCACCATTACCGATGCAATCAGCTACGACTCGCCTCCCACGATGCCTGTCATCTCGAACTGGCAAATGACAGCGGAGTGGCCTTGGCATGCGGCAATCCTCGATGGAATCGAGCAAGGCAATGTCGATCCCCAATGGGATACGGCAAAGAACCAGGGTGTCAACGTCCAAGCGATCGCGGTCGAAATTCCAGTTTATGTCTGTCCGAGTGCCAGTCTTCCTGGCATCAATCAAGTTTCTCCACGAACTGGATTCTCGACCTATCGTGGGAACATGGGCACATCGCAGTTTGACAGCAGCGGTAATGTCGTCACCGATTCCAATGGAAATCCGATGGCCGCTTTGAACGGCGTATTGTACCCAGGCAGTGAAGTCCGGATGCGAGACGTTCAGGTCGATGGCAGTACCAATACGATGCTCGCCGCCGACAGTCTCATGGGGTTCTGGCCAGATGGAACCAGTTGTTGTGCCCGCCTGCGTCCCGATCGGTCCAACTTCGATAGTTATTGGTCCAACGGCAACCAACATTATTTTGGGTTCGGAAGCTGGCACGGCGGCGTTTGCCAGGTGGCATTCTGCGATGGACGTTCGCAACGGATTTCCAAGTCGATTGATTCCGTTGTTCTGAACGCCATTGCAACTCGTAATGGTAGCGAACGGGTCAGTTTGCCGCAGTAGAAGACTTGTCAGCAATCGAACCACAAATACCAATCGGCCACGCCACTTCCATCTGGGACGTGGCGTTTTTTTTGTTCCATAGAGCGGTGAGCTTACGATCGCTTGGCGAAAAGACGCCTTTTCTTAGAACGTGGATTTTCGTTAGTATCCGTGCCGTACACCAGTCGCGACGCGAAGGCAGGGAAGCCGGGCATGAAGACATTACGTGGAAAAAAAGCTCTTGTCACCGGAGCGGCATCCGGTTTGGGACGTGCTATCGCATTGGCTTTGGCTCATGAAGGTGTCGATCTGTTCCTGCTCGACATCGACGAGGCCGGCCTCAACGAAGTGATCTTTGAGGTAACTGCCCTCCGGGTCTGTGCGGTGGGTCGTCAATGCGACCTGACCAAGCCCGAAGACATCACCGCCGCGGTTGAAGACCTCAAAAAACGTTGGCAGCATGTTGACATTCTCGTCAACAATGCCGGTGTGGCTTACTACGGCCCGACTCATAAGATGACCGCCGAACAATGGGATTGGATTCTCGATATCAATCTCCGAGCGCCAGTCCGGCTTGTTCAGGAGTTGCTGCCAACACTGCTAGAGCGGCCAGAATCGCATATTCTCAATATGGGAAGCATCTCTGGTCTGGTGGCGGGAGGGCGGTTCGCCGCTTATCACGTCTCGAAGTTTGGTATCGTCGGTTTCAGTGAGGCTCTGCGTGCCGAGTATGGTCGCAAGGGCATTGGAGTCTCTGTGCTGTGTCCCGGTCCGGTTCGGACGAAACTCTACGAGAACGCGGCTGGCGGTCGTCCCGAGAAACCAGTCCCAACTCCGCCACGATGGATCTGCACGACGGAAGAAAAAGTCGCAAAAGCGGCCGTCAAGGCGATCCGCAAGAACAAACGGATGATCCTACTCACGCCGCTCGCTCATATGCTTTATACGACCAAACGCATCGCTCCTTGGTTCCTGGACGCACTCAGTCAAATCGGAAGAAAGAAAAAGCACAAGGCGACTCCTGCAAAGCCCGTCGAAAGCTCACAACAACGCTCCCGCGCTGCGTAGGACAGTCGACTGTTCATCGTATCGACTTCGGTTTCACGATGACTGGGTATGAAGGCGTTCTCAAGGCCACCGCAGACGAAGAAGATCCAGACAGTGTCTAGTTATCGATGGGATGGTTCAGCTTCCAAAGATACCCGGCAACAACCAATGCGAGGCCGATCAGTAACACTAGTGACTCCACCAGTGAAAACGGCCACTGTAACTTGAATCGCTTCGATCGCCGACGTTTTCGCATCGCGTCGGCTTTTGTGAACGTCTCCGGTAACGGCTGTGGTTGCGGCAGCACCAAGTAACGTTCCCCACATTCTGAGCAAGGGACGTTTTGCGGACGTTTCAGTCGACCGCCGGTCCATTGATGACCGCAACCACATATGATCTCGTAGGATTTATCGCTTCTCGAATCCTTCACAGATCACGCTTTCTCGCTGTCCGAATAAGACATTTGTCGGCATGTTACCGCCTCTAGCGATTATAACAACATGTTGACCCGCATCATCGGAAGTCTTTGCCCACTTCCCGTGCCCAGACATCGACTCCCATTTTGACGAACGAACAAATTGGGAGTATAGATCATTGATGGCTTGAATTCACTTCGCCGTCGAGCCGCTACCCGCAGTGGCTGTTTGTGGGCACGTATTGAGGCAAAGGAATCGTTCATGTTCGCCGTCTCCGACGAGGATTCTAAGAACCGTTCAATCCAAGGAGACGTGGCGATCGGTTTGGTGCTTGAACCAACCCGCCGAATTGCCAACATTCGAGCTGTACTTCTGGAACGCGGCGAATGGACGATCGGTTCCGCGGAAGACTGTGCGATTCAGTTGATCGTGCCCGGCGTACAACCGCGTCACGCGACGATCTCCGTCGCAGCTCATCAAACAATCCTCGAAGCTTCGGATTCACGAACGTGGCACAACGATGGTCCGTTTCGTAGAGCCGTTCTCAATCCTGGGGACCGGATTGCAATCGGACCAGTCGAGTTCCGCGTGCGGGCCGCAACTCAGGAGGAAATTCAGAAGCACAGCAACACTCAAGTCGCTTCGTCGAGTGTCGCTAACCCAACGTCCCCCGAACCACATTCCTTGCCAGCCAGCACCAACACCCCAAGTCAATCGAGCGGTGCGACATCCCTTCTCAACCTCGAAGCCGATCGCCTTGCAAGAATGCGGGCCGATCTGGAACGAAAACTCGATGTGCTGACTAGCCGCGAGCAGGAGTTGATTGCGGAAGAGCGGTCGGTTCAGGAGGAAATGAATCGTCAGAGAGCGACGCTGGAATCCGAGTCCTCAGCACTGCGGGACCGCGCGGCGGATCTTCGTCGACAAGAAGACAGTCTGGAGAGACAAACACGATCATTCCAACGCAGGACGGAAGAGTTTGAGACGACAGTTGCAACTCGGGAAGCCAAACTCGACGAAGCGGAGTCGAAGATCAGCCTCGAAAGAGAGTCTCTAAATCGTGAACGTAGCGACTTCATCAAAGAGAAGGAGCAACTGCAAGAGTCGCTCGCCGATGAGCGTTCGCAACTCGATAGTGAGCGAGAGCAACATCGCTCGCTCATGCGATCCGTCGAAGAAGAACAAGACAAGCTGCAAGGGCAGACAGAGGAGCTTAGTCGACGCGAAGAAAAACTAGTCGCTGCCGAAACAGACCTTAGTCATCGTCTCGACGACCTTCAAACACGCGAATCAGCGTTCAACGAACAGTTCGCGGAATACAAGCAAAAACAGCAAGAACTCCAGTCACGTCAAGAGGAATGGGAATATCAACGCCAGGAGTTCGAGCGACAACAGCAGGAGTTGGAGAGTCGCGTCGAACAACTACAAGTTCGAGAACGCGAATTCGAGACAGCGTATCTCAACTCTCAGACGAAGGCAGACGATCTTGAACGACACCACCACGTATTTTCCGACCTGAAAGCGGAATTCAGCACCGCAGCGACAGAGTTGCTGGGTCGACAACGCGCGGTCGAAGAACGGGAAAAAGATGTCGCCGACCGATTAGCGCAAAACACCAACACGGAACATGAACTCAATCAACTGCGAATGCAGTTAGAGACGGACCGCACGCAAGTCGCCAGCGAACGTAGCGAACTAGTCGAAGCTGCACGACGAATCGATGAACGCCTCGAGGCCGTTTGTCAGGCTGAAGCAACGATCTCGGATCAGGAAGAGGTTTTGCGGGAACGAGAAGATTCCGTTGCACATCGAGAGACAGTTCTCACTGAATCCGAAGACCAACTCCGATCACTTCAAGAGCAAGTCGAGGCTGATCAAAGAGCACTTAAAGAGAGAGTTGCAGCCCATGAAAAGGAATCTGAGGCGTTAACCCGTCTTCGAACAGAACTTGAGTCTCTGCAAGAATCGCTCGACGCTCAATCCTCTCAAGTGCAAACGGAGACTAAGTCACTAGCAAGTCGGCAGGAAGAGATTTCGTCACTTGAGAAGTCGTTGAACGAGCGTAATTACGCACTACAACTTGACACCGAAAAACTATCTGAACTGCAGAAAGAGTTAAATTCCCGACAAGTTTCACTGGATGAGGTCGAGGAAAAACTACAGAAAGAGAAAAAGGCACTTGCTAGCGAACGCGATGAGTTCGAGGCTCAACGTTTGACGCTGAACCAAGAGCGTCAAGAACTGGCCACAGAAATGGACGCCATGACGGAGCTGCGTTCCGAATTGGAGTCATGGCAAACCTCATTGGATGAGGAAAGTCGCCAACTCCAGTTAGACAAGGAGTCATTCAACGAAGAGCGTGAGAAGTTCACACAGGAAACCAAACACTCGCAGCAGCAAGAATCTGATGCGCCCCAGAATGAATTGACTTCGCTACGCGATCAGATTGCATCGCAACAGTCGCAGTTCATTGAGCAAAAAACAGCTTGTAGTCAGCTGGAATCCGAGGTCGAACGATTAAAATCGGAACTGACTAGCAAGGACTCCGAGTTGGTTGACCTTCGACAGCAACTCGAAAGCCTTCATACACACCGGACTGAAGATCAGGAAACCAATCTTTCCCTGACTGAGCAGGTCGCTAGCCTTGAGAACAGACTGTCCCAGGAGACTGCCGAGTTTGATCAGTGCAAGCACGAGCTAAGAAATGCGAGGAATGAACTTGAGGAGTCTTGTGATGCTCTTGCAAAACAAGCTGAAGAACTGCAGGAGCTTCGACGACAACTAGAGTCTCGGTCGGTGCCAGAGCCGAACAAATCAGAGATTGACGACAAGCTCGCGTTGCTGAATCAAGCGGAAGAGCTGCGGATTGCATTCGAGGAACTCGAAACACGTCAATCTGCGTTAGCGGAGCGAGAACAATTCTTAGATCGTCAAACTCAGCAACTCGCAAATCGAGAAGTCGAAGTTGATCAACTGTTAGCGTCTCTTGAGGATACGAGTTCTGCTCTGACTGAGCACCGGGCCGCATTCGTCGATGCTTTGGGGGCAATTGAGAAAACTGACGAGGAAAATACTAGAGAAGTTGTCGGCGCAGACGAGTTCACAGCCGAGCGTGAAGAGCTTGAGCGTCTGCGGGCGGAGATTGAACTTGAAAGAGAAAGCTTAGACGCAGAAAAGACAAGACTCGCAACCTTACAGGCAGACTTGGAACAACAATCTCCTAGCATTGAGAATAGCAATGCAGACCAAGTCGATAATCTTGAAGATCTCGCTAAGATTGAAAATGAATCGACAACTACGACGGATGACACAGATGAAGCCTACGATCCATTTGCAGCTTTTGCAGAGAACACTGAAGAAGAGTCTCATGAACTAGATTCGCCAACGGAATCCGAGAGTTCGGAAGTTGATGGTGATGATCTCATCTCAGAAGCGTTGGCACGACTCGGAGTCACCGCCGACGATAATGCCAATCAGTTCGATGGTAGCACTGACACTGCTGAGCCAATCAAGGACTCAGAACCGACATCTTCCGGAATGCGGCCGGAACTTGCGGCAATGTTCGGCATTGAATCGGATCAGACGCACGACTCGCCAACGAGTCAAATGGAGCCTAACTCTGATCCATTCGATATCTTTGATACAGATCGATCAAGTGAAGATGTTGAGTCGTCTTCTGTTGAGTCGCCGGAGTTGGATTCGATCGCGACTTCAAGTGTGGACAACACTGACGATCAGGTCCAAGAAGAGATTGATGTCGACAATCCAGATTCCATCGCTCTCTATATGGAGCGACTCTTAGCCCGAAATCGAAAACCGGGAACCACAGACGCCGCAACCTCGGCACCGGTCAAGGAAGAACCACTTTCCGTGACCGAACCGAATGCGATTCGGAAGGAATCGACGGATACGGTCGAGGACGAAACACCACCGGCGGAACCAAAAGTTCCGAGAAAGAAAATCGACAAAGAAGCGGAACGTGCAGGCTTGGCGACGATGCGTGAACTGGCCAATTTCACGGCTCAGAGTGCGGTGGCTCGTCATAGTTGGAACAAGTTGCGGAATGCTGTCTTGCTTAAAATCGGACTTGCGACAACGTGTTTTGCAACAGCCGGAGTTCTGCTTGGCTTCAACATGCCACATTCGAAGATCTTCGCACCGATCGCCGTGTTGGGCGGTGGCTATGTCTGTGTCGAATTGGCGAAGTCGCTTCGTGAATTGAAGCGTGTTCCAAAGTCGAAGAGCAAGCGGAAGGAACGTCCATCGGCTAAAACCAACGAATTCGAATCAACTTGCTAAGTGTCCGATTCGGTAATGAGGTGTCGTCTGTCGGTTCCACAGGTTTGTAGGTGCCGAAAATTCGATCCCAGATATCAACTAAGATTCCGAAGTTGTGTCGCCACATTTTGTGATGATGATGCAAGTAGTGAACTGGGCGGGGCATCCAGAACACCATCTCGGGGTATTCATGCTGGAGCTGATGGGCATACGCCGAGAGCGCAGCGTAAAGAATGCCGCCAATCGCGTAGCCCAAGCCCGCAGGGATCGAATACAGGAAACCGAACCACAGAATCGGTAGGCTTCCCAAAGTGTAATCGCAGAATTCGAAGAACCATCCTTGCCCATCACCGTCTTGGTGGTGTCGTGCGTGCTTCTTGCTAAGAAACCCTCTGCCGTGCATCCAACGATGGACGACGTATTCCACGAGACTTGCGAATACGAGGGCGATGCCAAATGCAATGCCAAATTCGGTGAACTCGGATTGTGTCATCATTGTGGTTGAATCTGATGGGAATGTCGGCTCTTGAACACGCCCTCCAGCCACAAATGGACCGGATTTGAGCACTCAGGTGATCTTCGCTTCGCCTTTCCCTGTCATATTTTACGGCGGTTCGAGTCGGCGAATCAACAGCCGACTTCGAAGGTCTTCAATTCTTCATGAATTGAACCGCGTGCTTCATGAAATTTTGCTTGCTGCGCTGAGCATCGGAAACTAGTGGAATTGGGCGATTTTTGCCGATCACGTCGACCTTTGGGATTGCTCCTGAGATGTTGAATACACGGATCATGTTTGGCCGAAAGGATTATTACGGTTCGTCCGATCGGCTCTCCAGCAGTCGATGGAAACTCGATGAAATGGAAATGCCCAGGTCTTCCAGGAATGAACTCCATGAACAGTCGAAACCAAAGATTGCGAGCTCGCGGACGTCGAATCGCCGGCGTATTCGTTTCAGCGTGTATGTGTGGTCTTTGGCCGGCCACGTTGGGGACATCTCTCGCGGAAGCCGCCGATCCGAGTTACCAACGTTCAACACAAAGTAGCGGCCCTGGCTTGTTAAATCTCGAAGCCTTGGTCAAGAAACGGCCAGTCATGGTTTTGCCTTCACGGGAGTCGAAACCGACGACTCTAGTCAAACCATCGACGCCAGCGAGCGACTTGTTCGAAGTCGTTGAGCAATCGGCAAAGAGTTCTGCCACGGTGTCCACGCCGAAGGCAGTTCGTAAGGCGTCCACGCCGGTGACGGTTCCCACGGTGTCCCTGCCAGTGACGGTTCCCACGCAAGATGCCGTCCCAAAACCGACTTTGCGGGATGAGTCCCAGGATGCGTCGCCAATCGCGCAATCTGTATTCGAAACGGAATGGACTTCTGCGAGCCAGCCGAATGCGAATGTGGCAACGCAGGTGAGTTTCAGTTCTGTAGAGAGCCCGGAAAAAATCGATCCCGGCATTCAGAACCTCATCTCTGAGTTAACTGCCGAGGATCACGAAATTCGTCAAATGGCGGCGTTTACGTTGGGCGAGTCTGGTGAGGACGCGAAAGTCGCATTGCCGGCACTCCGTCAGTCGATGTTTAGCAACTATACCATGGTGCGACTGCACGCGGCGGAAGCGGTCGCGAAATTGAATCCTGGCGATGATGTGGCCATCGAAGTGTTGCTGCGAGGCCTGAGAGATGTGAACTCGGAAGTTCGTGTGATGGCTGCGACTGCGTTGTTCAGCGTTGCTCCGGCTCATCAGGCGGATGCTGTGACTGTTCTCAAGTCGTTGCAAAACGACCCGAACGAACATGTCCGATTGCTTGCCGAGACAGCGTTGCCGATCGAGGAAATCCAGCAACCGGCGCCGATGCCACAAGAGGCGTATGAGCTACCACGTCGGACGGTCGAAGTGACTCCGGTCGATGCCGAACCCGCGATTGAAGAGGAATCTGTACCAGGTGAAGTGAGCGAGATTTCGAGTCAACCGGTTGTGGAACCGCAAGCGGATGCCTTCGACGAACATTTCACATCCCCCCAATCAACTTCCGCAGCGTTACCACCAGAATCAAACACAGGGGGACTGACTCCGAGTGAGTCGAGCGTCTTGGCAGCGGAACCGGTCGAAAAGGCTACGGCATCACCAACGCTGTCTCCGGAATTGGCTGATCTCGCCACTCGACTTGGCTCGGCGGATCCGATCCAGCAAAAGTACGCCTTGAGTGAATTGGTCTGGTTTGGATCCGAGGCGCGTGCCGTCTTGCCGCAGGTTCAGACTTGCTTGGCTTCCAGTGATGAAGTGGTCCGTGCCCATGCCGCCAAGGCTTTGCATGAGATTGCACCGGAGTACGACCGTCAGGCGGTCAGCGTTCTGACGGAGTTAGTCGGTTCCGTGCAACCCGGTGTGAGCCCGTTGGCTGCGTATTTCTTAGGGGAATTCGACTCGAAAGCACTCTTGGCTTTACCGGCACTTCGTGAGGCGATGGCCAGTTCGGTTGGGTTGGATAAACTTCACGTCGCCGAAGCGATCTTGCGGATCGAACCTCAGGACGCAAACGCCGCTGCTACGTTGGTGCAGGCAGTTGCCGATGAGGATGAGTCCAGCCGATTCTTCGCCGCTTGTGCTCTGGTTGCAGCGGCACCGTATCATGACGACATCATTGTGCCAGCATTGACGACGGCACAAAGTGATTCGAGTGCTCGTGTTCGGATGGCAGCCGACACAACTCTCACGGGGTATCTGACCGAGCCCAAAGGTGTTGCAACAGTCGTGGTGGCCGAACCTGCCGAAGACGTGCCAACCTTCGATACCGTTGAAATCCAGCAGCAGGAAGTCACGCAGTTCGATCAGCCGACCGAAGAAGTTTCCCCGTTGGAACCGGCGGTGAACGAGGTTCAGGACCCAGGCCCGTCACAAGTTCAATTGGTGCAAGTCGAAGTCCCTGTTCCTGACACGAGCAACCAACCAGCGAACGTTCCCGGCGAACCGGCTGCGGATTCGACACCAACGGAGTTGGACACAAACATCCCGGTCCAGAAGTGGACTGCTCGGACGCCGGGGGAACTCAAGCCAATTCGATACGTGACCATCAACACCGCCCCGAAACGTCGGGATGAAGATGGTCGCTTGCAGGAACTTCCGACCAACTATGGTGCGGCTTATCTGGAGCAACAAGGACAAACGCGTACCGGGCAGGAATCCCGCCCTTGGATCGTGACCAGCAAGAGTTACGAGGCTCCCGCGTACTGTCACCGGCCGCTGTACTTTGAGGAAACCAATCTCGAACGGTATGGCCATCATTGGCACGGTGTGCAACCGCTGGTTTCGGCGGCTCACTTTTACGGGCGAATCCCGTTCATGCCTTACTTGGCGACGGTCTCGAAGCCATGGGAATGTGAGTACCCACTCGGCAAATATCGTCCGGGAAGTTGCTCCCCGTTTCAGCATGAACTCGTGCCGTTGCGAGCAGACGCGGCCCTGGTCCAAGTCGGTGCAATGGCGGTGCCATTCTTCATCATTCATTGACCCAACGAGAGACGACGAAAACCCTGTCTGATCCCCGCAGACGTAAAACCGCCCGCCGATCGCTAGTGATCGACGGGCGGTTTTTTCATGGATCAGTTTCAGAGACTATTTCGTTAGCGTTGCGGCAGCTTGGACGAGTTTTCGGAACTCTTCGCGTTGCCCAGTCGGGTCGTCTCCAACGGCACCGGCAGACAGTTCGCTGACGAGTGGCCAACTGGCTTGCCCTTTGTGCCCGGAATTCCGCAGCAACATTCCAAACGCCGCCACCGAGGCTTGCCATTCGAAGTCCGGCGAAGGTTGAACCGCTTCAGTGCCGAGATCGTGGACGGCGAATTTGTCGAGGTCGCTTTTGTCGGCATCGGGAGCCTTGTAGCGAAGTTTCAAAGTGCACAATTCTTTGGAATTCTCACCGGGGCGGCGGTCGGTGCGTTGATATTTCAAGTCATCCACTTTTGCGGCGACGGCAGGTAACGCGTCGAATGGAATGATTTCATACAACGCCGTTACTGAATGTCCAGCACCGATTTCGCCAGCGTCCTTGCGGTCATCATGGAAGTCTCGGGCGGCGAGCATTCGGTTTTCGTAGCCGACAAGCCGATAGGCACCGACTTTGGCGGGATTGAACTCAACTTGAATTTTCACGTCCTTGGCGATTGTGTACAACGTTCCCGCCAGTTCGCGTTCGAAAACCCGTTTGGCTTCCCGTTCGGAATCGATGTAGCCATAGAAGCCGTTGCCTTTGTCGGCGAGTTTCTCAAGTTTCCCATCCTTGAGGTTCCCCATGCCGAAACCGAGGACGCTCAAGAACACGCCGCTCTCACGTTTTTTCTCGATGACTTTCACTAACTCGCTGTCACTGCTGACGCCAACGTTGAAATCACCATCGGTGCAAAGAATGACCCGATTCGCACCGTCTTCGATGAAGTTCTGCACGGCTTGTTGGTAAGCGAGCGTAATTCCTGCTGCTCCGTTGGTCGATCCGCCGCTCTCGAGTTTGCGGATGATTTCCAGAATGTCGCCTTGTTGCTCGGCAGGTGTGCTGGGCAACGCAAGACCGGCATTCCCGGCGTAGGTTACGATGGCAATGCGATCGCCTTCGCCAAGTTGCTTGACGAGCATCTCCAGGCCGGTTTTCACCAACGGCAGTTTGTTACCGCTGGACATGGAACCGGACGTGTCGATGAGGAACACAAGATTCGTCGCGGGCCGTTGCTCCTTCAAAATCTCGCGGCCTTTCAAACCGAAGCGAACCAATCGGTGTTGTGGTTGCCAAGGACAAGGGGCGACTTCGGTGTTCACCGAGAACGGTTGCCCGTCCGCCGGCTGTGGATAGTCGTAGCGGAAGTAATTGAGAAGTTCTTCGATTCGCACAGCGTTCGGTGGTGGCAATTGCCCGTTGTTCAGGAACCGTCGCACATTTGCGTAAGAGGCGGTATCAACATCGATCGAGAACGTGGAAAGTGCCGACTGACCGGCGGGTTCAATGAACGGATTCTCGACAATTGGTTCGTATTGCTCCGCGGCGGGTTGTTCGCCTGCGGCAAGAACTCTGATTTTCTTCGCTGCCGGAATTCTCTGCCGCTGAAGCTCGATGGCCTTTCCAACAGTTGCTGCATCCAGGTCGGCAAGACCTTCGTTCAAACGCGGCACTTGTTCCTGAAATCCTTCAACCTTTTGGCGGACGGTTCCGTCGAGTACGCTCAGTTTCCTATTCAGGGTTTGTTGGAAGTCGTGCACAATCTGCGGTCCCTGAATCTTCCGTCGTTCGAATTCCTCCGCCTGTCCACCCCTTCGCCCATCAACGTTAGCACCCAGACCAAATTGATCGAAACGCGTGACGGCGGGTCCTGAATTAGATTGCGGAGTGGTGGCTCCCCAACGCACGTCTGACCGGCCCAGGTTCTGGTTGACTCTGCCTCGTTGGCGTGGCACACCATAAAGATTCGAAAAATACGAATTCTGGTTGGAGCGGTTACGGTACTCCCAAGTCTCCGCTACCGTTCCATACGACAATGGGGAGCCGAGTCCCTGCTTCGATTCGGCATCTTGAATCGAAAAACTGGTGACACCTTTTGGCTGTTGCGCAGTCACCGTTGATAAGGTTGTCATCCGACTGTCCGAAAAATTGACGGTCTTGTCCTTGGGCTGCGTTGATTGGGCAAACAATGAAACATCGCCAGGACCATTTCCCTGATCGACGAATTCGACAATCAGTTCATCATTCAGAGAATCCAGGCTGTCTGTCGTAGTGGACGTGGATACCTCTTGCGGGGGCTCAAGTTTCGCCAAGGTTTCCATCGGCGTTGGGGAAGCCTCCGAATTTAAAAGCACCGCAAAACCGGCCAGCAAAACCAGTGTGACAACCGCCAACACGGGAGCCGATCCTTGGCGGGAGGTCGGGGCGTCCGTCCGTGTTCCGGAGACCGGAGGCTGTGCAGCTGCGACGATTTTCTCCCGTCGCGATGAATCCAATCGCCATTCCGGTTCCTGATCGAACACATTGCCGAGCAGCGAAATGGTTTCGCGTGTTTCCTCGACAGCTGCTTGCAATTCGGTCGAACGAGCGAGTTCCAATTTGAACACACTCAAGTCCGGTTCGTGGAGTTCGCCAAGAATATAAGCCGTGATCCGTGGATCATCGAAGGAATATGTCATCTGAAACCTCAAGGGTAAATGTGCGTGGGAATCAGCGATGGGAACTGAGTTGTTTGCGGAGGGTTGTCAGTGCTTGATGAATCAAGAAACCGACGTTGGAGACGCTCAAGCCGGTGACTTGACCGATCTCGCGATAGCTAAGCCCCGAGTGAAACTTCAGCCGCACGACCTCTTGTTGGTTCACCGGCAACGCGTGCAAGCAATCCAGCAACTGTTGAGCGGTCTCGTCCTGTTCGATTTTTGTGCCTGGCATGGGGGTGGCGTCTTGGGCCGTTCTTAGCGAGACTTCAGCCGACGTGGTCATGCGATTCTCCCGGCGAATGTGGTTAAGGGCCTCGTTCCGACAAACGGTGAACAGCCAACCGCCGAGATTCTGATGCACGTCGGCGGGGGTTTGGCGACAGAGCTTCAAAAACGTATTCTGCACGACGTCGTAGGCGGCTTCGTTCGAACCGGTCATGCGACGTGCGTAGCCGATCAATCGACTCTCGTACTGATCGAGTGCCGACTGGATCCAAGCGGAGGTGTTGCCGTTCCGATTCATACGCCGCTTTCGCTGTTCATCATTCAACAGGTACTCCAAGAACCGACGTGATCACATTTCCTTAGACGAAATCAGCCGCGTCACCAGAAAAACTTTAAAATTCCGACTGCGGTCAATAAAATCAGCGTGGCCGCTCCCGAAATCTTCATCCGAATCTTGATGTCGGATTGGGAACCGCATACAAGATGTGGTAGCCTTCTCATACGAATCTCGATTAGTGTACTGAGATTCGGGGGAAACACGTGTGGACATTCGTCAATCTTCTTGGCAGAATGTCGATGATGCGTCATGGATGAGCCTCAATCCCTTTGAAACTGTTGAAGATCGCGTATGTCAGCCTCCCAAATTGACCGATCCCAATACCGTGTCTACTGTGCCGGACCGCTCTTCAATCAGTCTGAGCGGGACGAGATGCAGAAAATCGCCGATTGCCTGTGCGACGCCGGTTTTTCGGTATTCCTGCCACACCGTGATGGCATGGAATTTCGGTTGGTCGTGGAAGTTTTGACTGAACGTGGATTCGAACCGGCTCAGGCGGCGTTGTTCTTGCATGCCGCGATTTTCTCGCTGGATGTTTATCAGTTGTCCACCGAGTGTGACGCCATGGTTTGGAATCTCAATGGTCGAACGCCAGACGAGGGTGCGGTATCGGAAGCTGCATTGGCCTGGTCGCTCGGCAAACCGTTGGTGGCGTACACGGATGATGTTCGCAGCTTAATCGCAGGTCGATTCAATCCGTTGTTGGTTGGTTTGGTCGACTTTGTCACGCACGATTGTATTACAGATTTGCCCGATAAACTCACTCATGCCTGTGCCGAGAGTGCGGGGAGTTTGCGGGGGACACGTTCGTTGTCGCCGAAAATGCAGCAAACCATCGCGGATGGCCGGTGTCTCTGGCAAGCGATGCAATCGGCCGACGCTAGTGGTGACAACGAACTGATCGCGGATTGTGTCGCCGAACTGTTCGCCCCGGACGGCATCGAACCCAATGGTCGCTCGGAAGTCAGTCGCTGAGTCACACGCATTCTGATAGTTTTTGCATGTCATGAGCCTGTCCGGTCAATATTCGGTGGGACCGATTGATTTTCAGCGGGGTGAATTTCTGCCAGGCCCCATCGACCCGGCTGCGGTGCGGATGGCATTGATTCTGGCGGACGGAGTGCTGGCCGCCGACTACGCCGAGGACGACGTGTTTCGCCAAGGATTTCTTGAGTCGTTAGAACACCGGCATTCAGTTCTCGGCTTTCTCCGTCGTGAACCCGTGCTGCTTAATGCGTCGCGTGTGATGACGCTCTCAATCCCAGATTACGATTTAACCTATTTCGAGAGATTTCTGCGTTTCTTGCGAGAGGCGGAGAATGTCGAAATTGTCACGCAATCCAGCGATGAAGTGGTCACCAGTCGGATTCTCGATTGGCTCGCGGAACGGAGCCGACTGGAGACTCTGCTCAAGCGATAGATTCGCCTCCGAACGGTGAGTTGTTTCCGACCCCACTCCCGGTTATGTTGCTAGCTTCACACAACATCATTTCGAGGAGATAACCCACCGTGTCAAAAACGCTGTGCTCACTGTTCATGTTCGCAATTCTCGCGACTTCATCGTGCCTGGTTGCCGCCGAAAAAGAAGAAGGTTTTTCGCCGATTTTCAATGGGGAAACGCTCGCCGGTTGGCAACGACTCAACGGCACCGCGATTTACACCGTCGAGGACGGATGCATCGTCGGAAGAACCAACGAAGCGAGCCCGAACTCGTTCCTGTGCTCGATGAAAGAGTACGGCGACTTCGAGCTGAAATTCGAAGTGAAAGTGGATGACGCACTCAACTCGGGTGTGCAGATTCGTTCGGCGGCGTTCGGAGCGAATCCGAAGTACCGCGTGCATGGTCCACAGGTAGAAATCGCGACCAACGGAACCGCTGGCTTCATCTACGGCGAAGGACTGGGAACCGGTTGGCTGAGCCCGGATGAACGGCGAGCCGATGCGAAGAAGAATGCAGCATTCAAAAAGGGCGAATGGAACGAGTACTACGTGAAGGCTGTCGGACCGCATATTCAAACGTGGGTCAACGGTGTTGCGATCGCTGATTTGCAAGACGAGAAAACCGAAATGATGTCCGGCTTCATCGGTTTGCAAGTTCACGGAATCGGCAAACGCCAAGGCCCCTATGAAGTTCGCTGGCGTAACTTGCGGATCAAACCGTTGAAACCAGCCAAGTAGGTTTCCGTAGAACAGTCTCCAATTTTTCCATCAATTGTTATTCAAGGCTTGAAATGCTGTCACACAACGTGTTTTTCACTCTTAAGGATCCCTCGGACCACGCCTGCGAACAGTTGGTGGCAGCGTGTCACAAGTATCTGAAGGATCACCCCGGTGTCGTTTTCTTCGCCGCCGGGACTTTGAATCCAGACTTAGATCGCCCAGTGAACGACCGCGATTTCCACGTTGCCTTGCACGTGGTCTTCGATTCCCGTGAATCGCATGATGCCTACCAGACGGTCGAAGCACACTTGCAATTCATCGACGAGAACAAAGACAGCTGGGCGAGCGTTCGTGTCTTCGACTCCGATGTCACCGGCTGATAAATGGTTCGCTGAGGTTCGCCAATTGACTCTGCTAAATTCTCAAAAGGACAAGACCATGTTTTCGTCGCTGCGATTGCGGTTAGCTGCGTTGATTTGCCTAGCGGTTTGCTCTGTGAGCATGGCCGCTGACAAACCACGAGTGTTGATCCTTGGTGACTCGATCTCCATCGGTTACACGCCCTACGTGCAAAAAATGATGGAAGGCGAAGCCATCGTCAAGCGACCAATGCGGGCGAACGGTCAGCGAGCGGAAAACTGCTCGGGCACTACTTATGGCGTTGAAAATGTCGAGCGGTGGTTGAAAATCGACGGTGGCGATTGGGATGTGATCCACTTCAACTGGGGATTACACGACATGAAACGGGAAGACCCCAAAACCAAGAAGCCTTCTCGCAATCCCGATCATCCACGGCAAGCGGACGTCGAGACCTACGAGAAACAACTGCGGGCCATCGTGAAGAAGTTGCAGCAATCCGATGCGAAACTCATCTTCTGCACGACCACGCCGGTTCCCACTGGTGTCTCGCCACATCGTGACACAACCGATCCCGCAAAATACAATACGGCCGCTTTGAAGATCATGAAGGAACATGACATCGCAGTCGATGATCTCTACACATTCGCCAACTCACGACTCGATGATATTCAACGCCCCAACAACGTGCACTTCACTCCCGACGGATCGAAGACGCTGGCGGAAGAAGTCGTGAAGTCCATTCGCGAAGCGTTGGAGAAGTAATTGTCCCGATCTTGGGGATGCCAATTCGACTGTTGTCGGCTAGAACAAACTAGTCACGCAGCCAATCGCATCCCAGATCTCGACGATTTCTCATGGCAACGCAACTAATTCAAGAAGAACGCATCCAGAAATTGAACGACAAGCCCCCGAGAGACGGGAAGTACGTTCTTTATTGGATGCAGCAATCTCAGCGAGCGACTTTCAATCATGCGTTGGAATTCGCCATCCGCACGGCCAACGATCGGGGCGACCGATTGTTGGTCGCTTGTGGTTTGATGGACGACTATCCCGAAGCCAACCTTCGGCACTACCGCTTCATGCTGGAAGGCTTGCAGGACGTCGCAACCGACTTGGAATCTCGTGGTATTGCGTTTGTGCTTCAGCGGGGAGCACCGGCCGATGTGGCGATCGAGTTGGCTGAAGACGCATCTGTTGTTGTGTGTGATCGTGGGTATCTTCGTCATCAGAAAGCCTGGCGGGAGCAAGTCGCAAAGGACGTGGATTGCGAAGTTTGGCAAGTCGAGTCCGACGTGGTCGTGCCCGTTGAGGTTGCGTCCGACAAAGCCGAATACGCGGCCCGCACCATTCGCCCGAAGTTGGCCAAGCATCGGGAAAAGTTTCTCGTTGAACTAAAGACCAATCCGCTCAAGAAAGACTCACTCAATCTCAACGTCCCGGGTGAGGATTTGTCAGACCTCGATACACTGCTTGGCCGAATGAAACTCGATACGAGTATCGGAGCGGTGACGAAGTTCTTTCAGGGAGGAACTTCTCAAGCGAAGTCGATTCTTCGTCGGTTTCGGGACCAAAGACTCACCGACTACGACGCAAATCGCAATCAACCGCAGACGAACTATGTCTCCCACATGAGCAAGTATCTGCACTTCGGGCAAATCTCCCCCGTCGATGTTGCCTTGACGATCTCGGACGCCAAGAACCATCCCGATGACGACCGAGATTCTTTCCTTGAGGAGCTGCTGTGTCGTCGAGAGTTGGCCACGAATTTTGTCTTCTACACGTCCAACTATGATTCTTTCAGTTGTCTACCGAGCTGGGCGAAAACGACGCTTGAGGAACACAAAGACGACCCCCGAGAGCACGTCTACACTCAGAAAGAACTCGAAGCCGCCGAAACTCATGATCCTTATTGGAATGCGGCGATGAAGGAAATGCGGCACACCGGTTACATGCACAACTACATGCGAATGTATTGGGGGAAGAAAATTCTCGAGTGGACCAACACACCACAAACTGCATTCCGATTCGCTCTCGAAATCAATAACAAGTATTTCGTCGACGGTCGGGATGCAAACTCTTTTGCTGGTGTGGCCTGGGTGTTCGGCCAACACGATCAAGGTTGGAAAGAACGCCCGATTTTTGGCAAAGTCCGCTACATGGCGGCTAGCGGGCTCGAACGCAAATGCGATATCGATGGTTATGTTGAAAAAGTCGAAGACCTCGTCAACCAAGCGACCAGTACTCCAGCAGACTGAGAACTTTGCGATGGATCTCAAAGCCCGCTGCAATCGCAAATGCCAACACGGCCACTGTCAGCACAATAGTCGTGGCAATTGAGTTTCGCGACCGCGAACCAATCCATTTTGACTGTGAATTGAGAATCAGCAAGACGATTGCCAAGATCGGTATGAACATCGCCCCGACGATTGCATAAACCATCTGAACTTGTTGAAAGTTCGAGAATAAGCCGATCGCCGGAATGGTTGCGAGGGCATACAGGAACCAACGGTAGGTCGCTGAATCGGTGCTGACGGGTTCGGACGGGTGTTGCTCTCCCGCACGCAGAAGTCGCATGACATCGGCGAACAAATACGGCACGCTCTGCCATACGCCGAGTAAGCTGCTACCGACCGCTCCCCAGGCACCAATCAAAAAGGCAATTCGAGCTGTTGGACCGGCGTTTCCAAGCACTTCTTCGAGTCGGTCCGCAAGATGCACCACGAGCGAGGCACCTTTCCCATCGGTTTCAATCGTGCTCCCGAGGATCACCATCCCGATGCCGAACAACGCCGTCATCGCGTACCCGATTGCCAAGTCGATCCGGCAAACCGATAGCACCTCTTCGCCGCTACGGTTCTCTTCGCGAATCCAATAGCCATAGCACAGCACGGTGACGGTGCCGCCAACGCCGCCCATTAGCGCGACCGTCCATGCAAGTCCTTCGCCATCAGCCCGCGGAATGGTGGGGATCGTTAATCCCTGTAGCACCGCCATCCAGTCAGGCTGAATCGCAACGGCCGTCGCCAACACAATGACGAACATGATGCCAATGCACACGCTCATCACGCGTTCAAACAAGCGGTATCCACCCCAACGAACCAACCCCACAGCGATCAAACTGTGAGCAATCCCGTAGATAATTTTGTCGGTCTGTGGATCAGAAATCGGAAGAATGGCGTGAAATGTCACGCCGCAGGCGCTCATCAATGCGCTGCCGACGAAGAAGCTCCAAGCGACCAAATAGATCAGGAAGATGAATCCGACGAATCGTCCAAGACGACGTATCACACCTTCGAGGAGTGTCTCACCGGTTGCCAATTGCCATCGTGCGAGACCTTCATTCAGAACGAATTTGAAGAAGGCACCGGCAACGACTGCCCACAAGACCGCTA
Organism: Thalassoroseus pseudoceratinae; assembly: GCF_011634775.1. Classification (NCBI taxonomy): domain Bacteria; kingdom Pseudomonadati; phylum Planctomycetota; class Planctomycetia; order Planctomycetales; family Planctomycetaceae; genus Thalassoroseus; species Thalassoroseus pseudoceratinae. The sequence continues at coordinate 947,106 of NZ_JAALXT010000003.1, forward strand.
GACCAAGTTTGCTACCTGTGAATGCGCCCGTGGCCAAGTCACCAGCCCCGACACCCGTCGCAGCCACCAATAACCCTGGGCCGACGATGGTAAGAAGTGACGGTTTCGACTGCGGTGGATTCATCGGCGTTCTCCAGAATGAAGGGTCGCCAACGAGCATATCAAACGGTCAGTCAAACGCCTATGTGGAGCGTTCTCAATGGGAACTATCCGGTTGAGCTTCCTCCAGATCACCGATGGGAAGCGGTTGTTCGGATGCGTAAGCGAAGTGCTGCAACTCACTCAACGTGAGCGACCGCTGAAGCTCGAAGATGACTTTCCAACGATCGTCACCGCTGACAAACCGAACACGAGCCACTTCTGCCGGCACATCGAGTGTGCGGTGTGTTCGCGGGTTTTCGAGCCGAACGTATACCGTATCGCCGGGAGAGAAGGGTTCCCCGAGCAGGCAGACCAGACTCTGCAACGAGATTTCCTCAAGCTCGCAGCGAAGCGATGTCCCATAGAGTTCCCAATTCCTTTGCTGACTGGTCAACGACGAATCTGCCGGGATGCGAACGACTCGGACACTCGCATTGCCAGTTCGTCGCGGCAGGACACGACGCTCGACAAACGGCTCCCAATCATTCCCGCCCTGTGCAATCTCCGCTTCCGGTTGTGTGATCTCTGCTTCCGGTTGTGTGATCTCTGCTTCCGGTTGTGTGATCTCTGCTTCCGGTTGGGCGATCTCTGCTTCGGGTTGGGCGATCTCCGCATCCTGAATCAGCTTCTGGGGGGGATGCTCTGTGTTCGAAGTGGCGAGCGGTTCATCCGTTGTCGGGCGACCGTCGACCGCGAGCAGTGCATCGGCGATCATATCGGGATGAACTCGTGTCAACGGGCCGATTCCGTCGAGTTTGCATTTCACAAATTCGATATTGGGAAGCCTTGTCCACCATGCACCGGACGATTGGCCGACATGCCGATGATGCAGGGCCTCGATTTCATCCATCGTCGAAGGTTCAATTGTGGACTGATTCACCATCTGGATATCGCCTGTTGAGTCCTGAGAGCTTGTCCGTACCATTCGAAGAAAACGTATCTTTCCTCAAATCGAAGAACAAACTAAATTCCCCTCGAACCCTGTTTTGGACACTGCTATTGGCCGGTTCGAATCAGAATTGCCGTTTGCAACGATTTCCCATCATCGACTCCGATGATCCTGACGATGGGGGTTGTAGCGGTTTTTCGCTTAAACTATACTTCGGAATGATCTTCGGTCGATAAACAGAAAGATCGTGTCTTTCGATACAAGTGGGACTATTGATGCGATTTTCACTCGTCGATCGGATTTTAGAGCACGAACCCGGTCGTTCGATCACCACCATCAAAAATCTATCGGCTGCCGAGGAATACTTGGCTGACCACTTTCCTGGCTTCCCTGTGATGCCCGGCGTTTTGATGTTGGAGTCGTTAGTCCAGACAGGTGCTTGGTTTATGCGGTTTGAAGAAGGATTCCGTTACAGCACGATCCTGTTAAAACAAACTCGTGCCGTGCGATTCAATAACTTTGTCACTCCTGGCAACACGTTGGAAGTGACTGCGACATTTCAAAAGAAGTCTGAGTCTGAGTACACATTCAAAGCCGAAGGGCGAACGCGGAGCATTGGTGGAGACGATTCCACCGGTACAACCGTGAGTGCCAAATTGACTTTGGAGCAAATCAACTTGGCAGATCGCAACGCCGATTTGGCTGCGGTCGATGAAAAAAACATTCAGGAAGCCAAGCAGTTGTGGAGCCGAATTGGCGGCACACAACTTTCGTAAGGCATCTGCGAAAACCATTTCTTGATCGACACACATAAGACGCTTGAATTGAAGGGTATTTTCATGAGGCTCGAAGGGAAAACAGCGATCGTCACTGGAGGCAGTCGCGGAATTGGTCGGGCTATCGTGGAAACTTTGGCACGCGAGGGGGCGAAGGTTGCCTTCGCGTATCATTCCAATTCCGATGCTGCGAACGCATTGGTTGACGAACTGAAATTACAAGGCCAAGAAGCACTTGCGATCCAAGCCAACGTCGCTGATAAGTCGGCTGCCGATGATGCAGTCAATAAAGTTGTCGAGGAGTGGGGCAAATTGGACATTCTAGTGAATAACGCTGGAATTGTTCGCGACACGCTGTTGGCCCGGATGACTTTCGAGCAGTGGCAGGAAGTGATCGACACAAACTTGACCGGGGTCTTCAACTTCTGTCAGGCGGCCATTGGATCGATGATGTCCGCACGAAGTGGTCGCATTGTGAACATGTCGAGTGTGGCTTCCCACTACTCGAACCCAGGTCAATCAAACTACGCCGCCAGTAAAGGGGGAATTGAAGGGTTCACCCGATGCTTGGCGACCGAATATGCCAAACGTGGGATCACCGTCAACGCGGTTGCTCCCGGCTTTATTGAAACGGAAATGACTGAAGCGGTGCGAAACGCCGCCGAAGACCAAATCAAGAAGCACATCCCGATGCGACGTCTCGGTCAACCCGAAGACATCGCCAAGGCGGTGCTGTTCTTGGTGAGTGAAGAATCCACCTATGTGACCGGTCAAGTTCTCACCGTTGACGGTGGGTTGACCTTGGGTGGTCTGTGATTGAGGATGGATTCGCTGTTGATTGCTGACGTGTCACGGAAGACAAAGCATGGCCGACCGGATGGGGAACCATGTCGGACTTGCGTGGAGCAAATTTGGAATCCCAGCAAGCTGTGTGCTTGCGAGGAGATTTGACCCGAACTGGGCTGACGCTAAAGGATTGCGTCATTTCTCAGGAGTAGCAAAGATGCCAAGTCAAGACGAGATTTTCTCAAAAGTTCAAGAAGTCCTCGTAGACGCGCTGGGTGTTGACGACGACGAAGTTACCTTGGATGCCACTCTCGCGGGCGATCTGGGGGCGGAATCAATCGATTACCTCGATATTCAGTTCCGTTTGGACAAGACCTTCGACACACAAATCCCTCGCGAAGAACTCTTCGCCGAGCATGTGCTGTCAGCTAATTCAGACTACATCAAAGACGGCAAAGTGACGCCGGAAGGCATTGAGCAATTGCGGGAAACCATGCCGCATGCCGACATCGATTCCTTCGAAACCGATCCTCGCACCGAAAACATCCCAAACTTGTTCACCGTGCAAATGATCGTGAACTTCCTCGATCGCAAACTCAACGGCGACGCGGAAGTCAAAGCCGCTTAGGTCTCCAAAATGCGACGAAACATGCGACATGCTCCCGCACATTGTGGAGGGCATGTTTCGTCACGTTTAGAGGCGAATTTTGAGCCCTCAATGTTTTCACCGGAACGGTTCTTCCGTTCGACGGTCCTGCATCGACGCAAATGGCGTCGTAGACACCGCTTGAATAGATCGCCGTATTACGGTTGAGGAGTTGCGTCCAAGATGCGTTGGATATGGATTGATCGATTCGTCGAATTTGAAAGCGGCGTCCGGGCGCAGGCAATCAAGAACGTCACCTTGGCCGAAGAGCATTTGCACGATCATTTTCCTGGCTTCCCGATTATGCCGGGGTCACTGATGATCGAAGGCATGGCTCAAACTGGCGGGATATTGTTGGGCGAGTCGAATCAGTTTCGGTACATCGTTGTCTTGGCGAAGGTCCCGAAAATGCAGTTTCATAGCTGGGTTCAGCCTGGCGACACGCTTGTTTATTCCACGGAATTGGTCGACCGCCGCGACGAAGGCGGCACCGTGACCTGTACTGCGAAAGTCGGTGATCGGTTGGTGGCGGAAGGTGAGATCATGTTCGCTCACCTGAAGTCCGACGATCCGGCCATCCAGGGTATTGACCAGAAGAACTTTGTATTCAACTCCGGTTTGATGCAGGTTTTCCAAGTTGGCAAAGCGGGCGATGGGTCCGTTTCGCCGTCGTAAGATTCTTGGATGCAGAGAAGTAATTCGATCTCGTCTTGTTGCGACGGGTGAGACTTCCTGAACTCTGTTTCCCCAGAAAAATTGTTCCCCGAGACGCGTTGAGAAACGAGATCGAATTTCGTTCCAAAGAGTGTGCGGGGACCTATTTCACTGAGATTAATCTATGAGCCGTCGTGTAGTCGTCACAGGGTTGGGTTGTATCACACCGGTCGGCAATGACGTCCCGACACTTTGGGAAGCCTTGCGGGAAGGCAAGAGTGGTGTCGGAGCGACTCAAAGTTTCGATGCTTCGAACTTTCCCACGAAGTTCGCATCGGAAATCAAGGATTTCGACCTGAGTCGCTACGTCGATGATGTCGAACGCTTCCGCTACGCCGGCAAAAACACTTTGTTCGCAATCGGGGCGGCTCATCAAGCGGTCCAGGACTCTGGCCTCGCCGATGCATCCTTTGACCCAGCCCGATTTGGGGTTTATCTCGGTGCGGGTGAGGGGCAACAAGAATTCCGAATCTTCATGGACATGATTGCTCAGTCCACACACGAGGGTGAGCTGAACGAAGAAGAATTTATCACCGCCGGCTTGAAACGATTGACTGCCCAGACCGAGCTGGAACAAGAACCGAACATGCCTTCCGCTCACCTGGCGAGCTTGTTTGGAGCTGAAGGACCGAACTTCAACTGCTTGACCGCATGTGCGGCGTCGAGCCAAGCAATTGGTGAGGCACGTGAAATCATCCGTCGCGGTGATGCCGACCTGATGCTGAGCGGCGGGGCTCATAGCATGATTCACCCGTTCGGAGTCACCGGGTTCAACTTGCTGACAGCGTTATCCACGCGAAACGACGATCCCCAAGGAGCGTCTCGGCCGTTCGATCTCAACCGCGATGGCTTTGTGATTGGCGAAGGCGCGGGAATGTTGATCCTCGAAGAATTGGAACACGCCCGAAAACGTGGGGCTACGATCTACGGCGAGATCATCGGTTACGGCTCAAGTGCCGATGCCTACCGAATTACTGATATTCATCCTGAGGGACGCGGTGCCGTCGCCTGCATGAGTGCTGCCCTGAGGGATGCCAAGTGTACCCCAGGCGACATCGATTACGTCAACGCGCACGGAACGAGCACCTCCGTTAACGATAAAGTCGAGACCGCCGCGATCCGCCAAGTTTGGGGTGAAACGGCTGACAAAATCCCGGTTTCCAGCATTAAGAGCATGCTGGGTCATCTGATTGCCGCCGCCGGGAGTGTGGAGGCGATTACGTGCCTACTAGCCATTCGTGATGGCGTACTCCCGCCGACCATTAATTACGAGACTCCAGATCCGAAGTGCAACCTCGATTGCATTCCCAACGAGGCCCGCGAAGTTCCTGTCAGTACGGCGTTGTCGAACAGCTTTGGATTTGGAGGCCAAAATATTTCTCTGGTGCTCTCAAAGTTTGCGGCTTAGCCGACATCGGATTGACTCGAACAAGCATCATGGCACTCAATCGGCAAACGTTTCGCAGCATTTTTTTGCCCGATTGTTTGGTTTCCGCGGATTTCGGACATAAAATTAATGGTAGCGCTTCATATCCCGCAATAATGCCGTATGTTCGGTTGATCCATGTCGAATAACCGATTGAGTCCGACGTCCGACGAAGATGATTTGAATGTTCCGGTCCGCAAGCCGCATCGTCCATTGCAATTGTTGATCGCGGATGATGATGATGGGTTCCGCGAGACACTCCGGAATCTGTTCGAAGACGGTTTTGAGACGCACGAGGTTGGTTCGGGTGAGGAGGCCATCGAGTTGGCCGAGACCTTGCCAGTGGACTTAGCCTTGGTCGATATGCATATGCGTCGGCTGACGGGTCTGGAAACCGTTCGAATTCTCAAGCGTGTTCACGTCGCGACTCCTTGCATTTTAATTACATCCGATGTGAACGAACAGCTGCGACGCGATGCGTTAGCAGCGAATGCGCACGAGATTTTGGCGAAACCGATTCGTCGACGCGAATTATTGAAATCGGTCACAGTCGCCTTGGCGGAACGCCACGTCGAAATACCGGATTGGTTACGGAATTCATAACGTTCATTTCAACGCTGTCTGTTTGCAGGCAAGTTTGGTACAGTATTGCGGCGGGCATTCGAATCGAGCGACAACGCGGGGCGATAGGTCGGTGGCCATGGTGACCATCCAAGTAATTGAAGGATTGGAACGCGGTCGAGTCTTCACGCAGTTACCGCTGCCCGTCACGATTGGTCGTGAAGACGATAACTCCGTTCGCCTTAATGATGAGCGTGTCAGCCGATTTCACGCCAAAATCCAATCGGACGCCGGACGGGTCATCCTCACAGACCTCGAAAGCACGAACGGCACCCGTGTCAATGGGCATCCCGTTCAAATGCGAATTCTCCAAGTGGGAGACCAGTTGAGTATCGGTCGCTGTCTGCTGGTCTTTGGTAGCCAAGAGGAAGTCCAGCAGCGGCATCGTGAATTGCGGCAGCAAGGCTTGGCTTCATATCCCACGGGTGAGCACACGATTCCAGGCGGCAGCGGTGGATTCGCCTTCCATCCGTCTGATCCGAACGAATCGTCGTTGAACTTGTTTCCTAACGGTGTGCCGGACCCGCCAAGCGGTCTGCGGCCCGCGCATCGGGCGGAAGTGTCCGATGCCATGGCGTATGTGCACGAGCAAATTCACAAGCTGGTCAAATCGGCCCAAGAAGATCGACGCGGCGATGGCCCATATGCGATGCAAATTGAATGGAGCCGTTGGCAGCGGTTGTTGAAACTGGAAATGGATTTGGCCGTTTACCTCAGGCGTCTGGCCGATCCCGACGAATTCGATTGAATTGTCGCTCTTACTCCAGCACTCGATTGCGAAGTCCAACGAGGTCAGTGAACCTGATGGGCTTCTGGCTCACTTCGATTCGATCTGCAATATCCTTCATCCACACCAGAAGACCGGTCTGGGGGTGGAAAACCAGTTCATGCAGCGTCCGCTCGGTCCGTGAGCCCTGTTTCATCGAGTATTCGGTTGCCGGTAGTTGGAAGATGGTATGCATCTGGAAACTACTCGCCCCGCACAGTGCATACTCCATCGCCATCCGTCCCGTCGTGATGTTTCCCGTGGCTGACCACGGTAATCGGCCAGGCTCCATTGTCGACATGATGCGGAGATTGCGATCGCTTAGATCCGGTCCACCATACGCGATTCCCTGGTGGTCGTCATAGACCCGATTGGGATCGAACAGCCGGTTGCCATAGATGAAAAAGTCCGCATCCGAGGAAGCCTGGTTCACTTCGTCGATCATGCAACGTTGAAACTCGTCTTCGTAGAGTGCGTTCATGATTTTCAGTCCAATGCATACCGAATCCGCAGGCACGCTTTCCCGTATGAATCCCGGCACTTCGCGCAACCACTCCAAGATGCGTGCTTGATCGCGGGCCTTCTCGCTCCCGGCCAATGTCGGGCTGAAGTCTTTCTCCAAAGGCATTGGGGTGGTGTCGCCCATGCCAGTTCGCCAAGCGGCCAAGAGTTTCCGAGTGGTATGGTGATATTCAGCATTTCGCCACTCTTCACCGTCTTCGGTCGGCAAGTGAAACTTCACCGAAGGCACGATCGGAATACTCGTCCCGCGTGACAAACACGCCGCATCGCTGACCAATTCCAGGTAATCGTCAAAGCTCCGCCACCAACCGCGTCCTTTCCAACTGACTGTCCAGCCAACTTCGCCGCTTTGCCCAGTGATAGGCTCAACGGTCATTTTCGCTTCGCGGACACTCCAAGGCGACATCGTTTGCACGCCGGATTCATCCTCGGCGATTACGGTCTTGAGAACGATGAATCCCAGTTCGCTATCGATGTCATCCTTCACTTGCCCCAGCGTCATCGACAACTGTCCCGACGCTTTCCCGAACGGATTGCGAATGGGCATGTCGGCATAGGTGCTCGAAAGGTCCATTTCATAATGGTGTCGAACGTACTCGCTCCAATCATCCGGCAAACCACGCTCCGCGAACGCACGGTAGTCATCACGGACACGGTTTGCGAATCCGGGAGGAATTGAAGGTTCCCCACGCAGCAGATGGATCGGATTCGGTGATGACATGATGTCAAATGCCCCCATTGGGTGTGCTCTGCCTGAGAATGAATTGAGTTTCCAGAATGTCGATGTGGTTTTTTGGCAACATCACCGTGAGATTCTGGTCAAACGAATCAAGGGCCGAGGGTATCACAACAAATGTTTTGGGGAAAAGCCCCCTGATCGGTGCTGGTATAACCTTCCTCGTCGACCGAATCGGAATTTGGTTCGGGTGCGAAGGTTCTTTAGGCAGACTGTAACGATTCTCCGGCGATGAGAACGAATAGATTTGTTTGACGACCGAAATTCCCCACCATATATTCAAGTTGTGCCGCGGAAGTTCACGCAAAACAACTTCTCGGTCTACCAAGAACAAATCTTCGACAACCGCAGACACCTTACACCATCACGCACACCATGAATAACATCGGGTGCTCTGCATTTGTCGGATGCCGGGGGGACTACAATTGAAACGACAACTGAGATTAAAACACGTCAAATTTCGAATGCGTCCGTTGCTGGCGGTTGCCTTGTTGGGCGGCCTCTGCATCGTGACGAGCAACGCAGCGATTGCTCAGGAGAACTTGGAAGCTCCGAAGTTCGACACACCGCCGCAAGACGATCGCACAGCGATTCAATCCGGAGCCGAACTCGAGCGTTCCTATCAGTGGTTGCAAGCCATTGACCACTACGAGAAGGCACTCGACAAATGGCCCAACAACGATTACCTCAAGTACGGACTACGACGCTCGAAGGTTCACTTCGGGATCGAACGACGCTACGCCGACCGCAGTTTCGACACGCAGTTGTTGACACTTTCAAGCTCCGCAGCGTTGAGCCGGTTCGAAGAACTCCTGAGTAAAGTGCAGTCGGGATTTGTTGATTCGATCAGTGTGACTTCGTTCGTTGCACACGGGACCGAAAGCCTTTACTTGGCACTCAACAATCGGAAGTTCCGTTCGCATCACCTGCAGAATGCGTCGGCTCAAGACATTCAAGCCATGCGGGACATCCTGCGGGAGCGATATTGGAACAAGCCCGTTGCCGACGATTTGGCAGCACGACGGACGATCCTCGAAGTCGCTGGTTTGGCAGAGCGAACTTGCGGACTAAACCAAACCGCAACCATTCTCGAATACGTGTTCGGTGGCTGCAACGCCTTGGACGACTACAGTAGCTACCTAACGCCAGACAAGTTGAACGACTTGTATGGCAACATCGAAGGCGAATTCGTCGGTCTCGGGATCGAGATGAAAGCGGAAGGCGGGCGGGGCATGCACCTCGTGAACGTGCTTCCCGATAGCCCCGCACTTGCCGGCGGACTGCGTCCGGGCGACTACATCGTTGCCATTGATGGCATTGATTGTCGCGACATGACGACCGATGAAGCCGCAAAACTTTTGCGTGGTCAATCGGGGAGCATCGTGCGACTGAAATACGAAACTCACCTGACCGGGCAAGAACGGGAAGGGCGTTTCACACGTCGTGCGGTTCACGTCAAAAGTATTCCGGTTGTGAAGATGCTCGATGAACGTGCAGGAGTCGGTTATATCCGCATGACGGGTTTCCAAAAGACCTCCGCCGCTGAACTCGATCAGGCACTCGCGGAACTGAATCGGCAAGGAATGCGGTCACTCATTTGGGACGTCCGGGGCAATCCCGGTGGATTGCTCACCGCAGCGGTCGAAGTCTTGGATCGATTCCTCGATGGAGGCGTCTTGGTTTCGACCCGAGGGCGGAACCGAGATCAGAACTGGAGTTACTCCGCTCGGCCCACGAAGACGACATCGATCCCATTGGTGCTTCTCGTCGATCAAGATTCCGCCAGCGCCAGCGAGATTGTCGCCGGGGCACTTCGGGACCACCGTCGTGGCACGATCATTGGACGACAGACTTATGGGAAATGGTCGGTCCAAAGTATCTTTCCACTGCGGGGATCGACCGGACTTCGCCTGACAACGGCAAAGTTCTATTCGCCGAACGGTCACACTCTAGGGAAGATCGGCGTGCGTCCGGATGTGATCGTGGAAGACGTTGACGAGCACATCGCCGCTTATGCCTACACGCCCGATGCGGATTTGCTCGCCGACGCGGACGTTCGCAAAGGCATTGAAGTCCTGAATCGTCAGGCATCTCGCTAAGGCAGTCAGCGAAGACGACCAATGACGAATGACTGAAACTCACCCGGTGGTCGCCGGGTGAGTTATTCCGCGCTCCGACGGATACAAGGAACAGCGAGCGATGTCGCAAGATTGGGATTGGGTGGGCCAAAGCACGCGTCGCCGTCCCAAAATCGCTTGGACATTCCACGCCGATGCACCACTTCGCTCGCTCGAGTTGGTCGGTGAAACCGGCATGATTCTGCTCGCGGATCGAGCCGGGTTTCTGGCCAAAATCGACAGCGGTGGCAACCGGCTAAGGATGGTGCAAGGATTTCGGAAACTAACCCGTCTTGCAACCGGGCGAACAGCCGACTCGCCAACGTTTGTAGCGTTTCAGGAAGAGTTGCGGATGCTCGGTGCAGACTTTCAGACCGCATGGGTTCGGCGATTCAATCACCCGATCTCTGCGTTGACCGTGGAACCGTACGGGCGTTGGCTCGCAGTCGCTTTAGAGAGCGGCGACGGATACCTTATCGGTCAGAACAACGAGCGGTTCTCGGATTTCACCTCGAAGCCCCGGCCTCGACACGTCGTAGCGTGCGGACGAAAATTTGAAGTCACAGTCGCCACGAAGTACGGCCGGTTGGAGCGGTTCAATGAAACTGGTGATCTCCTTTGGACATCGGACCGGTTCGGCAACCTGGGAGACATGAAGACCGATCACCTGAGTCCTAGAATTTGGCTCGCGGCGTACAACCATGGCGTGGTCAGTCTGGAACGGAGCGGCGAGCCCGGGCCGACGTTTCTCGTGAATGGGTCGCCATCGCGAGTCGCGGTCAGCTATGACAGTCGCTTCCTTGCGGTCGGCACTCAGGAGCAGAGTTTGTATTGGCTCAACAACCGCGGTGAGTTGCTCTGGGCGACTCACGTTGCCGAAGAAATTCAATTTCTCGAAGTCGATCCGCTCGGGCATTGGTTGCTTTGTGGATTCGAGAGCGGCAAAGTCGTGCGAATCGATTGGCCCCGATGAATTTGTCTCTACGTGCTCCAGATTGGTCCGCCGAGAACATCGAGTTTCGGCTGAATGCCAAGCCCTGGTGCCGTCGATGCCGCCATCCGACCGTGTTGCCGTTGTGGAGCCCCATCCGCAGTCGAAACCGAGACGTAGCTGTTGAAATCCGTCGAAGTGAGTAGCAATTCGGTTGGAGTGCTATGAGCGAGATGGGAAATCGCAGCAGTCACGATATCCCCACCCCAGCTATCTTCAATTGTCATTGCAATGCCAAGGGAAACGCACAAATCGCGAGCTTGCTTGGCCTTCGTCAATCCACCGAACTTGCTGATCTTGATATTCACGGCATCCATCGCGAGATCCGCATGACCGCGAAGTAGCGGTTGAATTCCGTTGATCACTTCATCAAGTACAAATGGGTGGTTGGTCTGCCGACGAATCGAAAGACATTCCTCGTAGGTGAGGCAGGGCTGTTCAATGTAGACATCCAGATCCTGGACACCCCGAACAACTCGCATGGCTTCGTGCATCGTCCAACCGGTGTTTGCATCAGCAATGAGTTTGTCGCTCGGGTGCAGACGTTCGCGAACGGCATGAATTCGGGCGATATCCGTATCAGGATCGCCACCGACTTTGAGCTGAAATCGACGATATCCTTCCTCGCGATAACCGGCGACGTTGTCGGCCATTTCGTCCGGTGTGGCTTGCGAAATCGCTCGGTAGAGAACGAAGTCTTCACCATATCGCCCGCCGAGCAGGGAACACACCGGCTGATTGGTCACTTGGCCAAGAATGTCCCAGCAGGCGATGTCGATTCCGCTTTTGACATACGGATGCCCTTGCAACGCGGCATCCATCTTGCGATTGAGTTTTGTCAGTTCGACGGGATTGGCACCGATCAGATGTGGTGCAAGTTCGGCCAAGCCCGCCCGCACACCTCTCGCGTAAGCGGGGAGATAAAACGGTCCGAGCGGACAAACTTCGCCATAGCCCGTGAAGCCGGCATCGGTTTCGACTTGCACAATAGTGCTGTCAAAGACGTCGACCGATTTCCCGCCCGACCAAGAGTATCGTCCCTCATTCAGGGGCAAGTCCACTTGATAAGCCGCAATACGTGTGATCTTCATAAGTGTAATCCGGCTCGGTGGGAGGCAATCGGTCTCTCGTCGTTCGTCTTTCGTGCTAACCTAACTTGCAGGCTGTGCAGAACGGTGCTTGGCCAACAGTTCGGCGATTTGCACAGCGTTTGTGGCAGCCCCTTTGCGGAGGTTGTCACTGACACACCAGAAGCTAAGACCGTTTGGATGAGAGATGTCCTTCCGAATCCGCCCGATGAAGACTTCGTCTCGATCGGTGCAGGTGGAAGGCAACGGGTACTGTCCGCTCGCCAGGTCGTCATCCACGACAATGCCGGGAAACGCTTCGAACAGATCGCGCGCTTCCTCGGGGGAAATTGGACGATCGGTTTCGACGGTGATGGTTTCGCTATGGCAATTGGCCACGGGGATTCGCACGCAAGTCGGGTTGATCTGAATCGATTCATCCCCCAGGATTTTGCGAGTCTCGTAGACCATTTTGAGTTCTTCGCTGGTGTATCCGTCATCCTTCATGCTGCCGATTTGCGGGAGTGCATTGAAGGCGATCGGGTGGGCGAAGGCTTGATAATCGTACGACTCGCCATTGAGATGGGCCTTCGTGCCTTGCATGAGATCTTCCGTTCCTTGCAAACCGGCACCGCTGACGGCTTGATAGGTGCTGACGATCACGCGACGGACACGGGCGGCATCGTGAAGCGGTTTGAGGGCCATCACCATTTGCGTGGTGGAGCAATTCGGGCTGGCAATAATGCCCTTGGCATCCAAAGCGGCCTGAGGATTGATTTCCGGCACGACCAACGCAACATCGGGTTTCATCCGCCAGAAGCCCGACTCATCAATCACGATCGCCCCAGCAGCAACCGCGGCGGGCAAGTATTCGGCCGCCACGTCATCGGGAGTGGTCGAGATGACCAAATCGGTGTCCGCGAAGGCGTCGTGTGTCAGCTCTTCGAGTTGGTAGTCCTTGCCAGCAAATGTGAGTGTTTTACCTGCGCTGCGTTTGGACGCCAAAAATCGATACGTGTTGACGGGCAGCGCTCGCTGCTCCAGCAAACGACACATGATTCGACCCACGGCACCGGTGGCACCAACAACAGCAACAGTCTCAAACACAGTCCTTCTCCCAGCCCGGATGCGGGCGTACGTTGGGCGTCTCAAAATCTGATTGGTTCAGTATATGTCCGCAGGGAACGCGGATGCAAACGAAACCACAGTGGATATTTTGCCGATGGCTTCGTGAATTGGATTGCCACTGTCGATCGGCATTTACAGTCTGATTGGATCAACGAGAGCTTCCTTGGAATTCCCATGTAAGTCTTCGAGCAATGTGTACTTTTGCGGCGGATTCCATCTACTGGGAAATGGATTCGACTGGAATTCGACTTTCCGATGCGCTGATCTCTACTGAGAATTCTCGTAGGTTGATATACTGCGGCTTGATGATTCAATCGGTTTATAAACGGCGGTGGGTGTGGTGATGAACGTTTTGGTGATTGGCCAGGGTGGTCGTGAACATGCGTTGGCGTGGAAATTGCGTCAATCGCCGATGGTCGACGAAGTTTTTTGCGCTCCCGGGAACGCAGGGACGGCCGCCGATGCGACCAATGTCCCGATTGCGAGCGATGACATTCCCGAGTTAGTCAAATTCGCCCAAAGGAACGCCGTCGGTTTGACGGTGGTCGGACCGGAAGCTCCGTTGGTGGCCGGTATTTCCGACGCCTTCCGTGATGCCGGTTTGCGTGTGTTTGGTCCATCGCGGTTGGCTGCCGAACTTGAAGGCAGCAAGGTGTTCTCGAAAAACCTGATGCGTCAGGCGGGCGTGCCCACGGCGGAGTTCCGTGCGTTCACGAATTTCGAACACGCGTTGCAATATGTTGAAACCCGAAGCGAGCAACCGTTGGTGGTCAAAGCCGATGGGTTGGCGGCGGGGAAGGGTGTGACCGTTTGCGAGAGTCGTGAAGAAGCCAACGAGGCGATCAAACGGATCATGCAGATCAAGGAATTCGGTCAAGCCGGGCAACGCATCGTCATCGAAGAGAAACTCGTCGGCCAGGAAGCCAGTATCTTGGCGATCGTCGATGGAAAGAGCATTCTTCCACTGGAGTCCTCACAGGATCACAAACCGGCATTCGATGACGACAAAGGTCCCAACACCGGGGGAATGGGGGCGTATTCGCCAACTCCATTGGTCTCCCAAGAGTCGATGGACACGATCATCGAGAAAATTCTCATCCCGACGATTCACACGCTCCGTATGAATGACCGCCCGTTCATGGGTGTATTGTACGCCGGTTTGATGATGACTGCTCAAGGACCTCGTGTGCTCGAGTACAATGTGCGATTCGGTGACCCGGAAGCGCAACCAGTTCTGATGCGTCTGAAGACGGATGTTGCCGAGGTCTTGTTGGCTGCCAGCGAAGGCCGTTTGTCCGATCTCCCAGATTTGGAATGGGACCCGCGTCCCGCGGTCTGTGTGGTGATGGCCAGCGAAGGATATCCTGGCGATTACAAAAAAGGCCGCCCCATTCGTGGCATCGCCGACGCCGACGCAATGGACGGGGTGAAAGTTTTTCACGCAGGAACACGGATGCAAGGGGGCGACGTTCTCACCGACGGTGGGCGTGTTCTCGGCGTGACGGCTCTCGGCGACGACGTCATCGGTGCCAAGAAACGTGCCTACGAAGCTGTCAAAAAGATTCGTTGGGAAGGGGCTTGGTGTCGGAAGGATATCTCCGACAAAGCTCGTGGGTGAATTTGAAGTCGCTTCGGACTGCAAACAGACGAAGATCAACTCCGAAAACGCCACCACTTCCGTTTGCCGGAGACGGTGGCTTGAGGAGGATCGTCTTGGAATCCGGTACTATATGGTGGAGCCGCTGCCGTGCAGATGCCGCCACGTTGGACATCCTCCGGTCGGATCTTTGTCCGGGCGAATTGGAGATGCAGCCCGCCAACCGCGGAATCTTCGCACCCCCACGATTCCACAAAACCGTCCAAACGCTCCAAAAGCGTTCGCGTGTGCGTATGGTGAGAACCGTCAACCAACGGTACATTCACAGTTTGCATTGACCACACGCGACCGATCTGTAATCGCCCCGAGAGCAGCAAAGTTGCATCCGGCAGATCAAACGCGGTTCCGACACTTCGTGGAAGCACATCATCAATCCGGAATTGAAAGCCGATCGCAATCGTTTCGTACCATTGCCGATCGCAATACCGCAGCAAGGATTTCTCTCGCTCGACCAAATCCGGAAAGCTCGCTGCATTGGTCGGGATTGTTGCCAATTCGCAGTGCACACGGAGCAATTCCGCACGCGGATCATGCTGTTCATCGAGCCAATCGGCGTAAACCAATCGTGGGATGACGTCGAATGGTTCCATCGAGATCGCGTCGTGAAAAGCGTCTTCTTCAGGAAACATACCTCGGTCGATCGGCCAAACAAATTTCTTGGGAACCTGAAGAATGATAGCACAGCGTTCAATGCTGAACGGTCATACCGCAGTGCCAACGATAACGGTGATGCGGCACTGGCGGCCAGTCACCGTATCCAGTTCCTGCGTGAACGTCGCAGCCGAGAATAATCGGCGACAACCTCTTTCCACCTCGCGATGGTTTCGGTGAGAAGAATCCGAATGGCGGAACCAATCAATAAACGCAGTGGTGGGCAGTTCGGACGATTGTACTTATAATCTAGCGACGCTGCGTGAAAATTTTGAAGGGGTGTGGTGTGCAATCAGACATTGACCGAGACGAACCGGCCTGGGAGCTGGCAGCCGAGGCGATCAGCGTGCGAATTCGCTGGTTCGGTTTGATTGTCGGTTGGGTGTTGGTGAATCTCATCGAACGCAGCACGAATCAGTCCGCCTTGAACGCGATTCTTGCGTTGGGAGCCGTCTACGCTTGCTCGGATGCTTGGCATAGTCTTCGGGGCCGGATTTTTCTCGGCCAATTTCCTTTGGTGACCTCATTGATGGAAGCAATCTTTATCGGATTGCTCTGCTATTTTGACAGCGGTTTGTCCAGCCCGTTTCGGTTTTACTACTTTCTTTCGCTACTGCTCTGTGCGATTCGCTACTCCAGGGCGGTGACCTACACGACGTTCGTGCTGCACTCCACGAGCTACATTTTGCTGATAGCGCTCTCGCCGGGAGCTTCCGTCAGCGTTGGCGAAGCCCACACCTTGACCGACTTGATTTTCATGCTCGTACTGATGGGGTGGTTGACGTGGTCCGGGACGGCATTGGCGGGCATTCTGAAACGGACAGGACGAAGGTTGTCGGCCGCCAACGATCAACTTCGGGATCAGCAACGGTTGCTCGAAGAACGAATTCGCGAGCGAACCCGTGAATTACAACAATCCCAAGCGCTCTTGGTCCAGCAGGAGAAGCAGGCGGCGTTTGGACTCTTGGCGGCGGGGATCGCCCACGAAGTTGGAAATCCGCTTGCGGCGATTAGTTCTCTTGTTCAACTGCTGCAAATGCGCGATCTGGACGACTACACCAGAGAGCGGTTGCAGATGGTCGCCGATCAGCTCAATCGAATTCAACGAACGCTCCGCGAACTCGTCGGCTTCAGTCGTCCTGCGTCACTTGAACGGACTCGCTGCGATGTCCATGAACTGATCAACGGTGCCTTGAGCATCGCGAAATACTATAAACGGAAAAAGGGACGCGAGATCGTCACGCAGTTCGCTGATGATCTCCCCCGATTGCGAGTTGTTCGCGATCAGTTGGTCCAAGTCTTTTTGAATGTCGTTCTCAATGCGTTGGATGCGACCCAAGACGGTGGGCGTCTGGAGATTCGCACGAGTATGGACGATGGTCGAATTCGGGTCGATATCCGTGACAACGGACATGGAATCGCCGAAGAACATTGCAACACGATTTTTCAGCCGTATTACACCACAAAAGACTCGGGCACCGGTCTGGGACTTTTCGTTTGCCGCCATATTCTACAAGAGATTCGCAACGCCAGCATTACTTTATCTGAGTCGAGTCCCGACGGCACCACGTTTACGATTCATCTCTGCCCGGACCAGCCTTCGAACACGGCTCCCGAGCCTGATTCATTTCCCGATCAACTGATTTCAACCCCACAATAGCCCTTCAAAATGACACGTCATCGTTCCATTCTCATTGTCGAAGATGAAGAAATCATCCGGACCAGTCTCGCCGAATTTCTCGCGGGGTTGGGATATGCGGTTCAAGTGACCGGGTCCGCGCGTCAGGCGGTGCAGATGTGTCAACAGCGGGACTTCGATGTCGCCATTTGCGATGTCCAACTCCCAGACGGCGACGGTTTGGCGCTTCTGCGAAAACTGCAACAGATCAACTTGGATCTGTTCGTACTTATCATCACAGCTTACGCCACGGTCGAAAATGCGGTTGAAGCTTTCAAGGCCGGGGCGTTTGATTATCTTGTCAAACCGGTATTGTTTGAGGACCTGCGGCATAAACTGGAAACGCTGTTCAAGTTTGCGGATCTCCACGCGGAGAACCGGAGTTTGCGACGGGAATTAGGACGTCATGAACCGTTGGATCAAATCGTGGGATCGAGTCAGCGTTTGGCGGATCTTCAAGCGACGATCCGAAAAGTTGCCGTCACGAATTCCAATGTGTTACTCGTCGGCGAAACCGGAACTGGCAAAGAGTTGTTCGCACGCGCCATTCATGCGGCTGGGCCGAATAGTCAGGAAAAGTTCTTGGCGGTGAGTTGCGGCACGCGTCCGGTGGAATTGCTGGAAACGCAATTGTTTGGGGCTCGCGGGGGGGCACTGTCCGGCCGAACCGTCGATCTCCCAGGAATTCTGAAAAACGCCGGAGCGGGGACAGTTTTTCTTGATGAAGTCACATTGCTTCCCGGTGGGA
Source organism: Thalassoroseus pseudoceratinae (assembly GCF_011634775.1). Classification (NCBI taxonomy): domain Bacteria; kingdom Pseudomonadati; phylum Planctomycetota; class Planctomycetia; order Planctomycetales; family Planctomycetaceae; genus Thalassoroseus; species Thalassoroseus pseudoceratinae. Next base: position 965,166 of record NZ_JAALXT010000003.1, read on the forward strand.
TTCAAGCCGAGTTGCTGCGGGCAATCGAGTATCAGGAAATTATGCCGGTCGGCGGGTCGGAGACGGTCAAGATTGAGGCTCGCATCATCGCTTCGACGACGCACGACCTTCTTCGTGAAGTCGCGGAAAACAAATTCCAAGAAGATTTGTTCTACCGATTAGACGGTGTGAAAGTCCCGATTCCCGCCTTGCGACAAAGGCTCGATGACATTCCGGAGCTGGTGGAATACTTCATCGGCAAGCATTCCCAATCGATGGGGAAACGCGTCTCCGGGGCCACGAGTGAGACCATCCGCGTGCTGATGTCCGCAGAATGGAAGGGGAATGTTCGTCAGCTCGACAATGCCATCGAACGTGCGGTCATGATGTGTGATGGCGACCGGATCGGTCCCCAAGATTTACCACCGGAGTTACTCGGGTTGTGCTCGCCGCTGCCAGATACCGACGACCTTCGCAGTGCCCTTCGGCACTACGAACGATTGCATATCATTCGTGTGCTGAGACAGTACCCCGACAAACGCCAAGCCGCCAAACGGTTGAAGTTGGGGCTATCGAGTTTGTATCGCAAAATCGAAGAACTCGGCATCGATCTCTAGGCCGTATTGTATTCTGGTCGTGCCCGTGGTGGGCGTGGAAACGCCTTTGTCCCCCGCCTCCACGTGACACTACCCACTACAATAAGAGCAAAATTGCTCTACGGAGCCGTGGTGAAATCGGCCTTCGTGTTGGTGCCTTCGGACGCATCCCAGAAGAACAAGCCGTCCGCATTGATCGTGGCACCGTCGATCAAGGTCACTTCGTCGAACACGCGGTCAATCTCCGCACGGTTCACGCAATTGGTTTCCACTTGGAACGTCGGCGGTTGACCTGGTGTGGCGCTCAGCAAGCGATTCTGCCCCGACTGCGGATCCCAGAGGAAAATATCGGAATCCAAGTCACCATCAAAATCGCTGGTGATGACCGTCGAGTAAACGTTCCCGTTAAGGGCATTCGGGGCGACCAGATTCGTTTCAACCGCAAAGACGCTCAACGAGTTATCGTTCAGGAGGACCATTCGGTTCCGGCCAGTCCCGTTGTTCAAGAAGAATAGTTCGTCGACTGCGGCCCCATCGAAATTGCCGGCTGTCGCGATCGTGAAATCGTTGCCGTTAATGGCCGCGGGGTTGATCACATTCGTCGAGAACGACGCGGAACCCGATGACGAGCCGCTGAACGTCACGAAGCGGTTTTGTCCGGACGACGGATCCCAGAAGAACAATTCATCGAGATCAGCGGCATCGGTGCGGAAGTCGCCAGCCACGATGGTGGAGAAATCGTTGCCGTTGATCAGGTTCGTGGCGACAAGATTGTCAAAGACGACAGCACCATCCCGCGACGTCACGCTGAGGTCCGGTGCAACAACGGTTCGGTTGCTACCAGACACGGGATCCCAGAAGAACATCTCAGATTCTTCAGGAGTCGTTGTGAGGAAGTTTCCGACCGTCACGCTCTCAAACACGCCGCCATTAATTTGACGGGGATCAATGGTATTGGTGAAGAAGTTTCCGGTTTCCGGATCGACGAAGCGGTTGGCCCCGGTCTGCCGATTCCAGAAGAACAACTCACGCGTGCCATCGCCTGAGAAGTCGCCCGAGACCATTTCGTCGAAGGCATCGTCGTTGATGATGGTTTCTGGTACCACATCCGGCGTGACTGTGGCGGCACTCAACACACGTCGCGTTTCCAAAACTTCGGCGGTCGCGGCCATCCGGGAATGGTTGCGGCGTCTTGCTTTTGTGGAAGCATTCTTCGCAAAGACTCCCCGGAAGCTCAGGCGACTTTTCATCCATTCGAAATGCATCATCATCTCCATCAACGATTTCCCAACTGACCAACCGCCCAATTGACGAGTTCTGTTATAACATCGCTATCGGCAAGATAGGCAGCGACGACACCCTTTGTGTATCGGGAAATCCAATAACTCTCGGTAGCCTTCGCAAAATGGTCAACCTTTAACGATTACATCGATTCCGCAAAGGGATCGCAACTCTCACCGGCACCACGCATCGTTGCCGACCGACAAGAACACGGTGCGTGACCAGTGCGGTTCAAACCGTTGCACCATGAATCAGTCGTGAAGCTCAGCGGAAATTGCAGGTTACAGTTGGCCTTATTTCTCGGCTTGGTAGCTGTCGTAGGCGGCGTAGAGGAATCCGCAGCCGGCGAGGACCAACACTCCCAATACCCCCCAAGGTCCCAGGAAACTGTAGATCAATTTGAAAATCCCGCCCTTGCGTCCGAAGTCGACCGCCTCACCAGACGCTTCGGCAGACCGCGCCATGAAGAACAGAAAGAACCCGAGCCCAATGCAACCAACGCCCCAAAGCACATTCAACCACCAAGGGCCGTCTTCTTCCTCGTCGTCATCGTCCGATGATTTTTTCTTGGCCTTGGATTTCTTGGGTTTGGTCTTTGATTTTGATGACTTCGCCGGTCGAGATTTCGCAGGCGCGGACGCCGCCCCGCGACGCCGACTGGGTCGAGGTTCTTCCTCGACATCCTCGTAGTCGTCATAGTCCCCGTAATCGTCGACGTCTCCATAGTCATCATAATCCATGCCGTCATCATACGATTCGTAATCGTCATCCTCGATCACGACCGCTTCGACAAACTCGTCTTCGGGCGGCTTGGGTTTCGGCTTGGCAGCAAACAATCCTTTGGCTTTGGCGGCCGAGCGAAATGGCCCCTCTTTCGCCTGCGACAATTGATCGTCAGGCTTGAGCTTGCCAGTCGCTGCCAGTTTCTTGAGTTGTGCCGTCGAGACGGGACCGTGCATCTTCGATCCGCGTTTGATATACCACCCGCTTGCCATGACGAATGCCGTTTGATGTGATAATTTCGAATTGCGAGGAATTGTTGCTCCAAAATACCAGAACAACAGAGCCTGGGCAAAACGCATTTGTGAAATTTGTCGGAAGACTAGCCGATGCTTGAGCGGATTTTAGAACCCGAAGTGATGGACAGCGTGGACGATGCTGTCGACTACGACGCGATGGATCATTCCGACGTCAATCGAGTATTCGTCGCAGACTATCTGACGGCACGCCGCCGCTTCGATTCCATATTCGGACGGGACTCAACCATCCTCGATGTGGGCACCGGGACAGCGTTGATTCCTATCGAATATTGTCAGCAAGGTGGTTCGGGGACCATCGTTGGCATCGACATGGCCGAAGAAATGCTCAAGCTCGGGCGGCAACGGGTCACGGAGCGTGGGCTCTCGGAACGCATTCGGTTGAAGTATGCCGATGCGAAAAAACTCGGCTTTGAGGACGGGCTGTTCGACGGCGTGATGTCGAACAGCATCGTACACCATATCCCCAAACCTGCTGACGTGTTCGGCGAGATGTTGCGCGTCTTGCGACCGGGCGGGATGTTGTTCGTCCGAGATTTAATGAGACCAGCCGACCAACACACGCTCGATCAACTTGTCGAAACGTATGCCGAGAATGAAGCTGATCACGCTCGGCAGCTATTTCGAGATTCCCTCCACGCGGCTCTCACCGTCGATGAAGTCCAAGAGATCTTACACTCCTTCGGCTATCCGAAGGAGTGGGTCTCGCAAACCTCGGATCGACATTGGACCGTCAGCGGAGTCCAACCGTAAGTTTCACTCCGCGTGTCCGCTGGGTTTCTTGGGGGGCGTTTTCTGTTGGGCGAGATACTCAACGAGATCCCGCAAATCGGACTTGCTAAGGTATTTCATCATGTCTTCGGGCATGGAACTTTTGCCCTTGGCCCGGTCGACGATCGTTTCGGTCGGCACACGGATGATGGCACCGTTCTTGTCCATGAGTTGAATGGTGTCGTCGGTTTCTTCTCGAATCACTCCGCTGATGACTTTCCCTTCATCGGTCGCGAGCAACACGGTCTCAAAACCTTTAGCGATTTGGGCATTTGGTTTGACGATGGATTCGAGAATATACCGCCGATCCTTCTGCTTGCCGATTTCGCTGAGATCCGGCCCGACGTTTCCGCCGCTGCCACCGATCATGTGACAACGTCGGCAAGAGACTTCGCTGCGACCGAAAAAGATATCCGCCCCTCGTCCGGCGTGTCCGCCTTGCAACGTTTCCGAGTACATCGCCAGCGGATCATCGCTGGGTCGAGCCGATTCGAACGCGTCGATCGCTTCTCGCAGTTTGGACGAACCGCGTTTTTCGGCGGCGTTGAGAACATCGAGTTGAACCGCCTCTGCCAACTCACCGGCTTGCAGTTGACTCATTAACCGCAAGAGCACGTCCTCAGCAGCGGGAAGTTTCATGCCCGCGAGCACATCGACAGCCTTCTGAGCTTCGACTGTTTCACCATCTGCAATGGCGGCTTCGAGTTTTGCGATGGCCGCTTCCGGTTCAAGAACCGCCAGAATCCGTAAGGCTTCCGCACGCACGAGTGGATCGGCATCCGCCACGGCCCATGTGATCTGTTCGCGGAGCGTGGCGTCTTTCAACGATTCGAGCGCCTTCAGCGCCTCGGCTCGCACTTCGCCGGGTTGATCTTTCTCCGCGAGGAGTTTTTGCAGCGTCGGCCCGACATCCTGAATGCCGTACTTCGCGGCGAGTTTGATGCCCAACTCCCGCACCTGCCGCGAACCACTGAGCATCCCGCCGAGTTTCGAACCCAGCACATCCGCCATCCACGGTGCTTCACGCGGTTCGAGCGGTCGCCACATGCCGGTCACGCGATCGGTCGGCGATGGTGCTTCCCACATCAGCAATTCTTCGAGCGCTTCCACCCGCATCGCCTCACTCGCGGACGCATCCGCTGCCACCTCCGCGACCGCTTCCGCATGTTCTTGCTGACCGAGCCGAAAATTCGCATTCAAAACCCGCCGCAACAACGCTTCGCTCATTCCGGGACGACCCGCGAGTTTTGCGAGTTCTGGTTGTGCTTTTTCTATTGGCACATCGTTGATCGCCCGCGCGGCTTCGAGAACGATCTTGGCTTCGCTGTCGTTCAGCACGGTAGCAATTTCAGGGTCTCTATTTCGCCGCAATGCAAGCGTTCGAATTAAGAGGTCGGTTTTGTCTGGCGAATTCGTCAAGAAGTTGCGATCCAATTCCGCAAAACCTAAAGCCTTGTGAGATGACAGATTTGCTGCCATCACCTGAACTGCGGCGTGGAGCAAAACCGGATCCTCTCTGACCAATTCGTATTGTCTAGCGAAGCTAAAATCTACAAGACTTGCGAGGCTACGATTGTGTGCAAATGCAAGCCACATCGGAGCAACGACATGCGGATGTTCTTCGATTCCTAGTACGGCAGAAGGAGTGATGTTCTCGGTGTTCACCAACATCATTACGTCTTCGATTGACAGTAAGCGACATAGGACTTCGAAGGCTGGCCGCCGAATTGCTGGGCTCTCATCGCTGATAAGACTCTTTAGCGGCTCGTACAAATCGAGAACACGCCGGCCAGCCGGTTGACGTCGAATTTCGGATACCAGTCGCTTCTGTAGCGCAAACGACTCGGAGAGGACATCGATGTTTCGAGCGACTCGCAGAGAATGCACTTCCTTGCGAATCATATCTTTCGGTATTTGGCGGACAAATTGTCCGAGTGCCCAGATCGCATGGATACGTGCGAGCTCTGATTGATCCGTTTTCGCCACTTCGATTAACTTGGCACGCTGGTTCTGCTTGACCATTTCAAACTGCGCCGCCAATCGCACGCGTTGATCGACGTGCCCTAACAGTTCGACAAGTTGCTCCACGGAAGTGCTGCCGAATCCCTCGCGGAACAACTTCGCGACTTCCGCCGCTTTCTCACTTTCCGAGTTCGTCAACCGATACAACCGCCCTTTGCCTTCGCCGTTCCAGCCGTTGACCCAGTCGGTCCAGTACATATTGCCGTCGTAGCCGAAGTCGACGTCGGTGGCGAGGGTGGACCAGAGGAATTGTTCGTTCTTGACGAGTTCGAAACTCGCGCCTTTCGGTTTGACGGCGATCGCGCGGATGCCGCTTTGACCGGCTCCGCCGCGGAAGTCGCACAGGAAGAAATTGCCGTTGTACTTCTCCGGCAAACCCACGCCGGGATAGTGGACCAATCCGCTGGGCCCATCACTCACGTTCGCCACCGGCGGCACGATGTACGCGGGTTGGATATCTTTCGCGACGCTCCCCTTCGGCACACCGCCGGGACCTTCCTTCTCGAGCGGTGGGGCGTCGTGCGGGTACCACATCATCTCCCGATTCCACGGGCCGCGATCGGGAAGGTATTGGTAATACATCCGCCAACCGGCATCCATGCCCTCGACGATATGCACCCACCGGGCTTGGTCGCCGCTGTCGGAATTGTTGTCGCAGGTGAAGAGATTGCCGTAGTCGTCGAAGGCCAGTTCCTGCGGGTTTCGGAGTCCGTACGCGAAGACTTCGAGATCGCTGCCATCAAGTTCACACCGCAAGACGGCTCCCGTATCGGGATGGTGTAACTTGACGCCTTCCTTCGTGATGACGTGAAAACCACGGTCGCCGATGCTGAAATACAAGCGGCCATCGGGACCGATCGTCAGTCCGTGCATGTCGTGACCGCGAAACGCAAACCGCACGCCATAGCCATCGCTGAGCACTTCCCGCGTGTCGGTTTGGCCGTCGCCGGTGGAATCGCGGAACTTGTAGAGCTTGGGAATACAGGTGTAATAGACATCGCCGCGATGAGCCAACACACCCGCTCCGGTTCCATCCACGATGTCGTTGAATCCATCGACGTAGATCGTCGATTCATCGACCTTGCCATCGCCATCGGTGTCCGTCAGCAGACGGATGCGGTCTTGCTCTTTCGCGTAGTCGGCTGCCTTCTCGCCGAGGTGTTTTTTGATGTATGCCAACCGGTCTTCCACGGTTTGGGCAGCGAGATCGTCGTGCAGCCAATCCATGTGACTGCGATTGTCCTCTACACCTTTCTGCTGGCGAAACGTTTCGCAGATATAGAAGCGACCTTGTTCGTCGATGTCGAAAGCGACCGGGTTCGCGAGTAGCGGTTCGGCGGCAACGAGTTCCACTTGGAAACCGTCCGGAATTTTGAAGCCTTCAATCGCCTGCTGGCCTTCGTTCGAGGCGGGCGCAATCGGCGGACGGTAAGAATCTTCAGCAGCCAGATGGGTCCAACAGGCAAGTCCGAACAGGAACGCAGCACTGAACAGGGGAAAGATGGGTAAACGAGTCTTCAACGGTCGAGCCTCCGGACAATAGGAATTGCAAGACCTCTCACTTTAGCCGATCCAACATTCCACTGACAACTCGGGGAATCGATCGTTGATTGTTGGTAGTTCTCGGTGTAGTTTAGAGTTCTACACACATGCGATCGAATTCCTGGTACCACGCCTCCTCTACAGTCGTGTTGTTGCCCGTCGCGCGGTAGCCGGACATTTCGATTGACCGATCGACATTTTATCTATTTCTGAGTCGAAAACCTCACATGCGAAACGTTCTCAGCGTCATTTTGGGCGGCGGTAAAGGCACTCGGTTATTTCCGCTCACACGCTACCGTTCCAAGCCCGCCGTACCGTTGGCCGGGAAATATCGGCTGATCGATATCCCAATCTCGAACTGTATGAATAGCGGTATCAACCGGATGTACCTGCTGACGCAGTTCAATTCGGTCAGTCTGCACCGTCATATTCGCCAGACTTACAACTTCGATAACTTCTCCGGCGGTTTTGTCGAGATTCTGGCCGCACAGCAGACGAACAATCGCGGGACGGATTGGTACCAAGGCACGGCGGACGCGGTTCGCAAGCAGTTGCGGTATTTTGACCAACCGGGCATCGACTACATTCTGATTCTCTCCGGCGATCAACTATACCGGATGAACTACGCGGACATGCTGAAGACATGTCAGGATGCGGACGCCGACGTGTCCATCGCCGTGCTGCCGGTCGCCAGTGAAGAAGCTCATGCGTTTGGGATCATGAAACTCGATCCGTCGTTCCGCGTGGTCGATTTCGTCGAGAAACCGAAAACACCGGAAGCCCTTGCGGATGCCCGGACCGATCCCGCCAAGATTGACGAACTCGGTTTCGAAAGCCGAGGCCGCGATTGTCTTGCGAACATGGGGATCTATCTGTTCAAGAAGGACGTGTTGTTCGAACTCCTCGAAGGGAACGATTACGAAGACTTCGGCAAGCAGATTTTCCCACTCGCATTGAAAGAGAAGAAGGTTCAAGCTCACCTATTTGACGGCTACTGGGAAGACATTGGGACGGTGAAGGCGTTCTACGAGGCGAACTTGGCGTTGGCACAACCGAAGCCACCGTTTCGATTTGTCGCCGGGAACGAACCGATCTACACGCACGCCCGATTCCTGCCGCCGACGCAAATTTCCGGAGCGACCATCAACAACAGCATGATCGCCGATGGCTGCGAAATCGGTGAAGGCACCGTCATCGAAAATAGCGTTGTCGGTCTTCGATGCCGCATCGGACGGAACGCCGTCATCAAGGATTCGATCTTGATGGGTGCCGACTTCTACGAATACGGCGGTGCCTACGGTGCTTCGGAAATGCAATCCGAGAACATTGGATCGGGCAGCCACGTTGAAGGGGCGATCATCGACAAGAACTGTCGAATCGGTCGGAATGTTACGATCAAACCTGGTCCCGACATGTCCGACAACGAGGACTTCACAGAGCCAGTCGTCGTGCGAGACGGTGTGATCTTCGTGCAAAAAGAGGCCCAATTGCCCGAAGGCTATGTGTTCCGCCCTCATTGATGCGGAATCGTTATTCAGCATGCACGGTTCGCTGACCTTGGGCGTTCCGTGCATAAGCTGAACGATCGGTGTGTTATTCGTCCCATGACGGAGCGAATTTGAACACCTCGACGATCCAACGATCGCCGACTTCGACACCCTTCTTTTTCGTCAGTCGGCCTTTCACTCGGACCATTTTCCCGCTCAGTTGGCCGGCCTCTTCTGACCACTCTTTGTTTGCACTCAGGTCGAGTTCCAAAGAGATGTTGTCGACTTCGACGGTTGTTCCCGTCGTCTCGCCGCCGATCACCACAACTCCGTGCTGAAGTTTCCCACGGATGTCGACAATAATGCGTTCGGTGGCATCGGCAAAGTCGTCTCCGGGTTCAAGCGGCTTTCCGTTGACGCTCCGAACTCCCGCTTTGAGCACCTTGACCAACGCGTAGCCAAAACCAGGACCGCCGATTTTGGTTGCCGCTGACCGCACCTGCAAATTGCCTTTCGCGTCCAATTCCATCGCCATGAGAATTCGATTTGGCCCGCTCACGGTCGCGACAATCACCATGTCGCGAGTGAAATTGATTTCCGGAACTTCAGCGGTTCCCCGCCAAGCCTTCCAGACTTTCGCCCAGGTTTTCTGATCGGTGATGAACCCAGACTTCGGGGCGACGTTTCGCGACTCACTGTTCCGCAACACGCCCTTCCAGTCTTCCAGCGGCTTGACGACACCCGCGAAGACCGATGGGCCTCCGCAAATTCCCGCGATGTAGAGAATGCCCGCGAAGATGAGTTGCTGTCGTGTGTTTGGTCCGACCATTGTGTGAAACTCCTTAGAATCCGTGGCTCGAATGAGTTCAGATTTTGTTGAAAGTCATGCTCTCAGTCTCATAGCGGCTTTTGCATCGCAGCGGTCCTGACTCCATCGTTTTTTCGCGTGCATTGCGGACACAGTCAGCCGTCATCCAGTCTCGCATTCCGGGACCGATTTCACCAACGCGGTGAATTTCACACCTCGTCGGATGGCTCAACCTGAAGGTGCGAATACGCGGCAAGGCTGGTTTCCGCTGGGATTTGAACTGACCCGCGAAGGACGCTATGCGGTCCGATTTCGCAGTTCTCGCCAATTCCGACAGGGCCGTCGATGACCACAAATGGATGAATGGTGGTGTCGCTCTCGATACGGGCCCGCGGATCGATGGAGACTTGCGTGGGATCGAGGATGGTCACACCATCTCGCATCCGAGATTCCAACGACGCCGTATGAATCGCCTGGCGAACAGTCGCTAACTGCGATCGCGTGTTGACGCCAATTGCTTCCGCGATGTCGAACTGCATGCTGGCCACTACGGGGTCGCCGTCGGCCTTCATGATTGCAGGGCAGTCGGTGAGATAGTACTCACCCTGTTCATTGTCGGTGCTGAGTTTCGTCAATGATTGCAGAAGTTTTCGGCAATCGAACGCGAAGCACCCGGTGTTGATTTCCGTAATCTGTTGCTCTTCGGGCGAGGCGTCTTTTTGCTCGACAATTCGCAGGAAGTTGCCGCTATCGTCGCGAACAATTCGTCCTAGTCCGAAATTCGCTTCCGTATCCGCTGTCCCAATCACACAGGCAGCACGCTCGTCAGCTTGCACACGCAGCAAGCCTTCCAACGAAGAACTTTTCAGCAGCGGCGTATCACCGGCGAGCACCAAGACCGAACCATCATGGTCGTCGAGATGCTCACGACACATCATCACTGCATGCCCGGTCCCTTTTTGATCGGATTGCAAGGCGAATTCCACATCGGAGTGGTGCGACAGGCTGGATTGAACCTCATTCGCCTTGTGACCGACGACGACCACAATTCGGTCCACACCAGCGCCGCGAGCGGCATCCAAAACGTATTCGATCATTGGACGACCGAAAATCGGATGCAGAACTTTCGGCACGCTGGACTTCATCCGCGTACTTTTTCCAGCAGCCAGCACAACGGCGACGAGAGCAGACATTTTGGCACCACCAATTTGGATGAACGACTCTTCCAACTCAGTCAAACGGTGCTATAGCAGATGTGACGCGTTTGGTGAAGACGCTATTTCAAATCCCAAGCTTCAACCCAACGCACATTGTCCACTTTCATGCCAAATTTTTTCACAAGTCGTTCTTCGAAGTCGGGCATATGGGCGGCTCCGTAGAAAATCGCAATTTTCTTGGTGCCTTTGTCGAGTTCTTCCTGATAAACCTTGAGAGCGGCCTGGTTCCGGTCTTCGACCAGAAGCGTGTTCAAGGTTTCGCCCAAAGCCGCTGATGCTTGCGGATCACCGAGTTGCAAGGCCATCATTCGGCGAAGTTTCTTGCCACCGTCCGGATTGAAAAGCAAATCCATCAACGAGATTTGCGGGACGGAACCCGGATCAGCCGCTTGCTTGGCAGCCATACGATTGCTTTCGCGGATCATATCTCGCAGGATGCCCAGAATGAGAGTGAATCCCGTATCGCCACGTTCTTCCATGGCCTTCTTCATTTCGGCGGGCGACATATCTGCGTGCTTGAAATTCTCCTTGGAGTAGTCGACAACCCGCAGTTGAGAATCCAGCTTCAGCATGTTCTTGAGCATCTGAACCGGGAACATATCGCCGCCCTTCCGGCCACCTTTGGGAACTCGCGTCCCCTTTTCAGCGACCAATTCGTAGAGCACGACATCATATTTCGTGAACTCTTCGTTGAGAGTGCGGTAATAAGAGGTATCCCCGACATGGACCGCTCCGATGAGGTCCAGAACGACGTCGGGCTTACCGGCTGCGGGTACGAATCGAACGATCGAGGTCTCCAACGCCAACGGTTCCCCGTCATCGTTGCGACGAATGCGAATATATCGCGATTCGGGGTGCTCCAACTTGGTTTCGTCGGCATCGGTCTTGGGTTCAACGCTGGGCTTTTCAGACGTTTCCGGTTCGACGGTCGCTGGAGGAGCCGAAAAACCAATCGCTGGCAACCCGACGGTTAAAGCATACGCAGCAAATGAACAAAAGAGCCAGCGGGACATACGGGCGGTCGGCATCGGTCAACTCCGTAGCGGATGACAGGTAAGTTTCGTTTCTATTGTTTGGCCAATTGCTTGGTTCCGTCAAGTGGCTGGGATTGCGAGGGCAGGTTTTTCTTCGATCGATAGCTCACTTTGCGTCGTGTGTCGTGCATCCTGAAGTTCGACACGCTATCATCCGTCCTTCATCATTTCCTCAGTCAAGTCGGACTGCCCGTCGATGCCTTCGACTGTCCTGGTCATCTCGTTTGATCGACTGCCAGCTCACGCGTTGGGCTGTTATGGCGGTGTCGGTGCACAGACTCCCCAGCTGGATCGTTTAGCCGCCGAAGGCGTGGTTTTCGATTCCCATTACTTGGAAGACGTCGGAACGGAATCTCCTCGTCATGCATGGTGGAGCGGGCGATACGAACATGCATCGCCGGATGAACCGTCGTCACCGAATCTGTTTGAGCTATTGATCGAGCACGATGTTGACGTGCAATTGATCACGCATTCACACGTCACGACCGATGAGGACCAAAATCCTGCCGAAGACGAGAATGTCGCAAAAGAAGTCCCTGATCTCGACCGACGCGTTTTCGATCGAGGGCTTGAGCAACTCCGAAAGTGGTTGGGGACACCCGCAGATCGGTCGCGTTTATTGTGGCTGCACACGCCGGGCTATGCGGATTTTCAAAAGGTCGAGACTTGGCCTTCGGTTCCTTCGGCGGGCGGTTTTGATGTCGAACTTTATGACACGTTGATCCAGGCGGCTCGGGACGGTGCGAACGTGTCCCAAGAACAGCAGGAACTTTGGCGGCAAATCCAGCGGGATCGAGTTACAGAGATCGATCGCCAGATCGGATTGCTGTGCGACGAAATCCGCAACGCTGACCATTCCCCTGTGGTTGTCGTCACCGTCGCACGCGGCGACGTGCCAATCCTTTCGTCACTTGTGCCCGATTGTCCGGCAACATTATCAATCTCGCATGTTCGAGTCCCTCAAATTGTTTGGGGAACACAAAAAAAAGCCGCAATGCGTCGCAAAGAACTCACGCAAACGGTTGATATCGCGCCAACCTTGCTAAAAATGTTGACAGATGTGGAACCTCCCGACCATTGGGTCGGACAGGATCTCGGTCAGCTCCTCAATACACCAATGGCGAATGTCTCTGATTGGAATTGCGATTCCATCAAGTTGGGGGCGAATCGGAAATTCTGTTTCGGCGTCAGAACAGCGGATTATTACTTGGCCGTCGAGGGAGAGGACGATGCGTTTGTCGAGGACATTGCCATGCTCTTCCAGCTCCCGGAAGATGCCCATGGTGTTCACAATCTTGCGAGACAGGAGCCAAGTGTAGTGGAGGAGCTCATCGAGAAATATCGCGAATTTCGGACGAGTTGCGAAAAAGTTGGTGAGGATTTGGGGAAGGAATCGTCACAAACTTAGACAGGAACACCCTGTCTTCCTTGTCGCTGCGCGGGAGCGTGGCATCGAAGATGCTGTGAGGGATGCAGTTAGTTCAGTGAGTTCGTTTTTCAGAGCCTTTCACCCCAAACCTGGGCGAGTGATTCCTTCAGAGATTGATTCGTCATCGAAGATTTGTAATTCACCGCAGAGCATGAAGGCGGTAACACAGTCTAAGGATTGATTGCTTTATGACAGACTCAAATGCCGGACCAACGGGTTCGCTGCCTCAAGATATCGACAAGTCGATTGAACGAATCACGAAAGCCTACGACGCGATCCGTGCGCAAATGTCGCGGGTGATCGTCGGTCAGGAGACCGTCGTCGAGCAGTTGTTGATTGCGTTGTTCAGTCGGGGGCACTGCTTACTGGAAGGTGTGCCTGGTCTGGCAAAAACGCTGATGATCAGCACGTTGGCTCGGTCGTTGTCAATGACTTTCGCCCGTATCCAGTTTACGCCGGACCTGATGCCGGCGGACATCACCGGAACGGACGTGCTGCAAGAGAACCGCGAAACCGGCCAACGCGAGTTCCGATTCATCTCCGGCCCGTTGTTTCACAATGTGGTGCTCGCGGACGAAATCAACCGAACTCCGCCGAAAACGCAGGCCGCTTTGTTGGAGGCGATGCAGGAACGGCAGGTCACAGTGGGGCAGGCGCGGCATGTGCTGTCCGATCCGTTCTTCGTTTTGGCAACCATGAACCCAATCGAGCAAGAAGGGACTTACGCACTGCCAGAAGCCCAGCAAGACCGATTCATGTTCAAGGTGCTGGTTGACTATCCCACCTTTGAAGAAGAAAAGCAGATCGCCAAGCAAACGACTGCGGTTCAGGCTGATGACATCGAAGTCGTCCTCGACGGTGAAGAAGTCCTGCAACTGCAAAAGATTGTGCGACAAGTCCCGGTAACCGACCACGTCGTCGAATACGCACTGGCGTTGGTTCGGCAAACACGTGTAGGGCGGCCGGGAACTCCGGATTTTGTCGAAGAGTGGCTCAGTTGGGGAGCCGGTCCACGAGCCGTCCAGAATTTGCTGCTCGGTGCGAAAACCCGGGCATTGCTGACCGGTCGTGGGCATGTGTCGACTTCGGATGTCGCCGCATTAGCCAAGCCGGTTCTTCGACATCGGATTGTGGCGAACTTCGCTGCCGAAAGCGAAGGGATCACCCCAGACCGCGTTATCGATCGGTTGATCGAGGAAACACCCTCCAAAGAAGGCGGATTGACCAGTGACAGCCGATTCCAGAAGATTTTTGCTTCCTGAGGCGCTTGCCCGAGTTTCGCGGCTTGAAGTTCGTGCCCGACACATCGTGGAAGGGTTTCTTTCCGGTATTCATCGCAGCCCGTACTTTGGTCAGTCTGTCGAGTTCGTCCAACACCGTGAATACGTCGCGGGGGACGACATTCGACGGATCGACTGGAAAGTTTGGTCGAAGACAGACAAGTACTACCTCAAACTATTCGAGGAAGATACGAATCTGCGAACCACACTGCTGGTCGATTTGAGTGAATCGATGCAGTTTGGTACGGGGGCGATGAACAAGTTCGAATATGGCTGCACGATCGCCGCCGCGTTAGCGTATCTACTGCTCAAGCAGCAAGATGCCGTCAGCTTGGTTACGTTCGATGAAGGCATCCGAAACGTTGTGCCAGCGCGGAGTCGGCAGAATCATTTACACGCCTTGCTTGCCTCCCTCAACGCCGAAAACCCATCGAAGAAAACGGACATGTATTCCGTTCTGCGATATGTGGCGGAGGAGAAAACGCAAAAAGGCTTGGTCGTGCTGATCTCCGATATGTTCGCGGATCGGGAAGGGTTGTTCAAAGGTTTGAAATTGCTGAGGCATCGTGGACACGATGTGCTGCTGTTTCACGTCATGGACGATCAAGAAATCGACTTCGAATATGCCGGCACGACAAAGTTTGAAGGCATGGAAGACGCGGGCGAACTCGTTTGTGATCCACGATCGTTGCGAGAAGCCTACCAGAAAGCGTTGCAGAAATTCCTCGATGAACTTCGTCAGCATTGTGCACGGACACTGGTCGATTACCAAGTCATTCGGACCAGCGAACATCTGGATGCGGTGCTGGCTCACTATTTGAATCATCGAATTGGGATGCGGCAAACCGTACGGAACTGAACGTCGGTCGCGACGACCTCTCCACTTAAGCTAGACATCACGATGACGTCTCTCGCTCAATTCTTCTTGAACCCGACCATCGCCGCAATCGGCGGAGTGTTGGTTCTTGCGCCGATCATCATCCATTTGATCAATCGGGTCCGCTATCGCCGGGTGAAGTTCGCCGCGATGGAGTTCCTTCTCGAAGCGCAACAGCGAAACCGTCGGCGACTGCTGATGGAGCAACTGTTGCTGCTGCTGTTACGGATTCTGATTGTTCTGGCGTTGGCCGCATTGTTGGGGCGATTGGTGCTCGATGCCCGTCTCTCCGTGTTCAGCGGGAATGGCAAAGCTCATCATTTGGTCCTGCTGGACGATAGCGCTTCGATGCAAACCCGTGTCGGTAACACGACGGCGTTCGAAGACGCGAAGAAGGTGATTCGGCAACTTGTCGAGGAAGGTTCTCGCCGACCGGGAACGCAACAATTCTCGATGATTTTGCTCTCCGAACTCGATGCTCTTTACATCGCACAGCAAGACGTCGACGAAAATTTGCTTAGCGACTTAGAAGACAAATTGGACTCGCTGGAATGCAGTTTCCAAAGGCTGGATATCGAAGAGGGAATTGAAATCGCTGGTCAAAAATTGAAAAGCGACCGGGCGATTATCAAGCATCTACACGTGCTATCAGACTTCCGCTCGAACGATTGGCAAGGTGATCCGTCACTCGGCAAGGCAGTTCAGAGTTTGAGCGATGACGGCGTGACTGTGAATCTTATCCGCGCGAGTGGCGAATCGTCGCCAAACCTGGGGATCGTGCAACTCGATGCCGACGTCCAGGCGGCCGCGGTCGGTGTTCCCGTTCGGTTTTCGATCGGTGTGCAGAACTACGGGAACCAAGTGGCGGAAGATGTTCGTCTCTCATTGAGTGTCGACGGCGAGAAACTGCCACTGGCGGTCGCTTTCGACAAAATCGAAGCCGGTGAAACCATCACGCAGGTTAAGGACATCACTTTTCAAGAGGGCGGGTTACACCGGATTCGGGTTGATATTGCCAGTGATTCCCTGTCCGTCGATAACGACCGTTTTCTAACGATCAATGTTCCGCTCCAGAACAATGTTCTGATTGTCAGTAATGATATCAATGGCGAAGCGGAGGATGTGCTACGATTCGCGTTGGCTCCCGATCCCGCACTGACAGGGATTTCGCCGCGTGTGGAGTCGGTCGATTTCCTGCGAACAAACCCGCTGTCGTCGTTCCGCTCAATTTACATTCTCGATCACGACAAAGAGCCACCCGAGAACGGAACCCCAATCACGTTGCCTCCCGATGCGATCGAGCAACTTGAGGCCTACGTGCGTGACGGTGGCGGACTGGTCTGGGCCAAGGGAATGAACGCCGACGCGGACATCTTTAACGCCATCGTTGGAAAGTGGGAGAAAAACAACGAAGGAAAATGGGAACGCGATGGTGAATCGTTGTTTCCGGTTCCGTTGGCAGATTCTCGATCTGTACTCACACACGATGATCCGACCTCGACTTCGCCTGACTTATTACTGGAGCCGCACGCGATCAGCGAGAATATCGCGGACAGCGAAAGTCAAATGCTGAACGATGTGCGGGTCGACCAGTACATTCCCGTGGCGGAAGACTGGGAACCGTCGGATGATGTCCGCCTCGATGGAGTGACGACCATTGGACGGCTCAAGAATGGTGCTCCCGTCCTGTTTGAGCATCAGTTTGGTCGCGGCCGTGTCGTGACGCTGCTCACTTCCGCCGGTCCACCCTGGACAAACTTAGCCGAGCGGTTGGCGTTTCTTCCGTTGATACAGCAGATTCAAAAATTCGTCGCGAAACCGGACGAAATCCTTCGACAACGAGAGATCGGAACGCCAATTCGGCTGGATTTTCCAGCGCTCGACTATGACCAGAAGATCGACTTTCTGCTGCCGGGAAGTGGTGAAGGACGTGCCGTCGAATACGACATGAAACGCGTCTCGCCGGAACCAACCGAGGAGGAAGCGGAAGAGTCGAGCGATGAGCCAGACCCGAATGCCGATCGGTTTGTAGCGGAGTATCTAGCGACCAACACACCCGGTATCTACGGTTATCGGGCCCGGCCGCGACTGCCGAACCTGCCGAAAGACGGTGCGTTCGCCTACAACGTCTCTCGTCAGGAAGGCCATACTTCCATTGCGAGCACGGAAGAACTTCGAAAGACGATTGGTGAAACCGATAACGTCTTCGTTCGGGAATATGGCGAGACGGACTACATCAGCCAGGGCGTCGACCCCGGGCGTGAAATGCGAAATTATCTGCTGTACCTTTTGATTGGCCTGCTCATTATCGAACAGACGTTGGCCTATCGCTTCAGTTATCACCCGGAGACAGGGGCCAAACGCTGATCTCCTGATGGATATGGTATGAGTCAATTTTGGATCGCATCAATCTTCGCGGCTACCACGGACGAACGCGTCTCTGTGACCACGGAGAAACTGCAATACGACCTTCCGAAAACCTTCGAGCATGGTTTGCTGTTGGTTTGCGTCGCCGGATTGCTTATCGCCTACGTGGTTTGGATGTATCTCCGTGATACCAAGCGACTGTCGCCGGTCTGGACCGTATGGCTCCTGCTTTTACGTGTTGGAGTTTTAGTTGGCATTGCGGTGATCTATCTCAATCCGCACAACAGTCGACAAACCTTCGCTCACAAGCCGTCGCAGGTCGCAATTCTGTTGGACCGTTCGCTTTCGATGCGTTTTCCTGCGGAGAACCTGGACGACTCCTCACCACCCGCACGGCAACGCCAAACGCGAACGGAAGCCGTTGTTGATCTGCTGGCGAACACCCCGTTATTGGATCGACTGTCCCAAACACATCAGGTTCAGTTTTACGTATTCAGCCGACAACTTCAGGAAGGCCCGAAGAAACTCGCTTTGCAGCCGAGTGCGGAGGAAGTTGAACCAGACGGGACGGACCCAAAGATTGATCGACCGGAAATCTACCGCGAGAATCGATCTGACACCGCGGAGGTCCAAGAGGCACGCGTGGACTTCTGGAAGAATGTCGTCACGCCAACAGAAACTGATCAAGATACCCGACTCGGTGAATCGCTGGTTGAGGTGCTTCAAGAATTTCGTAGCAAAACCGCGTCGGGCATTATCGTTGTCTCTGATGGAGCGTCCAATGCTGGCATCGGTTATAGTAGTGCGATCGAAGCGGCTCGTGGACAAGATGGCGTGAAAATCTTCACGATCGGTGTCGGCAGCACGGATCCGCAACGCAACGTGACCATCTCCAGCATGGAGTCGCCCACACTCGTTCACACCAAGGACGCGTTCGAGATCTCGGCGTACGTACAAGGCCAAAACTTCGAAGGCGAGACGGTCGAAGTGATCCTGAAAGCCCAGCGAATGGTCGGTGATCAGGAACTTCCGCCGGAAGAACGAAGTCGGCAGACAATCACCTTGGGTGAGGATGGGGTACCGACCAAGGTTGTGTTCGACGAAAAATGGGACGATCCGCAAACCGTCCGATACGTGGTCGAAGCACAGCCGACCCAGGTCGTCGCTGAGTTGAAGGACGACGACAACCAGAAAGATGCAACCGTCAATATCAGTGAAAAGCGGACGCGAGTGCTGCTCGTTGCTGGTGGGCCGATGCGAGACTATCGGTTCCTTTCGGGGATGTTGATGCGGCATCAGGGCATCAAAGTCGATGCGTATCTTCAATCCATCGATCCAGGCACGATTGACAGTGTCAGCCAAGATGTCGATGAATTGCTCCCAGGCTTCCCCACCACTATGCAGGAGCTGAACGGTGACCCGACGCGGGAAGATGACGAAACGGGTTACGATGTCATCGTGTTCTTCGATCCAGATTGGAAAGAGCTGGTTGCGACGAGACCGGATACCGTCGAACTGCTTCAGCGGTGGGTCAGCGAATTTTCCGGCGGGATCATTTTCGTCGCGGGCGATGTCTTTACGCCGGATCTCGCGACAGCGGGCGACAATCTCGAACCAATTCAAGCGTTGTACCCGGTGTTCTTGAGTCCCAGTTTGTTTCTCGACTTGGAATTGAACAACTCGTCTACACAAGCGTGGCCGCTTCTGCTTGAGCCGGCTGGAGCGACTGCGGGCTTTTTGCAAGTCGCAGATTCACCGCAAGAATCGATCGAACTTTGGACCACCGATTTCCCAGGGTTCTACCGCTGTTATCCGACAGCCGGTGCCAAGGCGGGAGCCACTGTTTATTCCCTGTTTGGCGATTCTCGCATGATGGACGAGAACGGCCGACCGATTTTGCTGGCATCGCAAATCTACGGAACCGGACGCACTATGTATCTGGGAAGTGCGGAAACGTGGCGGCTACGGGAGATGTCAGTCGACTATCACGAACGACTATGGACGAAGATGATTCGCGAAGTCGGGCAAGGGCGGCGAAGTCGTGGAAGTTCGCCAGTCACGTTGCTGCCGGAAAAACGCGAAGTGATGCTCGGCGAGACGGTCGTCGTTCGGGCGATCTTATTGGATAACCGCAGCGGCGATTTGGTGCCATCAACTGCTGAGTCGGTCACATTGCGACTGATCGCTCCCAACGGGGAAGAAGTCTTTCCCGAACCGGTGTTGTATCCAAGCGGGGTCCAGCCAGGCGAGTTCGTCGGTGATTTTCGGGCCACCACGCCGGGACGATACACGTTGAAACTGCCAGTGCCAGGAACGGAAAGTCAATTCCGTGAGGAAACGGTTGAGGTCGTTTTCCCGGGGCTGGAGGACATCAATCCGGAGCAAAACGTTCGGCTGCTCACCGAAGTTGCTCGGCAAACCGGCGGCGAATACTTTTCGATCTCGGAAGCGGCTGAAAAGTTGCCTCCGCAATTAACCGATCAATCCCGAACGGTGCCACGTCATCAACGCATTGAGACGCTCTGGGACCGGCAGTGGGTGCTTTATTTGTTGGTGGGTTTGTTGTCGATGGAATGGTTGACTCGGAAACTGCTCCGGTTGGCTTAACGATTTTGTCACGATTGTCAGATTCATACGGTCGCTGCACCATGTCTTCATCCGAAACAATTCATCAATCAGCCACGGCATCCACCCCGCCGGAGATTCAATCCGTACTGGCGAGATTGAGACGGCGAATCCGCACGTACGTGTTTTTGGAGGGCTTGGCTTGGGTGTTGGTCGTGGTCGGGGCTCTTTTTTGGATCACGTTGGGCCTGAACTGGGGCTACTTCAAGCTAAGTCGTCTCGAGCTACCGCGATGGTTCCGGATTGCTTTGGACCTGGCAGCAGTGTTGTCGGTCGTGGCCGTCTTGCTTGCGTTGCTCGCGTGGAGACTATTCCGACAACTGCGGACCAAAGCACTTGCCCTGGTATTGGAACGACGGTTTCCGACGCTCGATGACCGACTCATCACAGCCGTCGAGGCCCCGGCTCGGCGGGATCACTACGAGACAGAATTTACACAGGCTCTGCGACAACGCACCGTTGACGAAGCCCGTCAAGAAGCGGAGCGTCTGCCATTGAAGGACGTCTTCCAAGGGCGACCGTTGGGAGTGGCCGCCACTTTGGCGACTTTCGTGCTCGCTTCGGTGATTACCTTTGGCGTTTTAAATTCTGAAGCGGTGGGCTATTGGTACCGGGCGTTTGTCGGTTTGGATGACGAATACTGGGATCGCGATACGCTCCTGGTTCCACGCGTGTTCGAAGCGGCAGTGAACGACGTCCGCGAATTTGGCGAAGAACGCATCTACAAGCACCCACGCGGCGCGGACTTCACGCTTTCCGTTTTCGTGCCGGAAGAAGACGAGGAGACCGGCAAAAAATGGTTGGTCCCCGAAGAAGTGTATTGGGACTACGAACTCGACGGTGGACGCGGCGGGGCGGAAATCTTGATGAATCCCGTTCGGGGTTCTGAACGGGAGTTTCGGCAGACGGTCAGTAATCTCCTCGATGGCATGACTTTCACAGTCTTCGGTGGGGATTATCGTAGTCGTCTCCGTTATCGGGTGATGGTGGTCGATCCGCCAACGATTGACGAAGTCCGCCTTGAACGACGGTACCCCGATTACACAAGATTGAACAACACGGAACCACCCAAAGATGACGACGAGCGGAAACAACGTGAGTTGCAAGAACTTGTGCGAGGCACTTCGGTGTCGCTGCCGTTGGAAACGCAACTCCTGATGCACGCCACCGCGAATAAGCCACTGAATGGTCTGCGAATTGAAACCGATCAATTCTTTTTGACCGTTCGTGCGGCAAACGTGGACGAAAATGGCGATGTGACCGAACCGGGAACCGCAAAGCTGGAATTGCTTTCGCAGGACGGACTCCCGTATGTCGAATTACCCTTTGCAGACGGGTTCGCCACGAAGGTGCTGACCGCGGGTTCCGACAAACTTCATCTCCCCATGGCATTGAATGCCGACGCCGAATTACAACTATCGCCGCCCGTCTTCCTACCACTGCTGACTGGGGGAGTAGCGGGTTCGGTCTCCTCGGCAGCATGGGTCGGCTCATCTGCAAAATGGATGCAACAGCCGCTCACTGCGATTCCGTTGTCAGCGAACACGCTGCTGCGTGTCTTCCTCGAAGACACGGACGGGATTATCAGTCAAGA
The DNA here is from genome assembly GCF_011634775.1 of Thalassoroseus pseudoceratinae. NCBI lineage: Bacteria > Pseudomonadati > Planctomycetota > Planctomycetia > Planctomycetales > Planctomycetaceae > Thalassoroseus > Thalassoroseus pseudoceratinae. Next base: position 987,112 of record NZ_JAALXT010000003.1, read on the forward strand.
GGCGTCTCGTCTAACGATTAACGGAATTGCCGATCTTTCCCCGGAGATCGAAGCGAAGTTTCGAGGCATCGGTGAATTTATCACCGCGAAAGCCAGTATCCCCGTGACCGGAGAAATTCGGGACGACTATGGCGTCGCGGATGCCCGATTTGAATATCGAGTCGCCACACCGGAAGGGCAATTTTTGACTGGCCCTGCGTGGCAGGTTCGCGAGTTTGAAAATCCGCCGAACGGAGTTAGTTCGGTCTATCAATTCCAATCCGACGAGCAACCTGCGACCCGGTTCGATGTTTCAAAAATCCTCGTTAATGATGAGACCGGTCCACGTCCACTCAAAATCGGGGATGTATTGCATCTGTCGATCTACGCGGAGGATGGTGACGACATCAATGGCCCCCACGGGACACGGGCACAACCGAAACCGGAATACGTTTTCCGTGTTGTCAGTCAGGAAGAGTTATTGACTATTCTTTATCAAAAAGAGTTGGGGCTGTTGGCGAGGTTTGAGCAGGTCATCGAGGAAGTCGGTGGGGCCGATGCCAACAAGCCGGCGACCGGTGTGCTTGCGGAACTGCAAAAGGCGACCGAACTGGCGAACACGATCAATGCCGATCCTGAGTCAGAGAGTGAATCCGAACGTGAAAACCGTTTGGAACTCACGTCGATCGCGACACGTTCAATGCAGAAAATCAGCAAGGACGCAGCCGACACCCGTAGCATCCAGCAAGATTTCGAAGAGATTCTGGAAGAGCTGGGGAACAATGGCATTGCGAATCCCAAGATGGTGCAATCGCTTCGTGAGTTGATTATCGACCCCCTAGACCGCATTGGGGAACGACGATTTCCCGCCGTCGACGAAGCACTCGTGAAATTCAAAGATGTGCAGGAAAACAAGGCGGACCCTCGCAGTGCCATCGCGGATAGCGTTAGCCAAACCGAGGCATTGTTGCGGGATCTTCGGATCGTCCTTAAGGAAATGCAGGAGTTGGCGAGTTACCAGGAACTCGTCGGGAACCTTCAACAAATGATTGAAGCGACCAAGAAGGCCAAGGAACTCGCCGAGGAACAACAGATCGATGATTTGAACAAAGTCTTGGAACTGTTCGATTGACCGACTCGTCTCACCAGACAGAAAATTTCGTCATAGTGACTTTGGGAGTACAGCCATGAGAAAGCCTCAACCGCAAAACCGCATTTGGCAAGTTGGTTTGCTGGCTGGTGTGGTGTTGATGGGCGGACTGTGGCAGTTCGCATGGTCGCAGGAAGACGAAGACAAGGCCGCGGCGACCGAGAAAGCGGCGAGCGAGCAGTCCGCCTTGGAAGAGCAGCGGTCTGTGGCTGCCCGTTATCGGCAGTTCGACAAAACCCTGCTGAAGATGGCGGAGTATTTGCAACGGACGGACCCAGATCGTGCGGAACTGCTGGTCCGCGCGATTCGAATGAGTCGCGAACAACGCATTTCCAATCAGATGGATTCGATCGTCGATCTGCTCGAAAGCACCGAATTTGGTGAAGCGATTGAACGCCAGGATTCAGTGCTGAGTGAAATGCAGGCATTGCTAAAACTGCTTACAAGTGAGAACCGCAGTGCGGAAATCAAAGCGGAGCAGGAACGCATCAAGGACCTGTTGAAAGATTTGAAGGTGATCGCTGACAAGGAATTCCACATCCGCAGTCAAACAGAACGTGGTGAGGATACCGAGCGATTGGCGGAAGCTCAGGGAAAGATTGCCAAACAAACTCAAGACCTGATCGAGAAAATCGACCAACAAGACGCCGCTAAGAATGCCGAACAGGATGGGAAAGAAGGCGAAGGCGAGGGCAAACCGGGCGACAAGAAAGACGGTGACTCCAATGACGGCGACAAGAAACCAGGTGATGGCGAACCGAAAGACGGCAAACCTGGGGATAAAAAGCCGGGAGACGGCAAACCGAACGAAGGCAAACCCGGGGATCAAAAGCCAAACGAGGGCAAACCGGGAGATCAGAAATCCGGTGAACCAAAACCCGGCGAAGGCAAACCGGGAGAGGGGAAACCAGGCGAACCGAAACCGGGAGAAGGAAAGCCGAAACCTGGTCAGTCGGGACAACCGGGCGAGCAAAAACCTGGTGAAAAGCAAGACGGCGATTCGAAATCCGACGATGCCAAACCCAAGGACGATCGGACTCCGGGGCGTGAAGAAATTGAGCAAGCCCGAGACGCAATGGAACGCGCGATTCAAGAACTGAAAAAGAAGAATCGTGACGGTGCATCGAAAGAGCAGGATGAAGCTCTCAAGAAACTCATCGAAGCCAAAGAGAAGTTAGAAGAAATCCTCCGACAACTTCGTGAGGAAGAGCGGGAGATGTTGTTGGCGGCGTTGGAAGCGCGTTTTCTCCGCATGCTCGCGATGCAGAAGTTGGTCTACCAAAGGACTGTGGGATTAGGCAATGTGACTGAGTGGGACGAAAACCGTCACGGTGCCGAGGCAAAACGACTTGGGGGCGATGAGAATGACATTGCTCTGGAAGCTGCGAAAGCGTTGGAATTGCTCAAGCAAGAAGGGTCTTCAGTGGCATTCCCGGAAGCTGTCGAACAGCTCCGTGAGGACATGCTTAATGTGGCTCGGCGATTGAACGAATCCAAGGCTGGCGAACTGACTCAAGCGATCGAGAAAGATATCATCGAGGCTTTGGGCGAGGTCTTGGAAGCGTTGAAGAAAGAGATGGAGAAACTCAAAGAGAAGAAGAAACAGCAGCAGAAACCCAAAGACGGCCAACCGTCCGATCCACCGCTTGTTGACCAATTGGCGGAATTGAAAATGCTGCGTTCACTGCAACTTCGGATCAATCGAATGACTCGCCGACTCAGTCGAATGGTTAACACACCCGACGGTGAGTTGGCCGAAGATCCGGATATCGTCGACCAATTGCAGCAGTTGTCGCATCGTCAGCGACGAATTCAAGAGGCAACCTACAATCTTGCGACTGGCCGCAACAAGTGACCTGGCTGTCTTTGACTGTCTGGGCAGGGCGTCGGTCGGTAGAATGTTGAATCAGATTTTGGAAACGGACTTCCTGAGCGAGGATAAATTGAGATGATTCCACTCATTGCCGCAACGATTCTCTCACTCGGTGTGTCAGCGGCACCGGTCGAAGTCACGCTGTTGAGTGGGGAATCATTTGAAGGCGTGCTGCAATCCCTAGATGAGTCGAACATTGTGATCGACGTGTCCGGGCAGGAGAAGACCGTCAAACTGAAAGGCGTGATGACGGTCCGTCCGAAAACGGACATGCCAGAATCGGTCTCCATGCCGGAGGAGTTGGCGATTCGACTAACGGACGGGAGTTCATTTTCGGCGTCGAATTTCCTTACCACAGGACAACAGGCGACGGTCGAGACATCGAGTCTCGGGACACTCGAGTTGAAATTGCCCTCGGTGAGTACCGTTCGTTTCGGAGCATTGGACTCCAAAGTTGGCCCGGCGTGGCAGGACTTGCGAACACGTGATCCCGATCGGGATCTACTCATCATCCGCAAAGGAGACAAACTGGACTTTGTCCAAGGTGTTGTCAGCGAAGTCAACGACGACAAAGTGAAGTTTCTTCTTGGGAGTCGCGAGGTTCCGCTACCGCGAGAACGGGTTTTCGGCATCGTGTACGCCAACCGTGATGTCCCAAAAACCGCTGCTGTTTGCGATGTCATCCTGACCAGCGATGCCAAATTCCAAGTCCAATCGTTGGTCTCGAACGACGGAAAACTGAACGGCAAATTGCTGGGGGGATCGGAATTCTCGATTTCGATGGAGTCGATCAAAACGCTCGATTTTAGTCTCGGAAAAATCCGTTACCTCTCGGACATGGAACCGCGAAAAACCGAACACACTCCGTTTTGGGACTTGGAATACAAAGTCCTTCGCAATCGAAATTTCCAAGGCGACCCGTTGAAACTCGGAGACCAAGTTTACGAGCGGGGCCTGTGGATTCATTCGCAGACGCGACTGACCTACCGGATCGGTGGAGATTTCACTCGGTTTAAGGCGGTGATGGGAATCGACGAAGCTGTTGCCAGTAATGGGTTAGGTAATGTCGAGGTCATCATCAGTGGTGACGGCAAAGAGTTGCTGAAGCAGGTCGTCACAGGAACGGATGACCCAGTTGCTGTCGATCTTGATGTGAGTGATGTCATCAATCTTGAGATTTTCGTCGGCTTCAACGAGAAAGCCGGCAACTTTGATTTGTCCGACCATCTCGACTTGGCTGAAGCCCGCGTCATCAAGTAACACCGTCTTTTAGAGACGTTGGGAACGAAGGCCATTGAGAGGAATTGTAACGTGAACCGACTCGCTCTGATATTTTTCGCTGCATTGGTCGGCACCTTCGGAAGCGATCCGACCGTTTCCTTCGCCGTCGACAAAGCCGTGCTTGAAGCTCAACAACGACGGATCGAGGTGATTGAGCGGGTATCGAAAACCGTCGTCGCGATCTTCGGTGCAAGTGGTGGCGGTGGTGGATCGGGGGTGCTGATCTCGCCCGACGGTTATGCACTTACGAACTTTCATGTCACAAGTGGTGCCGGCGATTTCATGAAGTGTGGTCTGAACGATGGCCGGCTTTATGATGCCGTGATCGTGGGAATCGACCCGACTGGCGACGTCGCCATGATCAAGCTCCTTGGCCGAGATGATTTCCCCGCCGCCACGCTGGGAGACAGCGACGAGGTCCGTGTTGGCGACTGGGCCTACGCGATGGGCAACCCATTCCTGCTCGCGACAGATTTTCGACCAACGATCACTTATGGAATCGTGAGCGGGGTCCATCGGTATCAAGAACCGGCGAGTAACAACTTTCTCGAATACACCGACTGTATCCAGGTCGACTCGTCGATCAATCCCGGAAACTCGGGCGGGCCGTTGTTCAGTGACGACGGCAAGGTGATTGGTATCAACGGTCGGGGGTCGTTCGAGAAACGGGGGCGGGTCAATTCCGGTGCGGGCTATGCGATTTCGATCAACCAGATCAAGCATTTCATGGAGCACCTAAAAAGCGGACGGATCGTCGACCATGCAACACTCGGAGCAACCGTCACCACGCGAACCGATGGGACCGTGATGGTGGCCAACATCCTCGAAAACTCTGAGGCGTATAAACTCGGGCTACGTTCCGGTGACGAGCTCATTTCTTTTGCCGGTCGCCCGATTCGTAGTGTCAACCAGTTCAAAAATGTGCTTGGAATCTACCCCAAGGGATGGAAGCTTCCGTTGACTTATCGGCAGGAGCAAGATCGACAGACGATTTATCCACGATTACGGGCGTTACACCGAGCTTCGGAGATGGTGTTCGACAAAAAGCCCGTCGAACCGCCCAAGCAACCGAAACCAGATGCTCCCAAAGACGACCCCAAGAAACCGAAGATGCCGCAAATTCCGGGTCACTCGAAACCGAAACCACCAGCGGAATACGCTCATATGTTGGTGAAGAAACCTGGCTTCGCCAATTACTATTTCAATGAGCAGGAACAAGACCGGATTTTCGAAGGGTTGAATTCGACCGGCGACTTTTCGTCGTTGAATGGGTCTTGGACAATTGCTGGGCAAACAGGTGATGGCCAGGAGTTCGAATTAATCATCAATGACCAATCCGTCGAAATGCAGCAGGGAAACCAGGAGTTTTCACAAAAACTCGGTTTGGACGGGACCCCCACCGATCTGCCGCCCGGTAGCGGTGGCTTGCTGACCAGTCTGGCGGCGTATCGCTTGCTGCTCACGGAAGGGAAGAAACCGTTTAGCGATACCTACTACCTCGGGGCGGAACCGCTCGATGGCAATGGTCCGCGTGTTGATGTTTTGATCTCAAAATGGATCACGACTGAGATTCGATGGTACTTCGATCAGACGAATCAGCAATTGCTCGGGTTCGATACATACCTGTCGGAAGATGCCCTGCCATGTGAGGTGCGAATCCAACAGCGTCAAGATGTCGATGGCCGACAGTTCCCGTCGGAATTGCTTGTGCGACACATCGGCGAGACGTTCGCGACGTATCAGATCTCGAAAGCGGACTTCTCAAAAGCGGAGGGGCAGAAATGAGGTGGTTACGAATATTGCTGCTGGCCTCCGTCGTCAATCTTGGAATCCAAAGCGGACTCTTTGCCAAGTCCACCAGAGAAACAATTGAATACGCGTTGCCACGAGTCGTCAAGTTGTTTGGAGCGGGAGGGCTCCGCGGTCTCGCAGGCTACGGTACCGGCTTTCTTGTCTCGAAAGACGGACACATCGCAACCGCATGGAGTCATATTCTCGATGCGGACCAAGTCAGTGTTGTGCTGGATGACGGTCGCCGATTTGAAGCCAAACTGATCGGTGCTGAGCCACAACTCGACATCGCGGTACTCAAGATTGAAAATCTGACGACAGAACTGGATCACTTCGAGTTATCCACCGCAAAAACGGTTGCTGTCGGTCAACGTGTTCTCGCCTTTAGCAATATGTTCAATGTGGCGGCCGGAGATGAACCGGTTTCTGTTTTACACGGTGTGGTGGCGGCGAAGACTGATCTCGCAGCCCGTCGTGGTGCCTTTCAAATACCGTATGACGGGCCGGTCTATATCATGGATGCCATTACGAACAATCCGGGGGCGGCCGGTGGAATTGTACTGACTCGCACGGGCGAACTGGTGGGGGTGATCGGCAAAGAGGTTCGCAACGCACGCAGCAACACGTGGGTGAACTACGCCATCCCGCTTCCTGTGTTGACGAAGACCATTGATGCCATCATTGCCGGCACATACGTCGAGGATGAAAAACCTGATGAAGACGCACCGGATCGTTATCGACCGCTCGATTTCGGCTTGGTGATGGTGCCGGATGTGGTTTTTCGCACACCGGCCTATATTGAATCTGTGCTTCCGGGAACGGCCGCGGCGAGTCAGGGACTTCAGCCCGATGATCTCGTGCTGTTCGTTGACAATGAGCTTGTCCAATCAGCCCGAGAGTTGAAGCGAAAATTGGGGGCTCTCGAATCCGGTGATCGGTTTGAAATGATCGTGCGTCGGAAGAATCGACTCATCACCATCCAACTGACTGCACCAAAGAAGTCGGATCAATGACCCATTTGCATTTTTCGAAGACGATCGCCAGTTTATTTTGCGTTCACGTCGCCTTGATCATGCTCGGAACGTCGGTATGCCATGCCGAAGATCTCGAGGAAGCCGAAGAAAAGGCGTTTCGGGAAGCGGCTGCACTTGCGGAGCCGTCCATCGTGCGGATTCAAACGGTGGGCGGTCTGGATCGCGTTGGTCAAATCCTCGCCGCCGAAGGACCGACGACGGGAGTCGTCGTTTCGTCGGATGGGTTTGTCATCACCAGTTCTTTCAATTTTGTGAATCAACCGACGTCAATCGTGGTGCGTCATCCAGATGGGCGACCGCTACCGGCGAAGATCGTCGCGACCGATCACTCGAAGATGCTCACGCTGCTGAAAGTGGACGCCGACGACCTGACGCCTGCCGTCACCGCTCCGGCAGAGGAAATCCGCGTCGGACAATGGGCACTGGCCATGGGACGAACATTCGACGAAAATCTCCCGAGCGTGTCGGTCGGCATCGTCAGTGCGTTAGATCGCATTTGGGGGAAGGCCATTCAAACGGACGCGAAGACATCGCCCGTGAATTACGGTGGTCCGTTGGTGGATATCCAAGGCCGCGTGATGGGGGTGGTTGTGCCGCTCTCGCCACAGGGGACTGACGAAGCGGCTGGTGTGGAATGGTACGACGGTGGCATCGGGTTCGCGATTCCGCTGGCGGACATCAACCGTGTTCTCGATCGGATGAAGAAAGGCGAAGATCTTCATCGTGGATTGTTAGGTGTCAGCTTTCCGGGAGCATCAGGACTTCTCGGCGTCGACCCGACAATCGACCGGGTCCGTGTGAATTCCCCGGCGGACAAGGCGGGAATTGAATCGGGTGATGTGCTGGTGAAAATCGGTGATACGGACGTTGCGAGTCAGTCCGAAATCAAACACGCCATGGGTAAGTACTACGCGGGTGATCGGCTCTCGATTACTGTGAAGCGAGGTGAGGAAAACATCTCCGCCGACATTGAATTGGTAGCGGAACTGGCTCCCTACGAGTCCGGGTTCCTCGGGATTCTGCCGGAGCGACAATCCTCGGAGAACGCCGAGGGGGTTGGTGTCCGGTATGTCTTCCTCGACAGTCCAGCCGCGAAGCTGGGGCTAAAGAACCGAGATCGCATTGTAGCGTTCGATAAAACAGAGACGCCAAATGCGGAAGTGCTGCTCGATCTCGTGAGCCGAATGCAGCCCGGTGATACAGCGAGCGTGACTTGGTCGAGCGAAGGGAAACCGAATACAAAAGAAGTCGAGTTAGCCGCCATTCCCGATCAACTGCCTGATGAATTGCGAAGCGTTGCGATTGTGCCCGCCGGTGATGCGGTCGAACGCCCCGAAGTCGGACACTTCTCGGGCACCATTCCTGATGGCGAGATGACATACTGGGCGTACGTGCCAGACGGGTACAACCCAGCGGCCTCGTATGGTCTTATGGTTTGGATTCATCCGAATGACGACACGATGGAAGCCGCGATCCTCAACAAATGGCGAGTGATCTGTGAGCAGAGAGGTTTGATTCTGCTCGCGCCACGGGCGGAGAACATCACACGTTGGACACTTCCCGAAACCGCCGTTGTCAAACAATTGGTCGAAAAATTCCTGGCGGACTACTCGATTGACCAAGACCGGGTGTTTGTCCACACGATGGCCGAAGGGGGGCCATTTGGCTTGCAGTTGGTGCTTAAGAATCGTGATCTGTTCGCAGGCTTCAGCGGCGTTGGCACACCACTTCGAGGCAAATTGCCGGAGAACGATCCGGATTTTCGGCAGCAGTTTCAATTCATTGTCGGGCCGGATGATCCATTGAAGCCACGGATCAACGCATCGGTTGAAGCTCTGCGGAAACTAAAATTCCCCGCGACCTTGCAAGAAATTGACGGCCTCAAAAGTGGGATCTACCCAGAGAAAGCTGACGTCGAGTCCCTAGCAATTTGGGCCGATTTGCTCGACCGAATCTAAAAAGCTGTTCCGACAGAATCGGGATACGCGACAGACGCCATAAGAGTCGTTACACTACGACCATCGCTCGACGCACTGGAATTGTGTCCGCGACTCTGTCTCTTCATATACGCATTCATATGGGCGTTCGTCCACGTTTCCTGGTCGATTACGCCCAGTCACTCCCATTCTGTTGGTTGCTATGATTCAGTCTGCCGTTACTGTGAGTTTGGTCGAGGAAGCCCGCGGTGGTCCATTTGTATTGTGGGACGACTTGCCTGCCGCATGCGAGTTAGCCTCGAAATTGGGGTACGACGCCATCGAGCTTTTTGCTCCGTCGCCAAATGTCGTGGACTCGGGAGAGCTAAAGAGCTTACTCGATCAGCATCAATTGAAACTCGCAGCGGTCGGAACCGGTGCGGGGATGGTGATCGATGGTCTCAGTTTGATCGACACCGATCGGGCACGCCGAGAGATCGCGATTGAGTTCGTGCGATCCATGATCGAATTCGGTTCGGAGTTCGGAGCACCAGCGATTATTGGCTCAATGCAGGGCAAGTGGGGCAACCGGCTCAGCAAAGATGCTGCTCTTGACCTCTTGCGGGATGCGTTGGACCGATTGGGAGCCGACGCTGAACAACATGGCACGCGTCTGATCTACGAACCGCTCAACCGGTATGAAACCAATCTCATCAACACGATTGACGATGGTGTTGCGTTCTTGAAGACGTTGAAATCCGAGAATGTGAAACTGCTCGCCGACCTGTTCCATATGAACATCGAAGAGGTCAATCTGGCCGACGCGATTCGCGCGGGTGGAAGTTTCATCGGTCATGTGCACTTCGTCGATTCCAATCGGCGACCCACGGGGAATGGGCACATGGACTATGCCCCGATTGCCGCGGCACTCAAGGAAATCGGTTACGACGGCTACGCGTCTGCCGAGGCTTTTCCCTGGCCCGATCCGAATGCAGCGGCCGAACAGACAATTTCTCAATTCAAAAAATGGTTCCGGGATTAGCGTTTCATCATGCTGAAGCATCAACTGGTCCATCCCGAAATTAACGGCGTCCTCGGCGCTGCGGGGCATCATTCGAAAATCTTGATCGCCGACGGCAATTACCCAGCGTCGACGAAACGTGGTCCGAATGCCACGTTGGTCAGTCTGAATCTGTCTCCGGGTGTGGTCACGGTGTCGCAGGTGCTGCGTGCACTGCTATCCGCGGTACCGTTGGATGCCGTCAATACTATGGGGATCCCACCAGACGACCCATACGCGGAACAAGGGGAGCCGACGGTATGGGCGGAGTATCGGCAAGTCCTGCAGGAGGCAAATTCGCCGCTGGAATTGGAGCCGATCGAGAAGTGGGATTTCTACGAAGCCGTCGAGTCTCCCGATCACGTGTTGACGATTCAAACAGCAGATCAGTCCTTGTGGGCGAACGTATTACTAACGATGGGGTGTCGGGTGGCCCCCGAAAACTAATCACGGTGTCGCATGATGCCAACAAACAAAGCTCAACTGCTTAATAACATGGCACCACTGAAACGCTTAGAGCCGTCTACGCTTGTGGAAAATTTACTTGTCGTGACGGCGCGGGATTTGCTTCGTTTGAAAGGGTAGAAAACAAACACAAATCTTCGCCGCATGTAGGCGGTTTACTCGATTCGATATCGTGTATTATGTTTGATGCATACTGTTGTGACGGGTTCTTCGATGAGGTGTTTTCAACGGGCGGTCCACCGCGACTGCCGGACCTTGTCGAGCATCTCCGAGGGTTCAGCGGAGAGGAACTTCGGACTCGACAGCGGCGTGCGGAAGCCTTGCTTTTAAACCTCGGAATTACGTTTGCCGTTTATGGCGACGATCGAGGGACTGAAAAAGTTTGGCCCGTCGACCTGATCCCACGGATCATGGACGCCACGGAGTGGGGGGGGATCGAAAAAGGATTGGAGCAACGAATTCATGCTCTGAACCTATTCATCGACGACATCTACAACGACAAGAAAATCATCAAAGACGGCGTCCTGCCGGAAGAAATCGTCGCGACGGCCACGACCTATCGCAAAGAGTGCGAGGGGTTTCATCCGCCAAATGGCGTTTGGGTTCATGTAACCGGGACCGATTTGGTCCGCGATCGCGACGGGCAAATTTACGTTCTTGAAGACAACCTCCGCTGCCCGTCTGGTGTTTCCTACGTTCTTGAGAATCGAGAACTGATGAAGCGAACGCTACCGGAGGTGTTTCGCGGGGCCTCGGTCGCACCCGTGGAAGATTATCCCGAGCGATTGCTATCGACGCTTTTGGACACCGCACCGGCCGGATTGGACGAACCGACCGCCGTCGTGCTGACACCGGGGATCTACAACTCCGCCTATTTCGAGCACTCGTTCTTGGCTCAGCAAATGGGGGTGGAACTCGTCGAAGGACAAGACTTGGTCGTCGATGACGGTTTCGTGTTCATGCAGACAACGCATGGAATGAAACGTGTTGACGTCATCTACCGCCGGATTGACGACGACTTCCTCGATCCGAAATGTTTTCGATCCAACTCGGCACTGGGCGTGCCTGGGTTGATGGAAGTCTACAAGGCGGGGCGTGTCACACTCGCGAATGCCCCGGGAACGGGAATCGCGGATGACAAAGCCATTTATGCGTACGTTCCGCAAATCATCAAATACTATCTTGGCGAAGACGCGATCCTGAACAATGTGCCGACCTATCTTTGCTCAGACGCGCAGCAGCGGCAGCATGTGCTTGATCACATGAACGAACTGGTCGTGAAACCGACCAACGAATCCGGCGGATACGGGATCATGCTGGGACCGCAAGCGACGGAGTCTGAGCAAGCCACATGTGCCGATGCGATTCGCCAAAATCCGCGGAACTTCATTGCCCAGCCGATGCTCACTCTCTCGACTGTCCCAACGCTGATTGGTGATCAACTCGAGCCGCGACATGTCGATCTTCGACCATTTATCCTGACCGGAAACGAAACTTATGTGCTGCCAGGCGGATTGACTCGTGTCGCGTTGCGGCAAGGTTCGATGATTGTGAACTCGTCGCAAGGCGGTGGCAGCAAAGATACGTGGGTCATCGGCTCTGCCTCTGGTAAGTCGGCGTGGCGGGAAGCCGAGTCGTCTTCAGGTTTTGAGAACTCCATGCAGTCTCAGTCTACGGGTGGCATGAGCCAATCTCAGAGTCAATCGTAGTGGGTTGCCCGAACTTCGATTCTGAGTTCGAGTCGCCGTCGCTCCCCAGTGACGGATCGAACAAAGTTCTCAGACTCGGCGTTTTCTCGTGAATCTCAGGTCAAGCGATTACTTGTTGAGTCGAGACGGCAGGTATTCATTGCAACTTCATCACTCGAAATGCCAGACGACGGATTTTTTGTGACACTGCACGATCGGTTCTTAGGATCGTCGCACAATTCATCGGAAATGTTTACGCATGTTGTGTCGTACCGCCGGATACATTTATTGGTTGAGCCGCTACATCGAACGTGCCGAGAATGTGGCTCGATTTGTTGACGTGAACCAAACGTTGACCCTGGGGGCTCAGGGCGCTTTGTCTCCGCAGTGGGCTCCCCTGGTTTATACAACCGGTGACGAGGAAATCTTCGCGGAACTCTACTGCGACGGAAAGTGCGAACCAGAACACTTCAGCGAAGAAAACGTCCTTCGCTTTCTGACATTCGACGAACGCAACCCGAATTCGATCTTGTCCTGTCTTTCCATGGCGCGTCAAAACGCCCGGGGGGTGCGAGACAATCTGCCCGCGTTGACGTGGGAAGAAATTAACAAGTTCTATCTCATGGTCCGTGAAGCGGCGGACCGTCCGCACACGCTTCGGCAACCCTATGACTTTCTCGATGAAGTCAAGCGGCGAAGTCATCTGATTGGCGGCGTGACACACTCGACGATGTCCCGAAACGAGGGTTGGCACTTCTATCGCATTGGTCGCATGTTGGAACGTGCCGATAAGACATCGCGGATGTTAGACGTGAAGTACTACGTGCTGTTGCCCGACCCCAGCGATGTCGGCACGCCGTTAGACGTCGTTCAATGGTCGGCATTGTTGGAATCCACCAGTGCCTTGCAGATGTATCGAAAACGGTACGGCCGAATTCGTCCGCGGAAGGTGGCTCGCTTCTTGATATTGGATCGGGAATTTCCGAGATCGATGGGGTACGCGTTGCTGCGGGCGGAGCAGTCAATGCATGCCATCACCGGGTCACCGCAGGGTGTTTACCGGAATTCTGCCGAGCAACTTCTCGGTCGCCTAACGGCCGAACTCAGTTACACCAGTGTCGATGACGTGATCGAAAACGGGATGCATCAATTCATCGATGGCTTCCAAAACCGATTGAATGAAATTGGCGTTGCGGTGGAATCGAATTTCTTCCACGTCCAACAAGAGCGTGGTTGATTGTCGCCAGCGATTCATACGGTTTTCACTTCCTTCCGAGAGTATAAATTCTTCCGGCCATGCCCATTCACGTTGCTCTGAACCATCGAACGTCGTACTCGTACGATCGGCTGATTTCGTTGTCGCCTCATGTGGTACGTTTGCGACCGGCTCCGCATTGCCGCACGCCGATTTTGAATTATTCACTCAAGATCGAACCAGAGCCACACTTCATTAATTGGCAGCAGGATCCCTTCGGGAATTATCAAGCTCGGTTGGTTTTCCCCGAGAAAACACGCAAATTCTCGGTCGAGGTTGATCTCAAGGCCGAGATGGTCGTCATCAATCCATTCGACTTTTTCGTCGAAGATTATGCAGAAGAGTTTCCCTTCGAGTACGACGAACATCTCCGCGAAGATCTGCGTCCCTTTCTCCGCACTGAGGATCTTGGACCGGAGTTGACGAAGTTTCTAGAGACCATCGACCGGACGCCACGCAGGACCGCGATCTTCTTGGTCGATCTGAACCAGCAACTTGAAAAACTGATTAATTACACGATCCGCATGGAGCCGGGTGTTCAAACACCTGAGGAAACACTCACCAAGAAGTCGGGCTCGTGTCGCGATACGAGTTGGCTACTCGTTCAAGTGCTTCGACATTGTGGCTTAGCCGCACGATTTGTGTCGGGGTATTTGATTCAGTTGACGGCGGATGAAAAACCGCTGGAAGGGCCGGCGGGTCCGACTGCGGATTTCACCGACTTGCATGCCTGGGCTGAGGTGTATTTGCCGGGCGCTGGTTGGGTGGGGCTCGACCCGACATCGGGATTGTTTGCTGGCGAAGGACACATTCCGCTGGCATGCACGCCCGCACCGAGTTCGGCGGCGCCGATCGAGGGTGGACTCGAAGAATGCGAAACTGAATTCGATTTCGCAATGGAAATTCAACGGGTGCACGAAGATCCCCGTGTCACGAAACCATACACCGAAGAGCAATGGGAAGACGTCCTCAAGGTTGGTCAATCGGTCGACGAGCGTCTCAAGACTGGTGACGTTCGGTTAACGATGGGCGGTGAGCCCACGTTTGTCTCGATCGATGACATGGAAGGCGACGAGTGGAACATAGCCGCCGTCGGGCCGATGAAACGGCAATTGGCCGAGGAATTGATCCGCCGTTTGCGTCGCCGGTTCGCGCCCGGGGGCATGTTGCATTACGGTCAAGGAAAGTGGTATCCCGGTGAATCGCTGCCACGATGGGCGTTGTCGTGTTTTTGGCGAACCGACGGCGAACCGCTTTGGAAGAACGTCGATTTGCTCGCGGATGATCAATCGCCGCAAACGACCACTCCGGAACAGGCAGAGCACTTCACCGAAACGCTTGCGGAGAATCTTGGAGTCGATTCGTGTTGGGTGGTATCCGCGTATGAAGACATCTGGGAGACCATTCGGCAAGAGCATCGCGTGCCGGTCAATGTCGATCCGTTGAAAACCGATGTGGACGATCCCGAGGAACGCCGGCGGTTGGCGCGTGTTCTCAACCGAGGGATTGGCAAACCGACCGGGTTCGTTTTGCCTTTGCGTCGACAATGGTGGCAAGCGAAAGCAGTTGGTCGTTGGGTCAGTGGTCCGTGGCCATTACGTTCGGAGCGAATGTTCCTGATCCCCGGGGATTCGCCCGTCGGTCTGCGACTCCCATTGGATACCTTGCCCGTCGTTCCAAGCTCGGCCCCGCCGACCTTCTTCGAACGCGATCCGTTTGAGGACCGCGAACCGTTACCGCGACACGAGGAGATGTTCCACTCGCAACCGCCAACAGCCGACGAACGTACTGGCGTCGATGGTCCGCGTGTGCAAATGCGGGACGCGGAACCAATGTTGTCCGAAGAAGAACGCATGGAACGCCGTCAGAAATTGCAACCGGCGGCTCCACCGGAAGGCACGATTCGCACGGCATTGTGCGTTGAACCCCGTGACGGACGGCTCTACGTTTTCATGCCACCGGCTGAACGATTGGAAGACTATCTGGAATTGCTCGCTTCGGTTGAAAGCACAGCCGAAGCATTGGGGCTTCCGGTCATCATTGAAGGCTATCTTCCTCCCGATGACCCACGAATCAAAGTGATCAAAGTCACGCCGGATCCGGGTGTGATCGAGGTGAACGTTCAACCGGCTCACGACTGGGAAGAACTGGTTGAAATCACGACCAACATCTACGAGGATGCTCGGCAAACGCGATTGGGCACCGAGAAATTTCAGCTCGACGGGCGACATACGGGGACGGGTGGCGGGAACCACATTGTTCTCGGGGGATCAACGCCTGCCGACAGCCCGTTTCTCCGTCGTCCCGATTTGCTGCGGAGTTTATTGGGATATTGGAATAACCATCCTGCACTGTCCTACTTGTTTTCCGGTATGTTCATTGGGCCGACGAGTCAGGCCCCGCGTGTGGATGAAGGTCGACGAGATTCCATCTACGAGTTGGAATTGGCGTTTGCCCAAATCCCCGATCGCTCGTTCGGAGCCTGTCCGCCCTGGCTGGTTGACCGTGTCTTCCGTCATCTTTTGACAGACCTCACGGGGAACACGCACCGAGCGGAATTCTGCATCGACAAGCTCTACTCACCCGATTCCAGCACAGGCCGACTAGGGTTGCTCGAATTCCGAGCATTTGAGATGCCGCCACATTCGCGGATGAGTCTAGTGCAGCAACTGCTGGTCAGAGCCCTTGTCGCTCGGTTCTGGGAAGTTCCGTCAAACGAGAAACTGATCCGGTGGGGAACGGCGCTGCATGATCGGTTTATGCTTCCGCACTTCTTGAAAGAAGATTTTACCGATGTGATCCGCGAGTTGCAGACCGTCGGAATCGATATGCGTCCCGAATGGTTTGTGCCTCATTTCGAATTCCGATGCCCCGTGCTCGGACATGTCGAGTATGAAGGTGTTCATGTCGAATTGCGGCAGGCGATCGAACCATGGTACGTCCTTGGCGAAGAACCTGGTGGCGGCGGTACGGCTCGCTATGTCGATTCCTCCGTCGAGCGGTTGCAAGTCAAGGCGACGGGGTTGGTGGAATCTCGACACGCCATCCTGTGCAATGGTCGTCGCGTGCCGTTACATCCGACAGGCGAACCCGGTGAGGCGGTTGCTGGTGTCCGGTATCGGGCTTGGCAACCCCCGAGTTGCCTCCATCCGACAATCCCTGTCCATACGCCGTTGGCGTTCGACATTGTGGATCAACGTAATGGACGTTCACTTGGCGGCTGTCGTTATCATGTTGATCATCCCGGTGGGCTGAATCCCACGACGTTTCCAGTCAATGCATTGGAAGCCGAAAGCCGACGTGGTGGCCGATTCTTCCGCACGGGCCACACACCGGGTATACTGTCCGTTCCGCCGGTGGAACGGACACCGGATTTCCCGCTGACGCTCGATCTTCGCCGAACGGTGTGACTCCGGTCTCGACGGCATGAATCGCTCGCGAAGAATTGGCCAGCATGAATCGCAGAGCAAATGAGACCACGATGAACTCGCCGTTTCTGGCAGATCAACTGGCTGTCGGAGACCTCCTGTCTCGTGATTACAAGTCGGCCCCAGGGGTGTTTGATGATTTCATCACCCCCGAAGCCGCAATACGCCCCCAGTGGAAGCCGTTACTTGACTCGCTGCAAGGCAAGCCGCTACGAGAGCTGGATCGCCGCCAGGTGTTGGTCGACCAACTGGTCTACGAGAATGGCGTCACCTTCAACGTCCATCCCGATTCCGACGATCGAATTCGACCATGGGCACTGAACGTCTTGCCCGTCGTCTTCGCAGAGGACGATTGGACAAAGCTTCAAGACGGGTTGGCCCAACGAGGGCGACTGCTCCAGCTGATTCTTGCCGACCTGTACGGCCCACGGACACTTTTGAAACGTCGCCTACTTCCGCCAGCGATTGTGTATGCCAATCGGAATTTTCTGCGTCCGGCCGTGGGAATGCTTCCGGAAGCTCAGGCGTGGATGTTGCCATTGTATTCTGCGGATCTCGCACGAAGTTCCGGCGGCAATTGGTGGGTGATGGCAGATCGGACGGCATCCGCTACCGGGTGCGGTTATGCCCTCGAAAACCGCACCGTGATCTCACAAACTTGGCCACAACTCATTCAAGATTGCCACGTGCAACGGTTAGCCTCGTTCTTCCGAAAGATGCGTGACACGCTGTTGCATCTTTCGCCGCGGAACCTGGAAAACCCGCATGTTGTGTTACTGAGCCCGGGACCAGGCGACCCCTATTATTTTGAGGATGCTTTCCTTGCGCGATACCTGGGCTACACTTTGGTCGAAGGTGGCGATCTCGCTGTGCGAGATGACAAAGTTTGGTTGAAAACGCTTGGCGGATTAATGCCCGTCGATGTCATCTTCCGCCGGGTCTATGAACGCCAACTCGATCCGTTGGAACTCGACGGAACATCGACAATCGGAGTTCCCGGGCTTCTACAGTGCGTTCGGAAAGGCACCGTCTCTATTGCGAATCCGATCGGTAGCGAATTGGTCGAATCGCCCGTGTTTATGGCGTTTCTCCCGCAGCTGTGTCGCGAGCTGTTAGGAGAAGAACTCCAACTCCCGTCCATCGCCACCTGGTGGTGCTACGGTGCTAAAGAGCGACAATATGTGATGGATCACTTCAACAATCTGGTGATCAAACCGGCTTTCGATCCCAGCGGTGGCGAAGAAATTATTGTCGAGCGTCTCAGCGAGGCGGAACGATCCCAGTTGCGAGATCGAATCAACGCCGACCCCGCAAAATTTGTGGCTCAAGAGACAATCGTTCGTTCTACCGCTCCGACGTGGCGTGATGGTCAGCTTCGCAAAGGACATATTGCGTTGCGATCATTCAGTGTTCGGTCGGAGGATACCTTTTCCGTCATGCCGGGGGGATTGATTCGGGTGTCATCCACACCGGACCCCATCGAACTCTCGATCGCCGCGGGAGACGAAAGTAAGGACGCTTGGGTTCTTTCGAGCCGATCTGTCAAACATGAGTCACTGTTCGCCAAGCATGATTCCGAAGTACCTCTCGAACGAATTGGGGCGGCACTTCCCAGTCGTGTTGCGGACAATCTGTATTGGTTGGGACGACACCTCGAACAAGTCGACAGCTCGGCCCGAATCGTGCGATTCCTTGTCGATCGTTTGACCGTCGAACCGAGCTTTGAAATCGATCTCGAGATAGCCGCCTGGGTTCGCGTGTTGGCCAGTCGAGGACTCATCGAACCCGGCTATGCCGTCGAGGAACTCAGTCACACTCTGCCCTCATTGGAGAAAATCCTTTTAAACGCGGTTTACGAAGATGAGGAGCGGCTCAGCCTGCGACAGACCGTGCGGGAAACACTCCGGCTCGCCTCACTCGTGCGGGATCGGGTGTCTCTGGATACCTGGCGGATGGTCAACAGGATGGAACACCGCTTCCGACGCGTGCCGGAGGATTCCGAGCGTGACTTGGGGGATGTTCTGAGCCACCTCAATCAACTCGTCTTCGATATCGCATCGTTTTACGGTCTCACGACCGACAGCATGACACGCGGGCAAGCCTGGAGATTCCTCGATATCGGTCGGCGAATCGAACGCGGATTGCAAATGGTGACGTTGCTCCAAGAAACCCTCGCCCACCATACCGAAGAGCATGTGCCGTTGCTGCAATCGGTATTGGATGTTGCCGATAGCTCGGTCACCTATCGGACACGATACCTGTCGAGAATCCGCCGGGTACCGGTGTTAGATCTCCTGATGACGGATGAATCCAATCCGCGTAGTTTGGGTTTTCAACTGATGATGCTTGACGAACACATCAACCATTTGCCGAAGAATCCGGAACAGGCAACGCGATCGGCGGAGCAAAAGTCGATTCTGTCGGCGTTACATCAAATTCGGATGGCCGATGTCCATGAGTTGTGTGATCCACGGGATAGTCAATCGCGTTCGCTGAACCAATTGTTGCTACGCGTTGAGCAGGAATTGATGAATCTTTCCACATCACTGACTCGGCGGTACCTCGTCCATTCCGGTCCGCCGCGTCACTTGCAAGAGTTCGCTCGGTCCACGTCTTGATTCACTTGTGATTGCTGGGAAGTCGTTCGGTGCTGTATCAGATTACTCACATTACGCGGTACTCGTATCCGCAATCTGTTTCCGTCTGTCATAATCAGGCGTGTTTAACGCCACGCACGTCGGCGGTTCAAACTTGTGAGATGAGTCG
Organism: Thalassoroseus pseudoceratinae; assembly: GCF_011634775.1. NCBI lineage: Bacteria > Pseudomonadati > Planctomycetota > Planctomycetia > Planctomycetales > Planctomycetaceae > Thalassoroseus > Thalassoroseus pseudoceratinae. Next base: position 1,006,798 of record NZ_JAALXT010000003.1, read on the forward strand.
CTTACGACTCTATCCGCCACCGGCGACGATGAGCGAGCGCGTCGATTTTTTCGGAAACCAGATTCATCATTTTTCGTTCCATGATGGATTTCAGGAATTGACGATTCGGGCTCAGAGTCGAGTCCGCGTGCAGCGACCGAATGTCGACGCTTCGATGGTTTCACCGGCGTGGGAAGACGTCGTCCGCGAAACCAGCACCGGGAATTCGCCATCGGCCATGGATGCGTTTCAATTTGCGTTTGAGTCCCCGCGCGTCACAATGGCGGATAAGTTCCGAGACTACGGTGCACAAACATTTTCTCCCCAACGCCCGATTTGTGATGCGATTCGGGAATTGACGAATCGCGTGTTCGAGGACTTCACATTCGATGCAAAGGCCACGCATGTCAGCACGACGATCGACGAGGTCTTTGCCAATCGCCGTGGCGTGTGCCAAGATTTTGCTCATGTTATGTTGGCGATCTTGCGTTCTTTCGGATTGCCGTCGCGTTACGTAAGTGGATATCTCCGAACATGTCCTCCCCCCGGCGAGCAACGCATGGTCGGAGCCGATGTTTCGCACGCTTGGGTTTCCATTTGGTGTGGTCAAGAGTTGGGCTGGATCGATACCGACCCAACCAACGATGTGTACGTTGGCAATGACCACGTGACGATCGCGTACGGCCGAGATTACAGCGACATCACACCGGTCAAAGGTGTCTACATCGGTGGCGGACCGCATACGCTCAAGGTTTCCGTAGACGTCGAACCCCTACAAGATCCAACGATTTAGCCCGCCCTCGCTGGTTCGGCTGGCATTCCTCATGTCCGGTCCCTGAGATCGACGGTCGGTCGCTGATCGACCAATACGGACGTGTCTAACTCATTCCCCTCACCCATTCAGAGAGAATCGAAATAAATCGTTTTCCGTAAACCATTTGGCTGAAACAAGAAACGTCAAAGTCAACAGTCGAAAGAGGCATTTTGGCGCGAAATTCGCATTGTGATCACGTTAGCTGCACGAGCACGTCTTGAGTTCGCCGGGCAAGCCGCGAGCGTCAATTGGCGTCTCTCCAATGAGTCGCAATCAGGATTTCAAAATGCAAACCGATTTCGCCTACCAATGCCCAGTTTGTCACCATGACATCACGGTCGCGGACAACGTGATCGGCACAGTCGTGGACTGTCCGAGTTGCGACAGCCCGATTCAGATTGAAGTCCCGGTGGCCCACCAAGTCGATCACTCTCCCACTCCGGAAGCTCCGAGAGTTGACTACGCCGAGCGGGAAGAGAACGTGCTTCGAGAGTTGCACCCGTCGATGTTCCGCAAGCACCCGATTCGATACGTCTTCTACGTCGCGATCATTTTGACGGGGCTGTTGGGCATCGTGAACACCATCGCCAACGGGGAACTCGTCGCCGCTGGGGGTTGGTTGACCTTCACGAACTGGATTCAATGGGCGATCAGCGGGGCTATTACAGTCGCGGGACTCGTGTTGTTCCTGAAATGGTGGCTAGAGATTAAATACACCACCTTGATTGTGACAAGCAAACGAACCATTCTCCGTAAAGGCATCATTTCTCGTGAGACCAGCGAAGTCCAACATGATGATGTGCGGAATATCCAGGTCGATCAAAACATGTATGAACGAATTGTGGGCGTGGGTGACATCGCCATCTCGAGTTCCGGCCAGGATGATCTTGAGATCGAGTGTATCGGTATCGTCCATCCGGAAGATGTGGCCGACGTGGTTCGGGATCTGCAGTAAATCGCATCGCAATTGTTCGCCGAATATGACATCATCAGGGAAAGACGATTTTCGAATCGTCTTTCCCTGTTTCATTGAGTAGCCATGGCGAGACCGCAGCCGATAACGAAGAGCTTGAGTTGCCGTCAATCTCCTTTTACCTAGTCAGGTGCGATGCCCAAAAAAGTGTTGTTTGTCGTAATCGACGCATTGAGTCAGACAATCGTTGACAACGCGTGGAGCGACACGCGGTTGCCGAACCTCCATACGTTGGCGAAGAAAGGCTGGCACCAGCCTTCCATCTCAATTTTTCCGTCAATTACTCCCGCCGCAACCGCTAGCTTGATCACAGGGTGCTTCCCATCCGCCCACAGGATTTCCGGTGCCTACTGGTATGACCGCGAAGCCGAAGTCGTCAACTACTTTGGTACGGATTTGGAAGTCGTCTTGCGGGAAGGAATTGCGAAGTATCTCCGTGATTTTCAGATGCGACTGAACCATGACCATCTGCAATCGCCAACACTGTACCAGCAAGCCGAACGTGCCGGTTTGACAGCGGCTTGTCTCAACTTCATGTGGTTCCACGGTGATGTCCCTCATGAGTTCCAGACGCCTTGGCTCTTCAAATTGATTCCTGATCTATCGCCGGCTGAACGCGTGCATGGCCCGAAGATTTGCTACCTCGGCGACTTCGCCAAGACCCCGTTGCCATCCACTGGCGAGACAATGACCGGTCCCGGCGGACCGCTGCACAAGTTCGGCATGAGTGACGAAACAACAGCCGCGTTTCTTTTACAGCTCTGCGAGGTTGGCTTGCCCGATTTGACGGTGGCGTATTTCCCGGAGAACGATTTCCAGAGTCATTCCGAAGGACCAGCGGAGGCATTGACCGTCATCGAAAAAGTGGACCGAGTTCTCGGCCAAGTGTTTGAACTGCACGGAGGCATTGACGCGATGTTAGAGGAGGTTGCCATTGTCGTAACCGGCGACCATTCGCAATCACCACTTGCAAACGACAATACTGGCATTAATCTCGATGACGTCTTGTCGAATTTTTCGTTGGTGCCGGCGGGAAGTACTTGGCAATCCCATGAAGATTTGATGGTTTGCACAAATCTTCGCTCCGCACAGATCTACTTTCGCAAACCGCACCATGACGACGACGAACACCTGAAGCAGGTCGTGACATCACTGAAACAATGCCCGCGAATCGACCAAATCCTTTGGCGGTCTGGCGATCAAGACGCTTGGACATATCACGTCCATAGTCCACACTGTGACCCGTTGATCTTCTCGCGAGACCCGTCTCGGTTTTCGCAGTCCGCTCATGACGAATTCGGGAACAGTTGGAGTTGGACCGGCGACCTGAGTGGCCTCGATGGCCGCGTAGCCGATGATGGCGTAGTCCGCTTCCGGGACTATCCGAATGCGTTCGAACGGATTGCGGAAGCGTTTTTCGAAGAAACCGGCGACGTTTGGGTCACTGCAAGTCCCGGTTGGGAATTTGTAGTGGCAGGGGTCAAGCCAAACGCGAGCGGTTCGCATGGAACCCTCTCCGCAGAGGACTCCATATCGCCGTTGATCGTCGCCGGTGCTCCCGCGGGTTTTGAGTTTCCAGAGCAACCACGGTCCGTCGATGTGGCTCCGATTTGCTGCCGACTGCTCGGAATCGAAACGATGTGAATTAGCGATCGGAGACGACGACGAATCTCCAATCATTCGCGATTGGCATCATCAAGAAGTTTCCGAACCTTATCGAGCAGAGCTTTTCCATCGATCGGTTTTGGGAGGTAGTCGTCACACCCGGCCTCCAAACACTTGGCACGGTCTCCTTTCATGGCACTGGCGGTGAGTGCGATGATCGGCTGGCGAAATCCGTTCGCACGCAATTCCCGAACCGCTTCGTAGCCGGACAAAACCGGCATCTGCATGTCCATCAACACGGCCTCGAACTCCTGGCCTTCGGTCGCTGCGGATTCGATTTCGTCGATGGCCTCCCGTCCGTTCTTGGCGATGACAGCCTCATAGCCGGCCTTTTTGAGAAAGTGTTCGACCACTCGCCAGACGTCTCGCCGATCGTCGGCAACCAGGACACGACCCGGTGGGCGACTCGTTGGAGCAGTGTCCTCGACTGGAAGCGACCGGGTCGGTTTTCGCACTTCGTTGGCGATGGAATCAATGGTCTCGCCGGCAATCATACACGAACGGGGCAGGGTCAGGGTGAACGTCGTTCCCTGACCGAGTTGGCTCTCGACGCTCAATTTCCCACCTAACAATTCCGCTAACCGCCGGCCAATCGCAAGACCAAGCCCGGTGCCGGCGACTCCGGTGTCCTCGTCGTGAACAAGTCGCGAAAATGGCGCGAAAATCTGCTGGAGTTCGGTTTCCGCAATCCCCGGTCCCGTGTCGCGAACAGCGAACGCAATTTCGCCGTCGGGTGTGGTCCTGATACGAAGTTCCTTGATCCCGTCCGGCGCGTATTTGAATGCATTGCTCAGCAAGTTGCTCAAAATCTGCTTGAGTCGCAGCGGATCGGTCTTCAACGTCTTGGAGACGGGCGTTTCGAGGATCGTCTCGAAGGCATTGTTATCATCTTCGTCGGGCAACTCAAAGAGGCTGCGAAGTTCTCTAACGACTTCGGCCAACAAAAATTCTTCGGACCGAATCGTCAGCATTTGGGCTTCGATTCGCGACAGATCGAGAATGTCGTTGATGATTTCGAGAAGATGGCTGCCATTTCGGTGAATCGTGTCGGCGATTTCCTGTAATCGGCTCAGGTCGGTCTGGGACTGCAACATGTCACAGAACCCAAGAATCGCAGTGAGCGGCGAACGGAGTTCGTGACTCATGTGGGCCAGAAATCGACTTTTGACCTGGTCCGCTTCTTCCGCCTGGGATCTCGCTCGAATCAAGTCAGCTTCGACGGCCTTGAAATGACTGACATCTCGCATGACCGTGGAATAATATTTGACCGTACCGTTGGACGAGCGGTGAGCGATGATCTGCTGCGAGACCGGCAGTTCCGATCCGTTCGAGCGGATCAACGCGGTTTCCCCTTGCCAATGTCCTGTTTTTTCAGCGGTGGGAATCGCCACACTCCGAATTTTCTCCACGGCCCAACGGGGATGGAAATCTTCGATTCGCATTCGCGCGACGTTCCATTGCCCGTCAATTCCGCACATCTGCCGAGCGGCTGCGTTCAAGCTAATCATGCGTCCCTCGCGATCGCATGTGCCGATGAAGTCGGAACTGGCTCCGACTATCGACGACAGGTGCTGCAAATCTCGCTGCAACTGTCCGCGTTCGATCGCATGGTTAATGGCACGTTGTAGGTACGCGCTCGTTTGATCCGCCTGATGAACGACTTCATGGGCCCCCATTCTCAGAAACTCAGCCGACTGATTCCGATCCGAATAGTGACTCATCACCACCAACGAGGAATCAGGCTGCAAGTGTTTCAACCGCTCCAAGATCGACGTGGCTTCGGAAACGCGGCTATCGAGAATGATGACATCAAACCCAGTGTGCCCCGCACAGTGCTCTTCGGCAGACTCCCAATGCCGACAAAACTCCATGCGGATCCGCTGGCCATCCGGCGCCACGACATTTCTTTCAATCGCGTTTGCATCGGCTTCAGACAAGCCGTAATACAAAATGGCCCACATGTCTTTTTGATCCTGCCCAAGCGATGTCGAAATACGGATTGAACGCTAGTTAACGTAAAACGTCCAGCCCAAAACGACGTTATTCCGGCGAAGAACTTCTTCTGACAATATTGCTACGCGGATTCTACGCATGGTAACATAAGCCGCCTCAACAATAACGTTACCTGCAATCAAAATTACTGGTTTCGATCTTCCATCGGCAGACGGACCGCGATTACTGCCACTGGGAGCGCCCGCCGTCCCATGGCTCGGTCATTCACTCCAATATTGAAACGCGATGACAACTCTTTCGCAGAATCATTCAGCTTCGACCAGTCAGACACTCAAGATCGTCGTCGCCCATGCAAACATTGAAACCCGGGAGGTCTTGGAAGACGCCTTACGTGAATTGGGGCATTCCTGTCTCGCGATTGTGACACGCGGCTGCGACTTAATTGCCATGTGCCAAGACCAAATGCAAGTTCCGGACGTCATCGTGTCCGGACTAAAACTCGACGACATGGACGGAGTCGATGCATTGGTGGAATGCAACGAAGTTGCGCAGCAACAATTCCCGGCAATTATCGTCACACCGAAGACCGATCTCAGTGAGGTGGAACACGCGTTGCAAGATCACGTGATGGCCTACCTGATTGAACCGGTTTGCAAGGAAGAGTTGAAGCCGACAATCCACTTGGTCATTCAGCGGTTCCGGGAATTCCAGGAACTCAAAGACCAAGTCAAAGATCTCAAACAAGCCCTCAACGATCGAAAATTAGTCGAACGGGCTAAGGGAATCCTGATGCGGCGGAACCAGCTTTCGGAGGAAGACGCTTACCGTCGCTTGCAAAAACTTGCAAGCAGCAAGCGTCAGCGATTGGCGGAAATCGCATTGGGAATCGTCACTGCCGATGAAGCATTCGACTAACCCACCGTTGCTACCCGTTCAGACGTATCTGACGACGAAGGTTAGTATTCGTCGATCGGGGTGCCGTTCTCAGCCGTTGCGGTGGTGTTGGCTTTGATTCGCCCAGTGGTCGGGTCGTAGAACCAGCCGTAGAGAGGGTTGTCATCGGAGCGAACGGCATCGACATCCGAGACAACCTTGACCCGCGTGGAATTCGTGTACGGATTCGCCGGCAAGTGCTGAATGAAATACGGCCCAAACGGTTTTGTGCCTACGGAGCCGACTTTTCCATCCTCGTCACTGGAGTACAACAACGCATCCTCGAAGTCCCGTGAATCGCGAGAATCTTGGGCTGGGTATTTTCCGTTGTGTTCTTGCGCGTACAACTGAATTTGTTGCCGAAAGACACGCAATCGCGTTCGCGCGATTTTTTCCAAGTCGTCCGGGGTTTGGATTGCAACCTGCGGCAAAATCCCAACCGCCAAGACGCCCAGAATCGCGGTGAACATCAGGACTTCAACCAAGGTAAATCCACGATGTCGACGAGAAGGAACCAATGACATACGGTGAATCCTTCCGAGAAAACTGGCGAGATGATGCGTGGCAAGCAGGGCGGGGCAATTTCGACAAGGAATTCGGTTCTCTCACGAAACTGTCCAGTGAAACCTACACCGGGCGGGGATGATGTCAAAAGAAAACGTGACGTCGCGTATCGGAAACATTCTTCGTCCGGAAAGTGACCGTTGTCACCGGAACAATCGTTCGCATTCGCACGAGTAAGACCAGCGAAATCAGTCCGTCGCTGAAGGTTCGATCCGAACTGCGAACGGGATATACTTCGGTTTTGCAACCGCCGTCAGTCATTGAACGAACAACGCAACAAACTATATGAGTCCAACCGAAGATCAACCAACTGGCCCGCGATTCGTTGTCGGGATTGACTTGGGCACCACGAATTCGGCGGTGGCCTATGTCGACGTCGAAGAGTCCAATTGGTCCATCCAAACTTTTGAGATCCCGCAACTCGTCGCCGCTGGTGAAGTCGAGTCGCACGGCACACTGCCAAGCTTCCACTACGAGGCGACCGCTGAGGAGCTTTCTTCTGAATCGTTGAGACTCCCCTGGAACCAAGAAACCGATTCCCGATGGTTTGTGGGAGTGTTCGCCCGCGAGCAAGGCCGCATGGTTCCCGGACGTGCGATTGCGTCGGCCAAGAGTTGGTTGTGTCACTCCGGAGTGGACCGCACGGCTGACCTTTTGCCTTGGCACGGTGCGACCGATGTCGAGAAACTATCCCCCGTCGCTGTCAGTGCTCGATTCCTGCAACACATTCGCTCCGCCTGGGATCGAAGGTTCCCCGAACATCCGCTTGCGGAACAAGAAATCGTGCTGACGTTGCCGGCCTCGTTCGATGAAGTTGCACGGGAGTTAACCGTCCAAGCCGGTCGGCAAGCGGGTCTGCCGCGACTCGTGCTCATCGAAGAACCGCAGGCGGCGTTTTATTCTTGGATCAATCGGCACCGGGCCGATTGGGATCAACTCGTCACACCTGGTCAGCGAATTTTGGTGTGTGACATCGGTGGCGGCACGAGCGACTTTACATTGATCCAAGTTCGCCGGGCTTCCGCGGACGACCAACAGGACGCCCAGGTTGCGTTTCACCGGATTGCCGTGGGAGAGCATTTGATTCTCGGGGGTGACAACCTCGATTTGGCGTTGGCTCACCATTTGGAACAGAAACTGACGCCGAACGGAAAACTCGAACCGCGACAGTGGTCGGTCTTGGTCCGGCAATGTCGGCAGGTCAAAGAAGACCTGCTCAAAGACGATGCCCCGGAGAAAGTCACGGTCACGTTGCCGGGAAGCGGATCGCGTCTAATTGGCAGTGGACTCCAGGCGGAAATCACACGGGATGAAGCCCTGGAGATCCTACAAAGCGGTTTTCTTCCCACAGTTGAGCTGGAAACACAGCCACAATCTCGGCAATCGGGGTTTCAGGAATTCGGTTTGCCGTACGCACAAGACGCGGCCATCACACGGTATCTGGCCGCATTTTTGACGGCTCACCGCGATGTGTCGATCGATGACAGTGACATCCCCACCGACCACGATCCCGCCCGTCCCGACATCATTTTGTTCAACGGTGGATTCTTCGCGTCGACCGTGCTGCGGCAGCGATTGATCGATCAGGTGACGAACTGGTTCTCCACCGATGACGCGGATTGGTCGCCAATCGTGCTACAGAACGATCGGCTCGATCTCGCCGTCGCTCACGGGGCTGCTTATTATGGGATGGTTCGACGTGGCGAAGGAGTGCGGATTGCGGCGGGGCTCGCACGAACTTACTACGTCGGTATCGAAGACGCACACGGCAATCAGCAGGCAATGTGTCTGCTTCCCGCGGGAATCGAGGCTGGTGAAGATGTCGAAATCGCAGAACCGTCGTTTCTATTGCAACTCTCTGAGCCCATCGAGTTCCCATTATTCGTCTCCAGCACCCGCCTGACCGATCGGCCCGGTGAGATCGTTCCGATCGACCCGGAACAAATGCGGGCGTTGCCGCCGATTCGAACTGTACTCAAATCACGTGGGCAAGCCACGAGCGAACCGATTCCGGTGGAACTCGTCGGGAAGTTGACCGAAGTCGGCACGATGGAACTATGGTGTCGGCAGACGAACGGCTCACGAAGTTGGCAATTGCAATTCGATGTCCGTACTGCCACCCAAACGGATATTGCGGCTCATGAGTCCGCCGCCGAAGCTGAGGGAATCCTTTCTGAAACTGATCGGAAGGATGCCGACGAAGTCATCGAAGGCACATTCGGTAAGAGTTCCACAGTCAAACCGTCTCGGATGATGAAAGACATTGCCCGTCGCATGTCGTTGAGTCGATCCGAATTCCCGAGTTCCCTGCTGCGGTCGATGTGGGAAACCCTGATGGATCATGAAAGTGGTCGGCGTCGGAGTCCGCAACACGAGGCTCGTTGGCTCAACGCGATCGGTTTCTGTTTACGTCCTGGATACGGGTTTGCACTCGACGATTGGCGAGTCTTGGAAACGTGGAAGACATTGCAAGGCAAACTCGTGCACGCCGATCCTCAATGCCGGGCGGAGTGGTGGGTCTTGTGGAGACGATTGGGCGGCGGATTATCCGCCGGTCAGCAAACGGCACTTGCGACGCCGCTGCTAAGTTCCATTCGTCCCCTGCACAAACAAATGACGAGTGGACGCGGCAAAGGTGGAGCCGGTCTAACGGACAACTCGCACGAGCAATCGGAAATCTGGCGAATGTTGGGTTCCTTCGAATTGTTGAAGGTTCCGGTCCGAATCGAACTTGGTCGCATTCTGCTTGATCTTTACGACCGTCCAAAAATGCAACCGGTGCAAGATGCGTTGTTGTGGGCGTTGGGACGCGTGGGACAGCGTGTGCCGTTGTACGGGCCATTGAATTCGGTCCTGCCGCCGGAAATTGTGGCGGGCTGGGTTGAGAAACTCTTGGACAAGCCGAAACCGGGTTCCTTAGGATTACTGGCGGTCATGTTGCTCGCCCGACGGACCGATGATCGGTTTCGCGATTTGCCAGCAGCCCTGCGAGATCGGGTCTCCGTTTGGTTGGAAACCGAAGACGCACCGCCGCACTGGGTGCAATTGGTTCGCGAAGGTGGTGAGTTCGATCAAACTGAGGAAGGGCAGATTTTTGGCGAGTCACTTCCACCGGGATTGCGACTTCAAAAATAAAGTCCGTTTCGAGCGTTCATCGTATGCGTTGCATGGGAAGTTGTGTTTCGTTCTGATATCCCCTCGAACAATCTGAAACGGATTGGTCACCAATCAACACCGTGAGAGCCGTTATGACGCCATCCCCCGACAAGCCACGGTCTCGGCGAAAGTTCCGCGAGTTCCCGCATATCGGTTGGCGAGAGTGGGTTTCCCTGCCGGACCTTGGCGTTGACTTTATCAAGGCTAAAATTGATACCGGTGCCCGAACATCCTCCATTCACGCTTACGAGATTGAACCATTTGAACGCGACGGCGAGCAGTACGTACGATTCGAACTCCACCCCGTGCAACGAAACACCAAAGAGACAATCCGCACGGAAGCCAAGTTACTGGAATATCGACGTGTAACGAGTTCCAACGGTCATCAATCGTCACGACCGGTCATCGTCACGAATGTCCGACTACTCGATCAAGTTTGGCCGATCGAATTAACGCTGGCCAATCGCGATACAATGGGTTTTCGGATGCTGCTCGGTCGGGAATCGATACGCGATCGGTTTTTGATCGATGCCGGACGTTCCCATCTTGGGGGAGTCCCGGAGGCCATGCGAAAGAGTCCGTCGAAGAAAAAATCACCCAAGCCCTCAGACAAGAAGTCATCATGAAAATTGCTTTACTGTCGCGGAAAGCGTCGCTGTATTCGACCCGCCGACTCCGCGAAGCGGCCGAGGAACGTGGGCATGTCGTGAAGATTGTGGACTACCTGCGGTGTTATATGGACATCACCGCGAACCGACCGAAGGTCATGTACCAAGCCGAACCATTGGACGACTTCGAAGCCGTCATCCCGCGGATTGCGTCAACCTGGACGTTCTACGGAACGGCCGTCGTCCGGCAATTTGAGATGATGAATGTATTCACGACGAACGACTCGCTCGCGATTAGCCGATCACGCGACAAACTCCGCTGCATGCAACTCCTCGCCCGCAAAGGCATTGGATTGCCCGTGACGGGTTTTGCGCATGCAACGAAAGATATCGACGGACTGCTGAACATCGTCGGCGGGGCACCGGTTGTCATCAAACTTTTGGAAGGCACTCAAGGGATCGGAGTGATTCTCGCCGAGACCCGCAAAGCGGCGGAGGCGGTCATTGAAGCCTTTCGCGGACTCGATGCGAACATCCTTGTTCAAGAGTACATCAAAGAAGCCGGCGGTTCGGATATTCGTTGCTTCGTGGTGGGTGATCGAGTTGTGGCAGCGATGAAGCGACAGGCCAAACCGGGTGAGTTCCGCTCGAACATCCATCGCGGCGGATCGGCGGAAAAAATCAAACTGACACCGGAAGAACGCAGCACGGCGGTCCGCACGGCGAAAGCGTTATCGTTGAATGTGGCTGGGGTGGATATTCTTCGCTCGAATCATGGCCCGGTTGTGATGGAAGCCAATTCGTCTCCGGGACTTGAGGGAATCGAACAGGCCACCGGAGTGAATGTGGCTTCCAAGATCATCGAATTCATCGAGAAAAACGCCGAGAAAGGTGTCAAGAAGATCCGTAGCAAAGGCTAAAATCCGAGTTTTCTTTGGGGAATCGCTGGGAATTGGGCAGTTTTGCGGTTTATACTTGAGATACGTCATCGGAATCGACTGTTTTGGCCTCGAAGCCAATGATTCTCTGGTCGTTACAAAATACGGCGTTTCGCCCGTTCATGAATAAAGTTTTGTTATGCAGGTTCGACTTGTTGTCTCAGGAAGGCAAGCCAATCACAAGGTTGTTGTGCTGAAGCCAGAAACCTTGATCGGTCGTAGTGCGGAATGCAACTTACGTGTTGCATCGAAGGAAATCAGCCGAAAACACTGCCGAATTTTGGTGACTGACGATACCGTCTCTATCCGGGATCTGGGCAGCGCGAACGGAACGTTCATCAACGGATATCGGCTGGACGCAGACACCGATTATACGGTCGCTCCCGACAGCGAACTCACGGTCGGCGGCGTCGACTTCCTCGTTCAATTCACGCCACCCGCCAACGAGGCAAGTGAAGAAGACCACACGGTCGCGGAGTCTGAACAGGCTTCGCGTCCCAAAACGGTCTCCAAAGTTCCCGACGAGACGGTTGCCGAAGCGCCGGTCGAGCAAGTTGAAGAGGAGTGGGACTCCGAAGATTCCGGGGAAATTCCATTGTCCACGGAAGAGGGCGAAGAGCTTCAGGATTCGGATGCTGCGATCCCCATCGATGATGATCTCGACGATCTCACCGGCAACGCAGAGTCATCGGACCCAGCACTACCAGTGGATGCAGATTCTGACGAATTGCTTGTCGACGATGACGATCCTGGAACCGTCGCTGAAGTGATGGACGTCGACGAGGATGCCAACATCGAAGACGAGGAATTCACCCAGTTCGCTGATGACGAGGAAGAGGCACGTCTCACCCAAGCCGACGACGATTCCGAAGAGGAAAGCGACGTCACCGAGGATGACATTTCGAATTTCCTATCGGGAGCGGACAGCGATTCCGAAGATAGTGACGAAAGTCTAGGCGACTTTCTCAAGAGCATCGATTAAGGCAAGAGCTTGAGTAGAACTTGAGCTGAACCGATCCGGCCTCCGTGACCCCGCTGCAATTTCACTCGCAATTCAACACCTCATGGCACGCTCACGAATTCTGTTAGTCAGCCGGGACCTGATGTTTAGTTCGCCCATCATGGGTGATGCCAAACGCCAGGGCTTTGAACTCGTCGTCGAGGCGAACGCTGAGCGAGCAAGTCAACGAGCGGTTGAGGAGAGTTGGTTCCGAGTGATTCTCGACCTTAGTCACCCTCAGATCGATCCGTCAGCGTTTGCAGATTGCTCGGCATCGGTCATCGCTGTTGGCCCCCATGTCCACCGAGCGAAGTTGGAGCAAGCTCGGGAAGCAGGGTGTGCGATGGTATTGACGAACGGTCAGTTCGCCGCCAATCGAAGTGAGATCTTCGCCCAGTTGGCGAGTGAAGAAGACTAGCAGAGAGTCGACACGCAAAACGACAGTGGATGACACTGCAAGAAACGGCGACGAAGCACCCGTTCAGTCGCAGACAGCGTTGCTAGCAATCTGTTGAGATTCTCTCAGGGCTTCAATTTCCTCGACCGGCAACGTTAGCGGTATCTGTAGCGGATCTTGAAGCAGCGTTTTCTTCTGCAACAAATCAGCAACCAATTCCACCGAGCGGGGACGCGAATAGTAGAAACCTTGCCCGAGCTCGCAGCCCAGTTCCCGGAGGATTTCGTGCTGCTCCACGAATTCGATCCCCTCGGCGGTCACATCCATATCCAAATTGTGCGCCAAGTCGATGATCGATTTCACAATCTCGATCGCTTGCTTCGATTGTGTCATTCGCCGTACGAATGAGCGGTCGATCTTCACCGTGTTGATTGGGAATCGTTGCAGATAACTGAGTGACGAGTGTCCGGTGCCAAAGTCGTCAATGCAAACTCGCACACCAGCCCAGTACAGAATCATCAGTGATTGAGCGGCGACATCCGGATTCAACATGATTGTTGATTCCGTAATTTCGAGCTTCAAATCATGACATTCCAGCGAGTGCTCCTCGAGGCTATCCAGAACAATCCGAACCAACGCCGGGTCGGCAAATTGGAGACTCGAGACATTGACCGCCATGAACAAGTCTGTCATCTCCGGGAACTCGCGACGCCATGTCGCCAATTGGCGACATGCCTCGTTGAGCGTCCACAAACCCAGTTTGACGATAGATCCCGTTTCCTCGGCGACCGGAATGAAGTCATTGGGTGAGATCATCCCATGGACGGGGTGCGACCAACGTGCCAGGGCTTCGAAGCCAAGTATGGCCCCCGTCTCCATGTCGACAATCGGTTGATACTGAAGCTCGTACTCTCCCCGCTCGACCACTTTCCGAAGATCCACTTCCAACGCAAATCGCTCGCGGGAATGAGTTCGCATCGATGGATGGAAAATGCAACTGCGTCCTTTCCCAAGTGATTTCGCATGGTACATGGCGGAGTCGGCATCGCGAAGAAGCGATTCGAGACATTTGGTGCGTTCGCTTCCCAAAGACACTCCGACACTCGCCGAGATTTCTACCTCGTGACCCTCTAACCAAACCGGTTTGGCCAGCTTTTCAAGAACCGTATCAGCGACTTGGGCTGGAATGTTCGTATCTTGGATGTCGCTCAGTAGGATCACAAACTCATCACCACCAAAACGGGCTAACATCGAGCGAACACCGCAATTTGCACCGCTTTTCCGCGAAAATGCCCGCAACGCCATCTCAAGACGATTCGCAACCGCAACCAGCAATTCATCGCCCGCATGGTGCCCAAGACTATCGTTCACGAATTTGAAGCGATCCAGGTCAAGAAAGAGAATCGCGAACTGCTTGCCGCCGTCTTCTTTGGATGCCTTCCAGGCTGTTTCCAACCGATCGGTGAAGAGAATTCGGTTCGGCAAGCCGGTGACTGGATCAGCGGCTTTCCCACGGGTGATGTCTGTTAGCGAACCGGCAATGCGGACGGGCGATCCCGCTTCGTCATGTACGGCGACCCCGCGTGCGAGCATCCAGTGGTAAACATCGTCCTGATGCGAGATCCGATGCTCACATTCAAAACGCTGCATCTCTCCCGCAAGATGGCGGGACAACGCATCTTGCACGTATGGCAGGTCTTCCGGATGAATCCTGGAAAACCACTCTTGAGGCGAATCGCCGATTTCGTCGCCGCTATAACCCAGCATTTCTTTCCAACGCGGGAAGAAATAGACGGTATTCGACTGCAGATTCCAGTCCCACAAACCATCGTTGGAACCGAAGTTGGCCAACGCATACCGGGCTTCACTCACCTTGATGGAGTTCGCGTGTTTCACACAGTTCAGCTGTTGACGCACACGCGACACGAAAACCGAAGTCGCCACTGGCAGAACAATAACGTCATTGGCGCCGGCATCAAACAGGCTAACTTGAGTTTCCGGCTGCGTATTCTCCGTGATCACAATCACTGATAGCTCAGCGACGTTGCGGCTCCGTCGGATGAGGTGGATGACATCCAGCGTGTCGTCCGCAAGTTGCTGATGGTCGAGAATGACAGCGTCTGTATGGTGACGGGCGATCCGGCGTTCGATGTCAGTTCCATCGGGAACGGTCGTGACACGGATCTTCGTGGTGGCCAAGGAATCGATGAACTCGACTCGCTGTCGAGAGCAATCGACAAAGATTAGGTTTCCTTGGCAATCCGGCATGTCAAATTACCTGTCGAGAAATCTGGCTCGTGAATGACCAACGAGTTTGCGAATGAATCCCAGAGTCAATGCGTCGGACTCCGAGTGAATTCACCAGGGTGGCAGCAAAACGGTTCATCCATGAGTTGGGGGCAAGCCGCGAAGTCTCGTGAATCATAGCCTACCGCCCTTTACTCGTTCGGATTTTGCTGGATGGTATAATAAAAAAAACAACGAAATGTTCGCAAATTGAACTACATGAACGGTGTGCCCCCAACAATATTGGTCAAACCGATATGGAACCTACCACAATTTGGGTTGGTATTGCGTTGCCAATGTGGCAAGCTGCCGATTCTTCCGTTTATTTCGATTCTGATTTTCTGACCGGAGATGACTGTGTTTGATCAATCAATGATCGAGTTGCTGCAAGAGCGGCACGATTTCCCCTGCGCGTTTACTTTCAAAGCGATTGGACGGTCAGATGCTGCATTCACAGCGAGGGTATTGTCGGCGGTTCGGCAGCATCTCGATGCCGAAGAAGACCCGCCTCACTCGTTGCGAGAAACTTCGGGTGGTCGACATGTCGCAATCACAGTGGAACCGGTGGTCGAATCGGCGACCCAAGTGCTTTCCATTCATCAGGCAATTGCGGAAATTGACGGTTTGGTTGTTCAATTGTGAGTCGAACGGAAGCCGCCGCATGGTCGATGCCAACATTTGAGTGAGATCTGTCATGAAACTGACGAAATCTGTCTTCTGGCCGAATCAGTTTGCGTCGCTGTTCTTCGCAGGATTTCTTTTCTGCATCCAGTTTGAGCCATCGAATGCCGAGGACTACACGAATCTGGAAATCCGTGAAGCCAGTCAGTTGGAAGTTCAGTTTCCCGATCTCGCCAATACGGAATTGTCCATTCCATCGAATACCACCGAAGCCGATGCGTTTTTGTCGCAGACGTTCCAACCGGTGATCGATCACATTTCCGAAATGCCGAGTGATCTCATCGAAGAAGCCGCAGCCGCTTTTCAGCGTGCACGGGTCCGTTTGACGAACGACACACGTCCCAAAGACGAAGAGTTCCGCTTAGCGAATGATATGCGAAAGAACTTGGCGGAGTACAAATTTCGTCCAATCACCATTTACGGCAGACTTCAGAGTCTCAGCCCTCTGACATCATCCAACGATGATGACGAACCAACGCTCAAACTCGGAGAAATGAATTTCGTTGGAACGGACGAGCAACGCATCCGATTCCTCGTGCAAAATGTGCCTACCGATTTCCCGACCGGCGATGAATTGAATCACCCCGTGTCGCTAACCGGTTTCTTCGTGCCGGTGAACGTGGGAGATGACCAAACTGCCCCGCAATCAAGTGTCGAAGGAATCGTGATTGCCCCTTGGTTGGAAGCACATCACGCGGCGTTGGACCCGCAGTTGTTCGCCGAGGTTCGGGATCGAACCGTGGGAATTGAACCGGCCGAGCGGAGTCCGATGATGAAAACGCTCGCCCATACTCGGCTGATCGACTACGCCGATCAGAAGCAGCTGGCGACCAAGGTTTGGGAGGAAATGCAGTCCGAGATTCAGAAAGAGCAGACCGAAGATTCCGAGCCGGCCAATCGGCAACGGTCGGACATCCTGTTTGTTGATCTATTTAAAAACCCCGATCTCTATCGCGGGAAGCCTGTGACACTGAGCGGAACCCTGCGATCCCTCGCGAAGTGGCCAAATTCCAACGTCAATGGGTTTGAAATCGACTCCGTATATGAGGCTCGCATCTTCCCCGAGGATGGCCAATCCAATCCAGTGATCGTCAACTTCTTGGAGAAGCCGACTCAAATACCGATTAGCGATGACCTCAACGAACCCGTGCAATTCACTGGCTATTTCTTCAAAATGTACGGATACGCCGATCAGGCGGATGTCTTACGCGTTGCGCCGTTGTTTCTGGCTCGAAAAATCGAACCGGTTCCGGTTGTGAGTGCCGGTTCCGCAGACGAATGGATCTTGATTGTCGGCGGCGGGATCTTGCTGCTCATCATTGGATTTGTTTGCTACGCTCGGTTCAACGATCGGCGTTTCCAGAAAGAATGGCAGGAAAAACACACGGATCCCGCCCCCGATCTCACGCAACTGGAATAATTTCCAAAAAATCCACGAACATGGATTAATTATTGTTGCCAACCGCGAAGACTCCGCTATACTGCGATTAATTCATTCGTGTGCGGAATCCGGGTGTTTATCGAGACGAATTCATTTCCCCCTTGCACACATCAATACCCCGTTGGTTAACCCATACCAGCGGGGTTGCTTTGTTTGGTACGTGCAAAATCCTGTAATTCGCTGTGAGAACTTCTTCCGTGGTCGACACGGAGAATCATTGCGGTTCGCACCGTCTCTCGCTGCCGATTTCAGCCGCCGAAAGCACCGTAACGTCGGACTCCGCGATTGAACGCTATCCGGTTGGCGATTAGCAGCACAATGATCCACGCAAACTCGATGGCCAATTCTTGAGCCAATTCCGCGTGAGAGTATCGGCCGAGCAAAATTGTCGCGGGCACGTAGGCCAAATACTTGAATGGCAAATAGCTGATCCACTCGCCGAACCCGCCCAGCCAGTCGAGCGGGATCATGTGACCGGACAGAAAGTAGTTGATCATCATGTAGATGAAGACCAGCGAACTGACCTCCAGCCACCAAAACGCGACGAGTCCGATCAGTGATTCCAGCAGAAATCCGACTAAGAATGCCATCAGCAAGGAAAGCACCCACCCGGCGATTGTCCAACCATCCGGCCAACCGGGGAGGTAATCACGACACAACCAAAACACAAATACAAATGGTCCCGTCGCCATCGCAAAGTAAACGAGTTTATGGGCAATGCGATGCCAAAACAGGTATCCCAGCATGTCGATCGGTTGCGTCAGGTACTTCTTGACGCTGCCATCTCGCACGGACTGAGCGATCCCCGAGGAAAGACCGGGCATACTCGAAAACGCACGGCCGACCATCGCCATCAAATAGTAGGCCACCATATCGCCATACGTGTAGCCATTCAGGGTTTCGGAAGGAGCACTCTGGTAAATCGCTCCCCAAAGAAAGACTTGCGTGACGATGGGTAGGAAACGCACGAGCGTCGCAAACACGAAGTCGCCGCGATAGACCAGTCGCTCTTCGATGCATGTTCGCAGGATAAACCAATTGATTCGTAAACTTGCGAGCATGGTTTCGTCACAATGGGGGACAGTCGCGTTGCGGCAAGTTCTGTGAGGCTTGCCGCCGTTTCTCAAGCCTCGGTGATTGCCGGATCGGCCTCACGCGAGGAATTGGATTCACTCTCAAAAACCTCGGCGATGACTTCCTCAAGTGGCCGGTCTTGCACACCAACGTCTTCGACGCGGAAGTTCTCCAACAGTTCGGATAGGATCTGAGGAATCTTCTGACGCGGAACGGCAATTTTTGCTCGGGGACGTGTCGCGTTCACGACGGTTCCATAGCGTTCCAAGTTGGTCGGCCAATCACTGCCGCCGAACTGCACATCGACGATCTTGTGTTGACTAAAACGATCGACAATTTCCGCGATCGGGCCGTCGTGTTTGATTTCCCCATGATTGATGATCAACGCACGTTCGCAGAGCGCTTCCACATCCTTCATGTAGTGACTCGTCAGAACAACGGTCAGCTTTCGTTCTGTTTGGTACTTTCGCAGGAACTCCTGCACACGTCGTTGCGAGACGACATCAAGCCCGATAGTTGGTTCATCGAGGAGTAACACGTCGGGCGAGTGAAGCAGGGCGGCGATCAGTTCCATTCGCATGCGTTCGCCGAGCGACAATTCCCGCACCGGTTGGCCGATCAACCGTTTGACTTCTAGAAGACTCGTTAGCTCGTCCACACGGCGACGGAAATCGTCCGCCGGTATTCGATAAATTTCTTGGTGCAATCGAAACGACTCTTGAGCGGGCAAGTCCCACCAAAGTTGATTTTTCTGCCCCATCACAAGAGAAAATCGACGGCGGTAAGCGTTTTCCCGATGCCACGGCACATGATCAAGAACTTTCGCGGTTCCCGAAGTCGGGTGAATCAGCCCGGCGAGGAGTTTCAGCGTTGTCGTTTTGCCCGCACCGTTTGGGCCGAGGAACGCGAGCATCTCCCCGCGTTCAATCTGAAAACTGACGTCCTCAACCGCATGCACCTTCTTGAATTCACGACGGAACAAGCTCGCGACGGACGCGATGAGTCCCTCGCGTTTCTGATAAACGGTGTAGGTTTTCGTCAGGTTCCGTACGTCGATGGCCAACATGCCGACATCATAGGGCGAGTGGCCTTCAGAATCGAGGGAATAGTATCACACAAAACCAGATAAATTTGGGGGCCGATCAACGGCGGAAAACGGTTTCGTCAGACGCGGATTGACTGGCGAGCCAGTGTTCAATCGGCGCTGGCCGACCAAAGAAGTAACCCTGAGCCACTTCAAAGTTGACTTCTCGACACGCCTCCAACTCTGCGGCCGTTTCGATACCTTCTGCGATGGTGATAACGCCCAGTTCCTGAGCCATTCGCACAAGGGAAGCCACCAGTCGCCGATGTTCACGACTGGCATTGGGCAGACTTCGCACAAATTGGATGTCGAATTTCAAGTAGTCGGGCGGCAATTCACTCAGTTCCACCAAACGCGCCTGTCCCGCCCCGAAGTCGTCGTAGGCCAATTGCATGTCTAACTCTGTAAGGACCACGGACAACTCGCGAAGGAAATCCAACGACGGCACGGCCGCTTCATGGATTTCCAAGCAAATCTCGGCTTTTGGAAACCGATCTCGGAGATGGTGAAGCGATGGGATCAAGTTGGGACTGGTAATCTCGACGGGGTGCGTGTTGAGAAAAATGAGATTCGAGGCGGCAAATCGTTCGGCGAAGTGGAGACTCTGTTCGCGGGCGATACTGCTCAACGTCTCTTCTTCGTCAACGTCGGCCGCCGCTTTGAACAGCCGAGCCGGCGACTCCAACCCCTCGACGCGACATCGTAGCAACGCTTCGTACCCGAGGAGACTACCGTCGGCAAGGTTGACCAGCGGTTGAAAAAAGGGCACGACCATCCGTTGCGTTAACACTTGGCCGAATCGAAGCACCGTGAGAGCTTGGTCGTTCGCGTCGACTTCGATGGTTGCGCCATTCGATCGAGAATTGGCATGCCGAACCCGAAACTGCACCATGCCAAATTGAACGTTGTCTCCATCCTGTAGTTTGTGGAGACGCTCATCGAGTCGCGTGCCGTTCACAAACGTCCCGTTGGTGCTACCGAGATCGCGAACGAAGAGATCATCCAGGATCATCGTGAACACGGCGTGGTTCCCGGAAACCGTGCGATCAGGCAGGTAGAGTTGGTTCTCAGGGCGTCGGCCAACGCGAAACGGACTCGCGTTAATCGTCAGCTCTGCGAGTGGTCCGTTGGCATGCAATCGCCCTTGGATCGACCATCCCGTGTCAGTCTCGGGCTGTGTAGCCCCGTTGGAAGCATCAGAGAGGCTCCCTGCTGATCTTCCAGAGTCGAGAGCAACTCCGAGCGAATTCTCAGGAAAAGGATTGTTGGCGATGTTGAGACGATTGGATTGCATAGAAGCCCCTTCATGCTCGTTGAACCGAGAATGGCAACGAAGACCTAGTACGAATGTAGGTCAATAACAGCCCGGCACTGGAGAGGACCACTCAGAAACCGAATTCGTTCGGGCCGTTCATAGTGCTGGTACCTATGCTAACGATTGTCCCTACAATCACTCGGAGAATCGCAAGATGTTCACCAATCAAACAGTTGACCAAACGTGCACAGTTGTCACAGCTTGCGTTCATGCCAGTCAGAGACCAGAATCAGTGGACTGAACATCAATCGCGACGATCTCGTCCAACGCTTGCAAGATCGACTCACAATTGCGGGGACCTTAGTGGCTGACGTCTGGCACTATCTACTTGATGACGAAGCTGAAGGGCCGGTGTCTCGTGATCAACTCCGTGAGTTGGCCGACGCGGGCGTGATCACCCCAGAGGACCTGGTCTGGAGAAAAGGAACCGAAGATTGGATTCCCGCCAGAAAGGTTCGCGGACTATTTCAGCCGCAGTCGTCCCATCGCGATCGAAGCAAAAAGAAACGTAGGCCGTCGGAAACCGAACCGGCTACGGGAACTCCGTCAACTACAGATTCCGCGGAAACACCGTCTCACGGGGAGATGAATTCCGCTGATCAGCATGCCGATCACTCGCAATCACAGCCTGCAGGGGTTCCGCTTCCAATTCTGTTGATCGGCTTACACGCCGGGGTCACGGCGGCGGTGACTTTGCTTCAATCGAGTCAAACGAGTTCGACAGCCGATCTTGGGTCCCAATTGGGCTCTGTCACGGGTATGTTGGGCGGGTTGTTTGGCAACGCAATGAGCGAAGCGGGCCTGCCATCCCCAGGGACTTCAACACCGCAAATCGCCACGTCGTTGTCGAATGGAGTCGGCTGGTTCGCCAGCGTTCTTGCAGCGTTGACGGTCCCGCTGATCGTCTTTCAAGCGGCTGTCTGTTACGGTCTATTCACACACCAATGGTGGGCTCGGCGGATTGCTCTAATCACATATGTGACCCCAATCCTCATGGCACTCGTGTCGTTTGTGAGTCCCATGAGTTTGGGTTCGCCGGCCAAGCTAACCATTGACGCGTTGATCGCCGCCGGGATTCTCTATTTTCTGACGCGGCGTTCAGTGCGTGAGTATTTTGGTGACGACGAAGTCAGTTGGTCGAGTTGGGCCAGTTGGCTGAAAATTCCCGAAAGAGAATCTGATTGAATGGTCCAACCGAATAGCATCTAGTTGAAACGCCGATGCGATTGCATTCGCTGCATTTCTTTGGGAGTCAGCAGTCCTTCGAGATTCTCCAGAAAGCCTGGCGATGTGTGCCAAAGACCGAGAATGTGGAACAACTCATCAAGTCGATTGTTGTCCAAGCCAAAGTCTTGCTTGAGCTGGTTCGCCTGATCGGGGTGCAAGTCTTCGAAGTGACTAATCATCAGGAATTCACCGTGATTCGGCAAACTGAGGTGTAAGGACCGCAGTTCCGTCGCCAAATCGTGATCGATCGGCAGATCGATCTCTTCAGGACCTTGGCGAAGAAATTCCGCCGCGATTTCCGGTTGTTCATCGACGAGTCGGGCCGTTGTTTCGCAAGCCGAATACAAAATACTTTCATCCACGAGAGATGCCCGGATCGGTCCATCCATCAGGTGTTTTTGCCAAGTTTCTGCGAGCAAATCGAGTTGAACCCACGCCGGTACGGCTTTCAGAAACGGAACTTCCGTGAGGAACCCGAAAGACTCGTCGGCCTGCGGATCATCAGAGAGTTGCTCGGACAACGTGAGCCGTTCCCACGTTTCGCAAAAGGCAATGCGAAACGCCGTGTAGCTCAAACGCGTTGGCGGGAGAATATCAGAGGCGATGTGAAGCATAGTTGATTGTTGAGTCAGTGTCTGTGCGATCGTTCAATCATTCCACCCACACTATGCTGCCCCGACTTCAGACCAATGACAAGACGAACTCACCCCACTTCAACGGAGAATCCTGTTTCTCAAACGCAACATGCTAGAACATCTTACCTAGCCTCTCAGTAGGCACCGGGATTCTCCCAATTTCCGCTCCGAGAACCAAATTCTTCCCCCTTGGTAAAACTTCCGTCGTGCAAGGCTGATGCGACCAGTAACCGATCGATTCCGATCGCCGCTTGCTGACGGATGTCTGCATTGCTTTTAACGCCGCCACCGGTGGTTAACTCGATACGAGGGAAACGTTTACGAATTGATTGGCAGAGCGTATCGGTCCCGGTTCCGCTCCCCATCCCCACTCGACGCACATCAAGGACGATCAACCGGACCACGCCCATCGAAACCACGCAGTCCACGATCTCGATTGGCGAAAGTCCCGCCCAGTCGTCTACGACGGTCCGGGGTTCACCAGCGATCAAATCCAAACTAAAGACAAGTCGCTCGGCCTTCAGAACGTCGAGCGAGTCCGCAAGAAGATCCGCCGATGGCAGTGACTCGCTACCTAAAATCACCGAATCTGCTCCAGACTCCATCGCTGTGTTGAGATCGTCAACCGATCGCAGACCGGCATCGATCTCCACGTCAAATCCATTTGCGGCCAACTCGCTCCAAATCGAAATCTGGGGCGAATGACCCTCGATTGCATCCAGGTCAGCAACGTACAATCGGTTTAGCCCGAAGGTATCGCGAAACGCCTTCGCAACGTCGATTGGAACGGATGAGTTGGTAAGTTGGCTTCGGATCGGCCGGTATTCCTGCCGTTGTCCGGCGATCCCCCGCACAACTTGACCACGAAGCAGATCGAGAACCGGCAGTATTTGCATTAGGAGTACTCGGAAGAATGGATGATTCGAATCAGACGCACGATTCAGGATCGGATTCACCGACAGATCCGAAACCCATTTGGCGACGAGTGATGTATTTTGCCCTGTCCCGCGGGGCCGTGATCTATCTCGGAGTTTGTCTTGTCGTCTTTCTGATTCAACGACAAATGATCTTTCACCCCAGCCGCGTCGATCGCATAACAGCGAAAGATGCTCAAATTGACCCGGAGTTTGTTGAGGACATCGAGGTTGCCACATCCGATGGTTTGATGATTCGCGGTTGGTATTTCAAGGCTGTGGTCAAAAAGACGAGTTCCGAAGCCGCTGACGAATCGCCGAATCGTGTCATCATTTTCTTTCACGGCAACGCAGGCGATCGGCGGCATCGGCTGAGCGATGTCCGCAATTTTCGGGAACATGGTTTGGATGTCCTACTCATCGACTACCGTGGCTACGGTGACAATCCTGGACAACCGACGGCCGAAGGCTTGGCGATGGACGCCAAGGCGGCGTGGAAATATCTCACGGACACACGGGAAATGCCACCTGATCGAATTTTGATCTTTGGTGAGTCACTGGGAACCGGAGTCGCCACTCGACTGGCAGCCGAGTGTTGTCAAGACAATCAAGAACCCGGGGGCCTCATCCTGCGGAGTGCGTTTTCGTCAATCGCAGATGCAGCCGGCGAACGTTTTCCCTGGCTGCCAGTGAGAATGCTCCTCAGAGACCGATTTCCGTCCGACACCTATATTGCAGACGTCACGTGTCCAATCTTCATGATCCACGGTGATCAAGACCGAACGATTTCCTATCGGCTCGGGCAGAAACTTTTTGCCGCCGCGCCTGAGCAATCGACCTCGGGATTCAAAAAACGATTCTTGACACTCGAGGGCGTCGGACACAATGACATTCTGTCGGCAGCCGGGCGAAAACACATCGACGCACTCAACGGCTTCCTGGACGATCTGCCTTGAGGTGGGGCAGTCGACCGTGAAAGGATTGCTCGTATGGGTGCTGTCTAGTTGTTCGCGGTTCGTCCGGGAGGCGTCATGCCGTGCGGCAGAGTGAGAGCGTCGTAGAGTTCCGGACGGCGATCCGCTTTCCGATGAAGTGAAATCACACCTGGTTCCCGTGAAGCGGTTTTACGACGAGCCAAATCCAAATCGATATCCGCATACAGGATCGTCTCTTCTGTTTCGTCCGCTGATGCCAATGTCTTGCCATAAGGATTGCAAATTCGGCTACCGCCGATGAAGGGGCATCCGCGTTCCACGCCGACCCGGTTCACAGCAGCGAAATACACACCGTTTTCCATCGCGCGGATATTTGCGACATGAGCGGGCAAACATTCCGCCCCCTGCGGCCAATTCGTCGGCAAGGCGATCAGGTCGGCTCCCGCCAACGCCAAGCAACGTGGAGGTTCTGGGAGTGTGGCGTCGTAACAGATATTCAAACCGACGCGAAAATCACCAACCGTCCCAATCTTGACCAATTCGTCGCCATAATTCGCGACTTTGTCCACACCGATGAACGGAAGATGCGTTTTTCGATACGAAACGATCTGGCCATCCGGGCCGATCAACACGGCCGTATTCCACACGCCTTGTGGGGCCCGCTCAATCAAACCGACAATCACTGAGCACCCCAACTCCCGACACAGCGATGCCAGGGTTTCCGTCGCCGGACCAGGTACCGTCTGGGCAATTTCCTCGGCTTCTTCGAGCGATTCGTAGCAGTATCCGGTGAGTGAACACTCAGGAAAGATGACCAGCTCCGCTCCGTTTCGGCGAGCTTCACGTGTTTTTGAGTCCACCCGATCCAAATTACCGGAGACATCGCCGAACAATACATCGGTCTGAACACCCGCGATTTTCATATCAACACCTGTTGTTGCGATCTAGTGATCAGGGTGGAACACGACTTTTCTGGGACAAACGTAGGTCATTGCAGCTGCATCGTCCAGAGTCGAATGTCGAATTGCTGGGTCGAAATCGTTGGTGATGCTAGCCAACCGGAATCGGAATTGCTATCTTAGGTGGCTTGACGAGAATGCCGATTGTGAGATCAAAAACAACGGTGCCGATTACCCAGGACCCGCAATTTCATGAGTAAGAGACGTCTCGAACAACGCCGGATTGCCGAAGCGGCGGAGCGCATCGAAGTCGATGCCCCAGAACGAAAACGAGCGACCCGGAAGTCGAAAGCCAAGACCAAACGAGCCAAATCGACCACCACGCGGCGGACGAAAGACAAAACACCAGCCCGACGTCGCATCGTTTGGTGTGTTTTCAACGGTAGCATGAAAGAAGAAGCTCGGTTTCCTTATGACCAGAAGGAAGCAGCCGAGGAAAAACTGGATCAACTGCGAGCCAAAGCCACCAAGAAGCTGTATTTCCTTCAGCCGGTCAAAGAACCACTGTCAGACGCCGCTGTCGCCGCAACACCGGAAACTGAGCCGACCGTCGTCGAGGACGAAGTCGCTCCAGTTGAGGACGATGCTACGCAAGACGATCTGGACGACGATGACGACGTCGAAGATGAGGATGCCGTCGACGAAATTCCAGAGGATGACGATGACGACATCGACGACTCTGATGACGACGACTAGACTGGAACACAGTCTTTGACCATTGCGGTGGACGTGATAAGTGCTCTGGTTCCTGTTGCTACGTGACAGGAACCATTTTCATTGGAAGTCGACGAACGGTTGTCATACCGCTGCCAACTGGCAAAACAAAAAGCCCGGAGAAGAAAATCTCCGGGCTTTGATCGTAGCTAAATCAATAGCAGCTAACGGCTTCCGCTGCGTATCCAAAAAGCCGAGATGTTGATGAGTGCAACCTCTCGTGCTCTGTCACGACACGCCAAACCCGGTCAGGGTTTAGGAAATACCTTGCAAGCGGTTGATACGAGCACGCCGTTCGGCTCGGCGGCGAGCGCGGCGTTTTTGATCGCTCGGCTTCTCGTAGTATTCACGTCGACGCATTTCTTTTTTGACTCCAGCGTGCTCAACAAGCTTCCGGAATCGTTTCACGGCGTCTTGAACCGACTCATTCTCACGTAGACGCAACTTAACCACTCACAAGCTCCTTTCGACCGTTTTGATATCAAATTCAAGAGAGCAAAATACGGGCCAATCCGTATCCGCGATACTGAACTATAACCGATTCGGATGCTTCACGCAAACCGGACTGCCCGCAACCCGCCCTATTTTTCCGCCCAATAATCGAAAACGAGCACTTCTTTGAGGTGCGGTCGAAGAACTTTCACGAAATCCTGGTGAGCCGGGTGGGGCAGATAGCCGTCTCGGTCGGATTCACTCTCGAAAGTCACCAGGAAACCATGGGTGAAGCCCGCAGCCTTGTTTTCAGGGCTGATGTTCGTCCCCATCTCGAAATCTTTGATTGTCTTGATCTTCTTCGGCAGGGCGGCGAATGCGTCAACAACTTCTTGAATCTCTTCTTCGCTGGATTCGTCCTTGAATTGGAACAGCACGAAATGACGAAGCAGTTTGCCAGACTTGGAATCCGAATTCACTCCCAACGCGTTTAGCATCACATTGGCGACGAATTCGTTGCCAGCAGCGTTGAGGTGTACGCCATCGGTTGTGAGAACATTCTTTTCGGCATCCTCAGCGTTGATTTCCTTGAGTTTCTCTTGGAATTCGCCTCGCAGATCCAGATACGCGACGTCATTTTTCTTGGCGACTTCCTGGCCGATTTTTCGATACTCGTCCAGCATTTTGTCTAGCTTGAGTGGGTTTTCGCCCTTCACACGCTCGCCGATGACGCTGGGAGAACTCAGGATCACTTTCGCACCGGCATCCTGAATCTGTGAGATGATGTCTTCAAGACCGGCACGAAAGTCTTCCTGGCTCGTGCCACGATTGCGAATCGAATGCCAGACATCGTTGATACCGATGTAGATCACGACCAACGTCGGTTTTCGATCGAGAACGTCTCGTTTGAGGCGGGCTTGCAAATCAGGGACACGATTTCCACTAATCCCAGCACCGATCACTTCGATATTTGCGTTCGGACGGTGTTTTTGAATCGCTTTGCGAACCAGCGTGACATATCCGTTCGGCCCGGCCCCCGCTTGGGTGATCGAATCCCCCAGGAACACGATTCGCTCGTTGTCCCCAACTTCCGGAAAATCAGCGGCGAATCCCGTCATGTTTAGCAGTCCCATTCCCACAACAACACCGAAAATACTCCTCAGATTCAGCATGACATTGCTCTCCTCGATTGATAGTGAAACTCCCAGAATGACCAATTTGGTCACGCAACGAACATAACCGTCACCGACTCTCGATGCCACAGTCCGGACACTCTAAAATGATTCTCCGCGATTTGCTTCGTTTTGGATGTGGGTTGGTTCGTGAAACCTCTGTTCTGGTCTCGGCATGGAATACTTGCTTGCGTTGGAAACCTCGTGCGATGAAACCGCCGCTGCGGTGATTGCGCGAGATCGCCGTGTGTTGTCCAGCATCGTCGCGTCGCAAGCCGAACTCCATGAGCGGTACGGCGGTGTTGTCCCGGAAATTGCATCGCGGGCTCATGTCCAGCGAATCTTGCCGGTCATTGATGAAGCCGTGAAGTCAGCCGGAATTGCATTGACCGATCTCGCTGCGATCGCGGTCACGACAGAACCGGGACTGGTTGGTTCCTTGCTTGTGGGACTCACAGCGGCAAAAACGCTATCGTCGGTGCTGCGAGTTCCATTGGTGGCGGTCAATCATATCGAGGCACATCTGTATGCATGCCGAATGGCTGCCAATCGCGAGGTGTTTCCGGCGGTTGGCTTGGTCGTCAGCGGTGGGCATACGAACCTTTACGATTGCCGATCCGCCTTGGAGTTCCAACTGCTTGGTTCCACCATCGACGATGCCGCTGGTGAAGCGTTCGACAAGGTGGCAATTCAGCTCGGACTATCCTATCCCGGCGGACCGTCGATCGAAGCAGCTTCTCGCGACGGTGACGAAACAGCTTTTGACTTTCCACGGACGTTCATCGCGAACGACCGCTTGGAGTTCAGCTTCAGTGGCATCAAAACGGCTGTCCGATACCAAGTGACTGGTGTTCCCGGCTCCCGTCAACCGCCACCGCCGCCGATGACTCCGCAACGAGTCGCCGATATGGCGGCATCGTTTCAAGCGGCTGTGGTCGACGTGTTGGTTGCCAAATGTAAACTTGCCCTGCAAAAGACCGGCCATCGCAAGTTATGTATCGGCGGCGGTGTCGCTGCCAATCGTGCGTTGCGTGAGAAATCGACTCGAATGGCCGAGGACTTGGGGAGCGAGGTATTCTTTGCCCCGCTCAATTTGTGCACGGATAACGCGGCGATGGGAGCGATCGCTTGGGAACTCTTTGAAGCCGGTCGGTTTGCACCACTCGATGTTGACGTCACTCCCGGACTGGTCCGCTTGCAACGTTGACTGCTCGCCGGTTTATTGAAGTGATCAGAGTGCGATCAAGAACACCATAAGGATTGCCATCCAAGCGGCTCCCAAAACGTGCCAAAATCCGCCACACGCCGTTACGCCCCAATAGTATTCGTGGTCGTAACGATCGTCCAAGCTCTTGAGAGTGACATAGAGTAGGAACAAAAGCGCGACGCTCACGTGCATCGCGTGCAGGAATGCTAGCACGAACACGAACGCTCGGGAGCCCGTTGTGACGGCTTCGGCGGTCCGCTCCTGTTGTGCCAACAGCCACCATAACGCATAGCTCTGGATGCTTACGAAAAGTGCACCGGCACAGACCGCGCCGAGCATTCGTTTGCGAAAGGGACGTTGTTTCTCTCGCTGCACGAACCCTTGCGCCTGGATGAGCAGCACACTCGTCCAAACTAGCAGTGCGGTGCTAATCCAGAACGCCAGTGGTAGATGGATTCTTTGGTCGGCGTTGACAACGGTCTTCGCATCAATGGGGAAGATTTTTGTCAAACCCCAAGTCAACGAAAAAACGAGGAGGTAGACGACCACAATCGTCTGGAACAAGCGGACCGCGAAACCACTGGCGGTACGGCGGGGCTGTGTCGTGGAAGACGTGTCCATCTCGGGACCGAAGCAAGACCGAAAAGAAAAGTTACTGTTCAGTCCAATTATCGCCGGTCGTCAAGCCTGCTTGCTTATCGGCGACAATTTCTTGCTCCCGCGAGTGCACCCGACAACCGGAAATCCTGTTGTTTCGACCTTCACCTCGAAACCGAACCGCATGGTTGGAAAGAACTTCCGCCCGCGTATCGGCAATCGTGCAGTTCAGAATGCTGATTTGTTGGCAGTCTACTGCATCCACTCCCAGCGGTACGCCATCAAGCAGTTGGCAGCCGTTGACATCAATTCGCTGGCACCGCACCAATTCCAACAGTGACGCCCCGCTCACTTGGCCGGTGTCGCTTTCGTCTCGCAGGTTGCAACCGCTCAACACGCAATCGGTGGAGTCAACGAACCGAACCCCCATTCCATACGAGGGGGTGTGACGACGAAATGTGTTGCCCGTCGATTGGATTTGCTGAGACTGCTCGACCAGCAAATTGCGATTGGTCGCGGAATAAATGACATTCCCACTCAACGAGATACCATGCCCGCCAGTAATGTGCACATTGTTTTCTTGGCTACCGATGATGTTGCCACTGATCGCCCAAATGCCGGGTCGATGCTTTTGTTCTGGATCGCCGAGAATGCGGATGTTACATCCCCCTTCGGAATTGGTTGCTTGAATGGTGTTGGAGCAAACGGTGACTTCCGCGACACTTGCTCCTTCGGCGGTTGTGTCGACGTAGATTTCTGCTGTCGGTTCCGGTGCAGTGTTGAACACGCGGTGGTTGTTGTATTCGATGTCGTTGCCGGTGATTTGGAGGTTGCGAATCTCGGATTTCTCAATTCGGATTCCACCAAGCCGATTGTAACTGATGTGGTTGCCCACAATGTTAATTTGGTGCAGATTGAGCTGATCGAGGTAAATCCCCACTCCGGTATTATGGTAGATGTTGCAGCCGGAGATCCGGACGTTGCGGTTGCGACGGTACAAGTGAATGCCGTGACGAACACCTTGGATCAAGACGCCATCAATGATTGGCTGAAAGGTGCCAATCAACTGGATGCCGTCGGCTTCCTCGTGAGCGCCTTCAATCTCGATCCCACTAATAGTCGGTGTTCGCTGTGACCGAGTGATCTCTGGCTTCACACTCTTCGGGTCACCGGTTCCACCATGCGTGCCGACGATCCGAAAGGCCGGTCCGGGGCCAGTCATTCGAACTTTGGCGGTGCCGCCGACTCCTACGATTCCCAGCGATCCCTGTTTCGCGAGCGGAACTTCGATGGAGCGGCTGATGGTATAGATACCGGGAGGAAATTCCAGTACGCCGTCACCAGCTTGAAGGGCGTGCTGAATGGCCTCTGTATCGTCGGCATTTCCATCACCGACAGCACCAAAATCTCGAATACTACTCATGATGACTTGCTCTGGTTCATCGCTCGACTTGTTTGTCGGCGTTAAAGAAATTCACTAGACGCTCAAGTTCGCTGTAGAGGAAGAGAGCGGCTGAGATGTGTCCCGACTCCAGCCACACGAGTTCCGCATGCGAGCCGATCGCTTGATGCAACAGGTCCGCACATTTGGGGGGGATGACTTCGTCGTGTTTGGCGGCGACCATCAGCACGCGGCGATTCTTCAGTCGGTCGGCATAGGTTAGTGGATCGGCCGGTGCCGCCTGTTTGAGGAACGCCTCACGATCCAACCCTTTGGCTTCCCAGTTTTCTCGCAGTTTGCGGAGTTTCGGGTCCGGGTGATCCCAGATCGCGGCCGGCAATCCACCACCCGCCAAATAGATCGCCACGTTTTGGAATCTCGGTTCGGCTTGGGCGGCAAGACTGGTCATGATGCCACCGAGACTGATCCCGGTGATGCCTAATCGATTCGCATCGACTTCGGGACGACTCCGCAGCCAAGCACCGGCCCGGCGAATATCGAGAATCGCTTGTCGCATCCCTTCAACGGTTTCTTCGATGTCGGGGGAAATTAAACGCCGACGGATTTTCGGATCCCGACGCTCGCCGTAATAGGGCAACCGGATAAACAGAACGGCGATTCCGCGACGGGCCAAACCGTTTGAGATGCTCTGAGAAAGCGGAAATTCGCCCCCCAGGATGTGTAACATCACCACGCCGGGGAAGGGACCTTCGCCAGCCGGCTGGAAGTAATCTCCATGCACGGTGTTATTGACTTTGACTTCCGTTGTGATCGGCGACGGAAACCGCACCTTGGAGATTCGCACAGGACCGCTCATCCGGTCGAATTCGGTTTCGTACTTGAATTCGCTCTCTTGGATTCGATACCGATCCGGAACCGCCGTCTCCTCGTTCTTCGCAGGTTTCTCAACAACCGTCCCTGTTTTCGGGACCGAGTTGAATCTCTGTTCTGCGACTACTGCCCGAGAGGCCACAGAGCCACTGACAAGAACGAAGACGACGATCAGGGTGCGAGGCATACGCTTTACTCTCCTGAGGAGCGATCACTGTAAAATCGGCAAGCCCGAGGTGGGATTGTGCTGATATTCGCGTGTAACAACGTGCCCGATGAGCGTGGTTGCAGTGCAGTCGTCAACCGCGACCCGAGCCATTGAACCGGCAAGACGTCGATTGCCTTCGAACACTACGATCCGATCGCACCGAGTGCGACCAACCAGTTGAGCACGTGGGTCCGTGGAGTTTTGCTCACCGGCTTTGACAGCCGACTTACTCAAACCTTCCACGAGGATTTCCACTTCGCGACCAATGAATTCCGCGTTGTCTTCCTCGCTGATGGCGTTTTGCAGGTCGAGCATGACGTTGTTGCGTCGCCGCTTTTCATCCTCGGGGATGTCATCTTCATACAGGGTGTCGGCTTTCGTTCCCGGGCGCGGGCTGTATTTGAAAATGAAGCTGTTCTTGAAACGCCATTTGCGGATCGAGTCCAAGCTTTTCTCGAATGACTCTTCCGACTCCCCCGGATGACCGACGATGAAGTCACTCGAAACCGAACATCCTGGAACGATGGAATTGATCCGGTCCATCATGTCACTGTAATCGGCGACGGTGTAGCCCCGTTTCATCGTTTTGAGCACATCATCGCAACCGGACTGCAACGGCACATGCAGGTAGTGACTACACTTGGGCAGATCACGAATCGCCTCGAGCAAGTCCGTGGTCATGTCCTTCGGGTAATTGGTGACGAACTTGATACGTTCGATACCCGCGGTGTCGTGAATCCGTTCCAACAAATCGGACAACCGCACGAGTTGACCGTCTTCGGTGTGGCGATAGCTATTGACGGTTTGTCCGAGAAGCGTGACTTCCTTCACACCTTGCTCAGCCAACACCTCAACTTCACGGGCGATCTCGCGTGGCGAACGTGACTGCTCCGGACCGCGTGTCATCGGGACGACGCAATACGTGCAGAACTTATCGCAACCAATCATGATCCGCACGAACGCTTGGTAGGGCGTTGGTCGCATTTCCGGTTCGCGGAGCGGATCGTAACTCTCAAAACTACTGGCGACCGTTTGCCGATTTCCATCTCGGCGTCCCAAACTAACGGCGAGTGTTTGATCGCGATCGGCGCGTGCGGTCTCGATCAGACTGGGAATCTCAGCGAGTTGCCCAGTTCCCACCACGATGTCCACATGCGGCGCTTTCTGAAAGATCAATTCCTGATCCTTCTGAGCCATGCACCCCATCACACCAATCACCAAATTCGGTCGGCGCCGCTTGCTAAACTTGAGCCGTCCCAACGCACTGTAAATTTTGTGCTCGGCGTGTTCGCGTACGCTACATGTGTTAAACAGCACGGTGTCGGCGGCACGAACGTCCTTGGTGAGTTCATATCCACGCTGACGCAACGCCCCCACGACCAGTTCGCTATCGAGCATGTTCATCTGACAGCCGACGGTCTCAATGAACAACTTGGAATTGTGGGGCGGGGTAGTAGTTTCTTCGGACATCGCTAGCCAACGAAATCAAACGACGAACAGTGCGGTTCGTCCCTTTGGGTGCGAATGGGTTTCAATCACGCTGCGGTCTGGCCGTCTTCCGGTTTGGTTGTCCGTTGCCGAACCAACTCTTCACGCGTCTGCAAGATCAGTTGATACCGATAGTGCTGACGGTGATTCGCCATCAACGATAGTAAGGAACGCAAAGCCAATCCTGTGGCCACTCCGTACAACACCAGATTCCAAATCGTCATTGGGCTCCCTCCGAGACGAAAGTGGTTGTCGCGTTCGGGCGTTACTCCCGTACACGTTCAATGTATGTGCCAGTTGAGGCATCGATTTTGATTTTCTCACCGTTCTCGATGAAGGCCGGCACTTGCACTTCGGCACCGGTTTCCACCGTGGCAGGTTTTGAAACATTGGTGGCCGTATTCCCTCGTGCGGCCGGTTCGGTGTAGGTCACTTCGAGAATCACGTGCTGCGGCGGTGTCATGTCGATCGGAACATCGTTCCAATACATCAAGCCGCAGATATCACCTTCCTTGAGAAATTGAACTTTCTCCGCCACGTTGTCGGCCGGCAGCGTGTATTGCTCGAAGGAATCTTGATCCATGAAAATGTAGCCGTTGGCGTCACGGTACAAGTATTGAGCATCATTTTTACGGACGTCCGCACCTTCGAGGCTATCGCCACTCTTGTAGGTTCGGTCGAGAATGGTTCCCTTGAGCAGATTCCGCAGTCGAGTCTTATAGAGTGCTTGGCCTTTTCCCGGCTTGACGAAATTGCACTCCAGCATCTCATAAGGATCACCTTCGACAATGACCTTAATTCCTTTGCGAAAGTCTCCGGTGTTAATTTGTGGCATGATTCTGTCTCGGCCGGTCCGTACGATATGCCGTCACGCGTCTTGTGCAGCGACGGTTGGGTTGCGATGATGCGGGGGCCACAACCGGGCCGGACCGCGTTGAATTCGGCTCAGAATAACAAATCCTCCGCCCGAGAGGAATGCTTTCCGAATGATTGTCACTCGATGATTTCCACACCCACGACAACGCCCGTCAACTGGCAACAGGAAATGTCCCGCGCGGTCCGTGAACCGGCCGACCTTATTGAACGTCTGGGACTGCCACCAGAATGCACTGAACCCGCACGGCGAGCGGCTCAGTTGTTTCCGTTGCGAGTGCCCGAGAGTTATCTGCGACGGATGCAACAAGGCAACCCGTCGGACCCATTGCTGCGTCAAGTTCTTCCGTTGGATGCCGAATTTGATGAGGTGCCGGGCTACGTCTCCGATCCCCTTGAAGAATCGGATTCGCACCTCGCCGCCGGGTTGTTGAAGAAATACTCCGGACGAGCTTTGATGATCGTCACCGGGCAATGTGCCATCCACTGCCGATACTGCTTCCGCCGTCACTATCCGTATGCCGAGGAACCTCAAGGGCTTACGGCATGGGAACCGGCGATTGCCGCTATCGAGGCTGACACGGAACTTCGGGAAATCTTGCTCAGTGGCGGCGATCCACTGATGCTCTCTGACCGCAAACTGCATTGGTTGACCGATCGACTCGACGCCATTCCGCATTTGCAACGCCTTAGAATCCACACCCGCTTGCCGATCGTCTTACCCAGCCGCATTACAGCGGAGTTGATCAGTTGGCTACAAAATCTCCGAATGACGCCGTTCGTGGTGGTTCACGCCAATCATCCGCAGGAAATTCAAGCGGATTGTGCGGACTCACTACGCACATTAGTCCGCTCAGGCATCCCCGTATTGAACCAATCGGTGTTATTGCAAGGCGTCAATGACAACGTTGACGCACTGACGGAATTGTCCGAACGGCTCACGAACTTGGGCGTCATCCCGTATTATTTGCATCAGACAGATCACGTCGCCGGGACCGCCCACTTCGCGGTGGACGAAACGAAAGGCCTGGAATTGATCGCCGAGATGCGACGACGACTCCCCGGCTATGCCGTCCCGACATTCGTGCAAGAACTGCCGGGAGAGATGCATAAACTTCCGTTAAGCCCGTGACATGACCGCCGACATTTCGACTACTTTTGCTCGGATGTTTCTTCCTCTGTAGCCGGTGCTTCGGGGTATTTAGCGTTGAGTGCAACAACAAATCCTCGCAACGCGGCCCCCCGACGTGTGGGCATCAATCGACTCTCGCCGATGGCCTTCAAGACGGCTTCGGCGTCCATCACGTTGACCGCCGCTCCGCCGACCATTTCCGCCGCATCTTCGGCAGGATCAAACTGCTCCAAGCGGCGAATGTACGTGAGAGCCTCGTTCAATTTCCCATTCTCAAGAAGCTTGCTCGCAGCCCGCATGGCTGCTTCCGCAACCTGGATGGAACCAATCTTCCGAGGCGGAGAATTGATCAAGTCGGCGAGCTCATCGACCGAACCCTCGGCTAATACTTGATCGATCTTTTGCTGATAGGATGCGACCGCCGGAGCCGGTTCACCATTGGCCTTCGCGAGCAGAACCTCTTGCAATGCCTGATATTTTTCGGCGGCGGTTTTGAGATCGTAGGCATGTCGTCGGTACTGTTTCTCAGCCGTCCGTTTCTGATCATCCGTCAACAAGTTCAACTCCTGCCCCAGCGTGTTTTGGATAGAGGCGGAGTTCTGATCGATTTCCGAAACAAGACTTTGCATCGCGTCCAATGGTGGCGTGATGGCTGCGATCAACGCTCGCGTTTTCTCCACCAATGACTTTGACTGATCTGATTGTCCAAGTTGTCGATGAGCCGCCGCGGCTTCGGCGGTCGCGATCGCGGATAGCTCCAAAGCATCCGCCCATGGAAGTGCAATTTGATAATCGTAAAGTTCTTTCACGTCGGGCGTAGGTCGGGCGTCTGGAGTTTGGGAACTCGCGATTTCGGTATCTGCTTTTGCCAACCAAGTCTTCGCGAGATCGGTCTGCCCGAGAGTTGCCAATCGACGTGCGACACGAGCGTGCACCTGTGTGCGAACCGACCTCTGAACATCGGCGGAGAGGCCGCCCAAGGATTCGTCGAACCCGGTCAGCGTAACGAGTTGGCTTTGAGCCGCTTGGTTCGCAGCCACGTTTTCACCCCACGTTGCCAAAGCCTCGGCCCGTGAATTGATGTCCTGAATGCGATTCGCCCATTCCAATGCCTCTTTGCTTTTGCCATGAGTCGCCAAAGTTCCGGTGACACTGACCCGAGACGGATCGGCTGGTTCCACCAAAGCGGCGTGCTGCATTTGTTTTGCAAAATCGAAGTTCTTGGTTTCCCGTAGCGATTGGAGTTTCGCCCAGTAGACTTCCTTGTCCTCGCGGGTGCGGAGTTTCGACAACAAGTCAGCGGCTTCGTCCGCTCGATTTTCCGCGACCAAAACCGCAGCCAACCCAGTGATGGCTCGCCAATCCGGCTGACCGGTTCCGCGAACCTTCCCGGCCAATTCGAGTGCTTCATCCAACGTCTTCGCCGTCGGTTGACCGTTCGAGATTTGATTCCACGCAAGATCGGTCAACGGAATAATGCGATAGTCTGGACGCTGCACGCCGAGCTTCGTAAGACGTGCCAATTGCTTCCGGACAGCTGCTTCATCACCCCGTGCGGCGTGAATCGAAGCAATCATTTGAATACCGTAGGCCGGGTCACGGTTGCCCATTTGCGGCGTGTGTTCCGAATACTTGACCATCTCGGTCAATGCGGATTGCCGAAGTTCCTCCGGTGTCACTTTCTCAGGTTCAGTAGCGACAACCTCGGTGGCTTGGTTGCCCTTGGGATTCTCGAGGGCTTCGATTTGTTTGCGTTGGCGTTCGAAATCTGCGTCCGTCATGCCCGGTTTGGCTGCGTTCTGCATGGCGATCGACGGGTCTTCACGCAGGACGAACCACCACACGCCGAACCCACCACCACCGAGCAAAAGAATCGCTATCGCGGTCAGCATTCCTGCCGACAATCCCGAGGACTTCTCAGGTTCTGGTTCGGGTTCTTTTTCTGGCTCGGGGCAAGTGAAGATCGGCATCAAGCAATCAGGATTGATGCACCGCACCGGCTTACCAGCGGCTTGTTCTGAGGTGTAGCCAGCCGTTTCGCACATCGGGCACACGACACGATATTCGCGTCCCGGTTTCGGTTTGACCCGCAAGCGAACATACTTGCTGACCTTTTCACCTTGCACGTCAAACGGGTCGTCCGACTTCGGAGCCGACGAGTCACCGCTGGATTTTGCTGGAGCCGACGACGATTTGGGTTTTGATTTCGGCTTCGGAGCCGCTTTCGGTTTCGTGGCTGTCGTCGGTGCGGGCTTGGGTTGACGCGGCCCGGACATCGACGCACCGCAGAACGGACATTCTTCCGCTTCGTCATCAATAACCGACTGATGACAACTCGGGCATGTTGGCAAATCCATAGAACTGGCTTTATTTCGGAATGCGAATCTTTGAAAGGATCGACGCCCCATTCCTGTTGGATGACGGAACGGCTTGTCGAGACCGTTATCCGGTCGTCTATGTCACACTGGGACTGATGACCATATTCACGTCAACAACCCCATGGAACAGGACACCCAGTTGAAGAATTGGTAATGGGATTCTGTCACAAGGGTATCACTGTATTATCAGGATACCATCTGACCATTTCCACTGACCAGTCCAGGATTTCCGGACGAGAGAAATTCCCCGCATTGAGATCGAACTCACTGGATGGCCCAGCAAGTTCTCGCGGAGTGGTCGGCTAGCCCACTAACGCGGTTGCGAGTTTCTCCGCAAATGGTCCGACGCCGCTTGAGACCCCAAGCGAACGGCGGTTTGGAAGTGCAGTTTCGCTACACCAGTCTGGCCACGAGATTCAGCCGCCAGACCGAGCTGAAAGAAGCGTTCAGCACGCGAAATCGCAGGAACGGGCTTCGGTGGAATGTCTCGCGGGGTGTGCGCTGAGGTGGGCCGGACACTTGAGTTCGTTAATTGCTCGTACGCCTGCCCAGCCACCCCACGGAGCCGGACGTTGTGAGGACCCGGCTCGTCGGCAGACTGCAACAAATACGCGTCCATCGCCGCACAATCGTGAATGGTGACGGTAGCGGAGATGCTCCCGCCGGAAGTGGCCCGGCCGATCCCAGACGAACCACGCCATGGCCCGAAACCGGCCTGCCGTCGTCCAATCGCAGACTGACCCACACCTCCGATGAACGCCGTTCCACGGTCTGGCACGGATAAAGTCGTCGCGGCTCCGAAGTCACGGACAATCGGCTGTTGAATGGTTTGGGCGATCGCTTGCCGCGAAAGACCGGGGCAGCAGAACAGCCAAACCAATGCAATCCAGATGACACGGGGCATCGACTGACTCCGTATTGAGCGCATTTCACGACGGAACGATCGTCACTCCCGATTTTGCAGGAAACGCCCGAGTAATAGCAACTCATCGGGAGAAAGTTTGTCGTCTTTGTTTTTGTCGAACCGGTTGAACAACAGGACGTGCTCCTTCTTGACCTCAGACCGGTCGATAACACCGTTCTCGTTGCTGTCGATTCGTCGAACCAATTCCTTTAAGAGTGCACCAAACTTCGGAGCGTCCGACTTTACCTTCAAGGTCTTCGCGTCAACGGCAATCGCGACGTCGAAATAACCGATCATCATTTCTTCCCATGTTTGATCCCCCCAGCCGACGTTTTTCGTTGGATCCGGGTTCGCCAGGTTCTTGTCGGAGTTGTCGAAATGAGCAACGCAATGCATCTTAGTTCCCGCGGGAAGTGTCGGTGGTTTTTCGATGCGGTAGGCCGTTTGCCAATTGAAATCGTATTCCGGCACATCGAGAAGAATCTCAGTTTGACCGTCGGGATAGATTGCCTCGTACGAGAACGATTTTCCTCGCAAGTGCATGTGCGGCATGAATCCCAGCAGTTGCACATCAATCGGAACACTTTTCGATTTCGCCTCGACACGATGGTTGTCCGCATGCGGGGGAATGTCCAGATTTTTGTAAGCCGCCTTGGTCGTCACGATGGCGTGCGTCACGTCCTCCGGATCGGCAAACACTAAACCGACTCGGCTCAAATCTTCTTGTGGGCTACCGTTTGGTGTGTAGTGAACTTGGAAGATGAATTCGCTGCCGGCAGGGATCAGTTTCGCCATGCCATCCGGGTAGGGCTTTGCGCGCAGACCGGGCACATATCCGACAAGCCATTCACTTTGGGCAATGGGGTTGGAACGGGCTTCTCGCGGTGGCCGGACAAGAACCAGCACGTGATGCACGACCGCTCGGTTGCCGGGAACGACTTCGGCCATTCGAATCCACTTGTCTTCCGTGAACTCGGGATCGACACGGAAATACTTGTACTTCACCTCACCGGACGCCGGTACGGCGAAAGGTTTGTCATCCATCGGGATTACAAGATCCGGCTTCTGGGGAAGTTGCCAGCCCGCCACCGGATCGGAAATCGGTTCCGGCAGTTGACTAGGGTCGCCCTCTGGCGCTCCGTCTTGAACCCATTGGAAAATTAGGTCTTCTTCGGTTTTCGTCATGCTTCGATCATTGAGGAAGTGACCATATTTCGGATTCGCGTGCCAGGGCGGCATTCGACGATCGCCAACGACTTCCAAAATCATGTCGGCCCATCCGACGACTTCTTCGTATTCCGTCAACGCGAATGGCGCGATCTCGCCCTTCCGATGGCACTCCACGCACCGTTTTTGGAAAATTCGGCTGATCTGATTCGACCAGGTGACCTTGGCATCGGCTTTCGGTGACTGAATTCGTCCAATGAAACAACCGACGGTTTCGACTTCCGCGGTCGCGACTTCCTGATCGGCTAACAGATCGTCCAGGGCATTGGCCAAGAACCGATGACGCGGTTTCTCGTGTGCGACACCAATGTCATACTGATCGTCAATCCGCCCGACGTACCGAATCCGACGATCGGAATCCAACACGAAGACCTCAGGCGTGCGAATCGCTCCCATTTGGTCGGCGACGCGATTTCCGACGTCCTTCAGCACAGGAAACGACAACTGGTGCTTTCGTGCATGAGCGGCGATTTCGGTCAAGGAATCTTGCGTGTTCGGATTGATCGCCAAGAAACCGACACCACGATCCGCGTATTCCTTTTCCAGTTCGACCAATCTCGGTGCGTAGAGTTTGGCCAATGGGCATTCCGTTCCAATAAACGCCACCACCAAGAATTTCTCGTCGAAATCCTTCAACGCATGATCTTTGCCACGAAAGTCCGACAGAACCCACGGTTCGACCTGTCGGCCGATCCGCGATTGCCGAGCTGAGTTGTCTTTTTCTGCTGCATAAAGTCGAGGTGCGAAGCAAGCTCCAAGTGCAGCCAGAAAGGCTAAAGTGCCCAGACCAATGGTGCGTGTCGACATGAAAACCCTCTACGAACGAATAATTGGATTCGTGGCAGTTTGTTGAGCTATACCAGTTCCGATTGAATACGGTGCCAAGATTTTATTCAGCTCTGGCGAAGATCCCGAAAATTTGCCGCACTACGAAGAGGCCATCTTGCGAAGAATCCCCTTGGTCATGCGTTCGGCCAGCAATACCCGGCGTTTGTGAATCCCTCGACCAATCAGATCGACATGATCGTGGGCCTCCACATGAAACGACAGCGTCGGACCGTCCACGTGAATCACGCGAGCCGTGCAAACAACCGGGCTTCCCATGGGCGTTGGGGCCAGGTGTTCGACGTCAACATGCGTCCCGACCGAAAGTTCGCCAGCTTCCAAATACGGTTCGAGCAATTTCATGGCCGCCGTCTCCAAGTGCCAGATCAAGTGCGGTGTGGAAAGAACCAACGGCAATCCGGGGAGTTGCACAGAGTGTGCCTCACTCGCCGTAAATTGATGCTCTTGAGTTGCCCCGATCTTCAAATTCCGCATGATCAATCCATCAATAGTCAGCACGGCACACGACACTCGGCTTGCCCCGATATCTTTTCACGTTTTTGCTGCCATGAAAAGAGTGTTTCCGTTTGCCGATCAATTCATCAACCCCGAAGGACTGCAATGCGGCCGAATTTTCCTGTTGTTCTCGGTTCCCGATCGCCACGGAGACGGGAATTGCTCGCGCAGCTACTGCCCAATGGCGATCGGCAAATCGAGATTCTGCCGCCGAGTTCCAGCGACGAAGCGAACTTTGCCGGGCTGCATGGATGGACCGAAATCGCCGCCCGTTTGCAATCCATCGCGCGGACAAAACTGCAAGATGTCTGTCAGCAAACCAGCGATCGAATTCAGAACCCTGAGGAGCCACGACTCGTTCTGACAGCCGACACGGTCATTGTGGCGGATCAACCGGAGTCCGATGATCAGAAAATCGTGCTGGGCCAACCTCCGCATGACGATTGGCAATCGACAGTACGGAAATGGTTTCGACGATATCTCCTGGGAAAACCTCACGAGGCCGCCACTGCGTTTTGCCTGACAGACGGGCAACGGACAATCGAACAGATCGTGAGAACCGAAGTGACATTCCACAACTTATCAGACGAATGGATCGAGTGGTATTTGCGAACCGGCGAACCGGTGGGGAAAGCAGGGGGGTACGCCATCCAAGATGCAGGCAGCGTGTTTGTGTCGCAGGTGACGGGAAGCCTGAGCAACGTGATCGGTCTGCCGCAACGTGAAGTCCTTGAAGCACTGTGTGATTTGACATTGGACTGAATCATTCCGGCCGCATGACTGGCATCGGACAGAACGGCATGGAATACTAGACGCGCACACGCAAACACATCCGATCAAAGGACGAATCATCATGCGTTTTCTCCTCACATGGGCCATTGTCGGCCTCAGTTCCTTGCCGGTGTCAGCGGCGGATCTCCCGAACATTCTTTGGGTCAGTAGCGAAGACAACGGGCCCCACTTGGGATGTTACGGCGACGAATACGCGGACACTCCGAATATCGACGCCCTCGCCAGTCGCGGAATCGTGTACCTCAATGCCTGGTCCACCGCCCCCGTTTGCGCACCAGCCCGGACGACGATCATCTCCGGAATGTATCCGCCGAGCCTGGGGGCACAGCACATGCGGAGCATGGTCCAACTGCCGGACTCGTTCAAGATGTTCCCGCAGTATCTGCGTGAAGCCGGATACTACTGCACCAACAATTCCAAAGAAGACTACAACCTCCGCAAACCGGGCGAAGTCTGGGACGAATCGAGTCGCAAAGCCCATTGGCGTGGGCGGAAAGATGGTCAGCCGTTTTTCTCTGTCTTCAACTTCACAACGACCCACGAAAGCCAAATTCGCAAACGTAAGGGTCACAAACCGGTTCACGATCCGGCCAAAGTGCGGGTGCCCGCGTATCATCCCGATGCTCCCGAGGTTCGTCAGGATTGGGCTCAGTACTACGACAAGCTGACCGAAATGGATCGACAAGTCGGTCGCGTTTTACAGGAACTCGATGACGATGGACTGCGTGAGAACACGATTGTCTTCTACTTCGGAGACCACGGTGCGGGCATGCCACGTAGCAAACGTTGGCCGTACAATTCCGGCCTGCACGTCCCGTTGGTGGTGTCGATTCCGGAGAAATATCGTTCACTGACCACGGAGAAATCCATCGCCAACTCGAAATCGAACCGCCTGGTCGCCTTCGTTGACTTTGCTCCGACCGTGCTGAGTTTGGCCGGTGTGGAACCACCCTCGCACATGGAAGGCCGAGCATTCCTAGGACGGCACGAGGCCGGTGCAAAGCCATTCCTTCATGGTTTCCGGGGGCGGATGGACGAACGAATCGACATGGTCCGCACGATCCGCAATCAACGGTTTCAATACATCCGCAACTATCTGCCGCATCGACGATACGGCGAACACGTGGACTACATGTTCCAAACTCCAACCACGAAAGTTTGGAAAGCCCGCTTCGATGCAGGGGAGCTCAACGAACAGCAATCGCACTTCTGGCAGGTCAAACCGAGTGAAGAATTATACGATCTCCGCAGCGACCCAGACCAAGTCCACAACCTCGTCAATTCGCCGGAACACGCGAAGGTGTTACGCGACCTGCGAATCGCTCAACACGATTTTCTGATGGAAACTCGCGATACGGGATTTCTGCCCGAAGCGATGATGCACGAACGAGCCGGCAACTCAACGATCTACGACATGGCTCACGATCCCGACCGATATCCGCTTCGTGAAATCTTGGAAGTCGCCGATTTAGCGACCTTCCGCCCGGCGAAACAAGTCAACACGAAGCTACTGCCGAAATTGTTCGCGGACGATGCGGCCATTCGCTATTGGGCAGTGATCGGGTTCACAGTTCGCGGCGAAGAAGCTGTTCGATTCGCTGAAGATGACTTGATCGAACGCTTCAGCGACGACTCGGCCAGTGTTGCCATCGCAGCTGCAGAAGCCGTCGCCCGATACGGTTCAAAAGCCAATCGCGATGCAGCGTTAGAAGTACTGGTGAAATATGCCGATCCTCAGACGAAAGACGTCTTCACATCGACGCTCGCACTCAATGCACTGGATATCGTCGGTGCCGACGCAAAACCGGTTTGGGAGCAACTTCAAGAAACGAACTTCAATCACCCGGACTTCGGCAAACGCATGAGAATGGGTGGCATCCCGAAAAACCTGATCAACCACATCGGTTCACAGGTCGAGGAGCGGTAATCAATACCAAGAAGTGTCAGCCTTTGATCTTCGGCGGGTTTGTCATTCGTTGATTCGATGACAAACCCGATTTTTATTGCGTGATGCCCTCTGTAATAGCCATGAAAGCGTCTTCGAGGCTTTCGGATTTGCTCTGAAATTCCACGACTGGGAAGTCCTGTTGGATCATTTTCTTGAGCAAGTCGGCTTGCGGTTCCGCGGGCCCCTCGAAATCAAACGTCAGCACCTGTTCTGCTCGTTTGACTTCGGATACAAACGGTTGTTCAAGCACCCAACGTTCGAGTTCTTCACCACGCGAAAGCACGCGACAAACAAGAGTGGAAGACGTGCTATGCCC
This sequence comes from Thalassoroseus pseudoceratinae, assembly GCF_011634775.1. NCBI lineage: Bacteria > Pseudomonadati > Planctomycetota > Planctomycetia > Planctomycetales > Planctomycetaceae > Thalassoroseus > Thalassoroseus pseudoceratinae. The sequence continues at coordinate 1,051,330 of NZ_JAALXT010000003.1, forward strand.
ACGTGCTTTCTGACGCTGCATCGCTCGAATTTCGTCGATCGTCCCGCTAGCCAGAATCTTCCCAGCTTCGATGATGACCGCAGAATTACAGATTTCGCCAAGTTCTGTCAGGATGTGAGAACTGATCAGCACAGTCTTGTTCAGTTCTTTGGCAAGCAGGCCGATGAGTTCTCGCAGTTCCACTCGAGCACGCGGGTCTAACCCGGCGGCGGGTTCATCGAGAATCAAGACTTCCGGATCGTGAATTAACGTTCGACCGAGCCCCAAACGTTGCGACATCCCTTTGGAAAGCGTGTCGATTGGCTTCTCGGCCAGTTTCCTCAACTCTGTGAAGACCAAGACACGCTCGATGGCATCTCGTCGTTTCGAACCACGAAAACCGTAGGCGCGAGCGAAGAAGTCGAGGTATTCCACGACGTTCATGTTGGCGTACTTGCCAAAACTATCCGGCATAAACCCAAGGATCCCGCGGACTTTATCCGGATCATCCACGACCGAGTGGCCGCAAATAAACGCATCGCCCGCCGTCGGCATTTCCAGCGTAGCGAGGATCCTCATCGTTGTGGTTTTCCCAGCACCGTTAGGGCCGATGAATCCGACGACCTGCCCGGGATACGCTCGAAATTCGACGTGGTTGACCGCTTTGAGGCGACCGAAATACCGACACAGATCGCGAACCTCCAATGTCGGCTCGCCAGCCACGTTCAGCGGCTCGTCATACGGGCCATCGTCAAGTACGACGACATTTCCTCCGGTGAGGCCCTCTTCATGGTCGTGGGTTTCCTCGCTGTCCTGTTGCGGCTGATCGCTCATTTCGATTTCCAGAGGCTGAATCCGTCGGTCCTAGAAATTGACAGGGTTTCCGTCATTTCGCTGGAACAAATGCAACAGAGTTTGAGGATCGATGGTTTGGGAAATGACACGCACAGCTCCATCGCAGAGCAGGGCGTTGAAACTTCCTGAGGGACCGATTAAACCATTCGTCGGGTTCGCGGGTTGGTAGCTGAAATCGCCCGGCTTGGTCCAAATCACAGCGTTTTGGTCAGCCGCTTCAACCACGATGATCGTATTTGACAACCCATCGGTAATGTCACGAAATCCCAAACCCGCAGGTTGTTCAAAAATCGCCCCTGGCCCTTTGACCCCAAGATATGTGGTGTGGCCAGGTCGCAAAGCCGATCCGGGCCTCTTGAAAATATCGGGCATCTGATTCACGAGCGGGCGGTTGTGGGGGCTGTCCCAAGGCTCGTCGAGATGAAATTGTTCATACAATGGCACATGTTCGAGGAACGGCAGAATGTGAACCCGCCAGCTCAATTTCGGCTGGCCATTTTCGTCGAAGTATTTCGGTTCACTCTTGGTGATCGGCAGCGATTTGTAGACCGCATGATAGTTATGGAATGCCAGCCCAATCTGCTTGAGATTGTTCTTGCTGCCAGCGTTTCGCGCGGCATCTCTGGCGTCCGACACAGGATTGCCTCCACCACCGCCGAAGCCAGGAAGCGACGGCATCCCAGGCAGACCGCCACCGGGCATGGAATCGGCAATATTATTGGGAACAACCAGGCTGAGTTCCGCTGTTTGGCCGCTGGAGTCGAACGCGATACCATCCATCAGGTCCGTCACGACAGTTTGCTGCTCCGGCGGCATCATCGCTTTGAACCCCTCGAGCAGCGTGCTGACCTCAGAGAGCAATTGATCGCCGGAACTGGCAATCGTGCTTGCGCTCGAAGAAGAACCGCATTGCACCTGCAGCTTAAACTTGCTGCGATCACCAGACGGAGTTAAACCGATTGCACCACCGATGAAGTCACTTTGAACGGCCGTCATCATGGCTTGTAATGGTGTCGCGATGTTCGGGGGAATCATCGGTGGCAGTTGCGGGGCCGCTCCTTGGAATGCCTCCGCTCGAAACGCATTCGGATCCGGCGGAACGAACGCGGCAAAGAGTGCTTGCGTGTTATCCACAAAGTCGAATTGTGTTCGCCGCGGCGATGTCGTTCCTTGATCGACAACTTGTTGGATGGTCTTCAACTGCTGGCCAAAAACGATCACCTGATCGTTCTCCAGTAGCAACAATTGGGTTGTACCGCCTTGGCTCGATGAATAAATCTGTTGGCCGTTGTAGTCGCTGCTGCTTGTTGTTGGATCGTTCTCCAATTTGGATCGATCCAGAGGTTTGACCAGACGCACAACAACGACGGTGCCCTGGTCATCCACAGGGGCTCGCCCGCCCGGTTCCGCCGCAACTAATCCGATTGTAAAACTTTTTGCATCTCGACTCGTCAATCCTGTGGCAGCCGTCATTTCTTTCATGGCCTGCTGGAATTGCGGGGTGTTCTCGTACTTCGAGAACTCCGGAGAATCGACAATCTGCTGCCAATCGACATAGGCAAATCCCACCATGTTCTGGGGCAGATAGGTCATATCGACCACGTTGCCGTCCGACCCCGTAGCCGCACTTCCACCGCTAAAAGCAAAGATCAGAATGGCAATCAACAGGACAGCCGCTGCTGCACTTCCACCGATGAGCAATGGGGATGGACCGGAACTGCTCGACTTCTTCTTGCCTTTTTTCTTCCGACTTCCGCCGGACTTGCCTTTCGATTTTGCCGAACGACTAGTGGCCGGTTTGCTTGCTGATCGGCGTCGCGTCGGTGGCGATTCGAAGTCGTCGAAGCCACCATCATCCTCGTAGTCTTCATAATCCTCGAAATCGTCGAATTCATCGTCACCGAATTCATCTACCGGCGGCTTCGGTTTGCTCCGTTTAGGCCCCGCGGATTTCGGTTGGCTCACGCGAAAGGTCGTCTCGCATTTGGGACAACGGACCTTTTTCCCGACCGCATCGGGGGCGTTGATTTTCAATCGTGCCTTACACGATGGACACTGCACAGCAAACGGAGTAGGCATGGACGCCACCTTCATCAGACGGAATCGCCAAAGAAAACCGATCGAGAGAGTCTGGCTTGAATCTTCCGCGAACGAGAACGACAGAACAATTAATCCTAACACCCGATAAGTTCCGGAACAATCCTTCACTGCCGGTGTTTGCGCAATTCGAAGGGCTAACGCCATCCGTCTGAGGTTTATTCCGGTTCGGCTCGCAAGTCTCGCTCCGAGAACTCATAGAAATCCACGCGACCGGGGCTCTCCCGTTCGATCGGCACCGCCACGGCACAACGATGGTTCGGCTCGATTAATCGGGACACGAACCGCCAGCGACTCGGATCGTCATGCACGTCGGCCCCAAACTTCGGCTGAACGGACTGCTCGGGCGGAAAGTGAAATTCACATTGCTTCATGGGCAGTTGAAACCCCAAACCTCGCGCCTTCGAGTACGCTTCTTTGTAGGTCCAGAGTTGAAAAAAACGGTTACGTTGTTCGCATTCCTCCAGAGCACGCATCGCGTTCATCTCGGATTCCGAGTAGACCGTTTTGCCGATCTCGATATTAATTGCCCGAGAGCAATCTTCGACATCAATCCCTACGGTCCCAGCGTCGGCAATAGCGCAGGCCACCAGGCCAGTCGTATGGGACAGATTGAATGCAAGACGACGGTGATGGTCACCCAACAGCGAAGGTTTCCCAAACTGGTCGATTTCAAATCGCAAACGATCGGCGGGAGTTTGCAAGAATTTGCTGAGCCAAATCCGTTTCAATGTGTGAGCCACCAAAAACCGATGCCGATCGGCCGGTCGAAGAAATCGCCGATACCGCACTAATTCGTCCGAACACAAAATCCGCTCACACTCCTGGATCGCTCGGGAACCGTGGACAAGTTCCGGACGGAGCCAAGCGACGACACAGTCTCCGTTGGCAAGCTGAGTTGATTGAGGTCGAGGAGGAAACGTCAACGATTTTTGCTGGATAAGAGGACGAAAATCTGATGGACAAATCGGTTCGTGTTACAATAGTTTCCCACATCGAATCCGACAAGAAGGTCCATGGATGCCGAAATTTACACAAACGGTCTCAATCCCTGTCCCCGCGGAGTTCCTCTACCAATGGCATTCCAACCCGGGTGCGTTTGAGCGACTGGCTCCGCCGTGGGAGAGTGTGGAAGTCTCGCAACCGTTGGAGAGACTCGAAGATGGCCAGCAGACGGAAATCCGTGTCGGTGTCGTCGGGCCGATCAAACAAAGATGGTTGGCGGAACTGAAAAACGTGCAACCGGGTCGGCAATTCGAAGATACACAGTTAGCCGGCCCATTCGCCGCATGGCATCATCGGCATCTGATGACGCCCGCCGGTGATGAATCAAGCATCCTGACAGACGATATCGAATATCGCGTCCCGTTCGGTTTTCTTGGTGCAGCGTTCGGCGGCGGGATCGTGCGACGAAAATTGCGACGCATGTTTGATTTTCGTCATCGCGTCACGAAAGCCGACGCTATGACTCATTTTCGGACTCAACAAAAACATCCAGATCGGCAACCCATGAAAGTTTTAATCAGCGGACGAAGCGGATTGGTCGGCTCGGAACTCGCAACGTTTCTGACATCCGGCGGTCATTCCGTCGCGGGTCTGACGCGCAGTCCGGACAAGCAGGGAGAAACCGTCGCCTGGGATCCCCAGGAAGGGACGATCGACTCAACAGCGATTGCTGACCAAGGGTTCGATTCCGTCGTGCACTTGGCTGGAGAGTCGATTCAGGGGCGTTGGACGAAAGACAAGAAACGTCGAATCAGAAACAGCCGGACCGAGGGTACCCGACTACTCTGTGAAAGCCTTGCGGCCATGGAGAACCCTCCCAAGACTTTGGTGTGCGCCTCCGCAATTGGCTATTATGGCGACCGTGGGGATGAAGAGCTGACCGAAGACAGCCCACCGGGTGAGAGTTTCTTGGCCGATGTCTGCCAAGAGTGGGAAGCCGCGTGCGAACCGGCCCGCGAGAAGGGCATTCGTGTAGTCAATGTGCGAATTGGCGTGGTACTCACACCGAAAGGCGGAGCGTTGTCTAAGGTGCTCACGCCATTCAAACTCGGCGGTGGTGGGAAGGTTGGAAGTGGCAAACAATGGTGGAGTTGGATCGCGATCGAAGATCTTGTTGGCATCATCCATCATGCATTGACCGAAGACGATCTTTCCGGCCCGATCAACGCGACCGCCCCGAATCCAGTGACCAACAAAGAATTCACAAAAACTCTCGGCAAAGTGCTCTCCCGACCAACCATCATTCCGCTACCGGGTTTTGCGGCGAAGTTGGCACTTGGTGAAATGGCAGACGAACTCCTGCTCGCAAGTGCCAAGGTGTTACCAAATCGGACGCTCGAAAGCGGATACAGCTTTCGCTACCCGGAACTCGAACCGGCGTTGCGTCATTTGCTCGGCAAATAGGCCTTAAACATTTCACCGTTCGGGGGTGACCAAGCTATTCAATATCTCAACTGCCGTTTCCGGTGGCGAATCGTGTGCTATTTGAAGTGTTTCGATTTGCCGTGGTGAGATCGGGATGGCCTGATCGTCGTTCGGCACGATCGGAACCAATCGCTGGCCAATTGCTTCAACCAATCCTGGAAGACCTTGCCGAGTCGCGGACGAAACTAAGTGCATTCCCGCCAACCGATCCGCTGGCCATTGCGTTGGCAAGTCAAACTTATTCGCCACATGCAATGCATCCGGAAATTCACGGAGAAGTTGGTCGGTGTCGGCATCCAAGGGTTCGCTGAGGTCACAGACAATCAATCGCAGGTCGGCTTTGGCCAACATCTGCCGAGTTCGTTCAATCCCCGCAGATTCCAGCGATTCTGCGGTCTCTCGAATACCGGCGGTGTCGGCAAACCGCATCGGCCAACCATCGATCGCGGTTTCTCCCCGAACGACGTCGCGAGTCGTGCCGGGCTGGTCGAAAACGATCGCCCTCTGAAAACCCAGCAAGGCATTGATCAAGGACGACTTACCAACGTTCGGTCGGCCACACAAAACCACTTCCCATGGCTGGTTCAGATGTTGTCCGAATCGCCCCCATTCTAAGATTTCCCTTAGCGATTGCTGAGCTGCCTCGTGCGATCCGTCCGAGAACATCTCGATGATCGACTGAATGGCTTTTGGGAAAACACACCGTTGTTGCAACAGAATTCGCAACGTTTTCGTTGTTACGGCTCGCGATGTAGCCAAAGTCCAATCGGCTTCAAACGGGGATTGTGTCCGAGCAAGCAACTTACTGGGTGGGGCGGTTTCCATTCCTACAGAATTGAGATCCGACAGGATGCGCCGTGTCGCCGCATCACCACCGTGACACGAAATCTCAACTTGCTCTTCAGATATGCGACAGACCTCTTCAGATACGCGACAGACGACAACATCTTCTGCCGGATCATCCCCCCACTGCCCGAAGACGACACGATTTAAAACCTGGTCCGTAAGACGGCGACCATTTGCAGCCGTGAAAAAATCATCAATGCCATGCGCGAGATTCCCCGTCGCCATTATCGTCGCGACAGCACCGCGTCCGCCGGGAGTGAGCACGCCTGCGATCGTCGTTTCGTTCATGGTGTGGGAAGTACTTTGGTTCAAAATTTCGATCACAAGAAAATCGGAAGACGACGGTTTCGCCGTGCATAATCGCTGATAACACGCGTTGAGGCAACGGGACCAATTTCGAAGACCTTTTTCTCCGCATTGGCTCCCTTGCGTTGGGCCGCATGCCATCTATAATCATGGCAATTGTCGAAAACAGAGTCTACATCTGCAACGATTCAGCACCGCGACATTCTCCTTAACGGCATGGATCTCATGCTTGTCGGGTGAAATCGTGAATTGAAAACGCACCTGACGAGGTCCATCATGGGTGAATGGTTCCGCAATATTTACGTCACGGTGAAAACCGTTGTGCAGGGAATGGCCATTACCCTGCTGACGTGGTTCAAGACGTACCGTCGCCGCACATTCACCGAAGTCTACGAGTACCCTGAGGTGCCCGTTCCGGTGAAATCGCGATACCGTGGTTTTCACCGCTTCGATCTCACGACGTGCATTGGCTGTGAGAAATGTGCCGTCGCGTGTCCGGTCGATTGCATCTACATCGAAAAAGAAAAAAGCCCGGTCGGCAAAGGGTTCCGAGTCGACACATTCGTCATCGATTACACGAAGTGCATGTTTTGTGCATTGTGTGTGGAACCCTGTCCAGTGGATTGTATCTTCATGGGCTCGAATCATGACCTAAGCTGCTATAGTCGAGACGGTTGTGTCGTCGACTTCGCGAAGCTTCCGTTGCAGGTCGCTTGGGGACAAGCCACATTGAACCCAACCGCGGTGGCGGAGTCGAAAGTTCTCGACGAACCGGTTTGGGTCAAAGGGGAATCGAGTCCATTCGAGTATTCGGAGACTCCAAGTTAGCGTCGGAATTACGATTTAATTTAGGTCAGCGACAATAATATTTGAATCGCGCTCGCGGAAACGGACGTCAATCGAATTTGCATCCCGAGTGTTGCAAGGTCGCAACGCGATTGGGTTGAAGGGAGCGGTCATGAATGCTGCAGCAAAACGGTTTTTCTCAGTTGACGAGGCGCAATCTCGATTGCCACTCGTCCGTTCGATCGTCTCCGACATCGTCGAACTCTACCGAGATATTCACGATCGCCAATCTCGTCTAACACGGGTTCTTGAGCTTCGAGGAGAATCAAACCGCGAAGTCGGCAGGCTCTACACCGAAGAACTTGAGCAGATGGAGCAGGAACTCGAAGACGACTTGTCTCGATTGGATTCCTTTGTCGAAGAACTGGAATCGTTGGGTGTCGAATTGAAAGACCCCTACGCCGGACTGGTCGACTTCCACACCTGGATCAACGGTCGTGAAGCTTGCTTGTGTTGGCAGCTGGGCGAGCCGGAAATTCAATATTGGCACGAAGTCGACGCTGGAATTGGTGGTCGCCAATCTCTCCAAGACGGCTCCGTTGACCCCGTGCACGACTTTACTGGTGGCGACTACTTCGACGAAGTTCTCTGACGGGGAATTCGGTTCAGTGGAAATCGCTGGAAACCGGCCTCGTATGCTTGGTTGTCGAGACGCGATCGGTTAGACTTTTGCCGAACGAAGATCAAACCAGTCGAACGGACACCACTCATGACGAGCATTGTCGGTCATTTCTTCCTGTTCACGCTTGTGGCAATTGGCGGCTTGATCGTCCCACTTCTTATCGGACGACTCGTTCGGCCCAAACTGCCAACAGCCGAAAAAGATTCCATCTACGAGTGTGGTGAGCCAACCATCGGCTCGAGCTACATTCAGTTCGATCTCCGCTTTTACGTCGTTGCGTTGCTGTTCATCATCTTCGATGTTGAAGTCGCCTTTTTCTTCCCCTGGGCCATGGTCTACGGCACCGCAACTCAATTGGCGGATCCCGCGTTGAGCGAACCCCAACGAGAAGTTCTGAGTCAAACGCTCCTGGGCGACGCGAACGCAACCGCCGTCGCTGCTGATACCGCACGTCAGTTGGCCTGGACTGGCTTCTTTGACATCCTTGTCTTCTTCAGTGTGCTGCTGGTTGGTTTCGCCTACGTGTGGAAGCGTGGCGATCTGGATTGGGTCCGTGCCGTCGCGGAGCAAGCGAAACAGGCAGCCGCTCGTCCACGCACTCCCCCGCCAGTCGAGGCTCCCGCCCCATCGCAACCGCGGGAACCAGTTGGCGTCTAATTCTGATCGACCACCCCAAGTCTCCGCCGGTCAATCGCCGGCGGTTTTCGTATGAGAGTTGCCATGTCGCCCCAAGAGATTTTCGACTCCCTCGTTCAACAGTTCGGCGATTCCGTCATCACGAAACTTCACACGGAATCAATCGATCCTTGGATCGAAGTGTCGGCCAATTCCCTCGCGGAGGTTGCAACATTCCTCAAGACAGACTCGCGTCTGGGATTCGATCATCTCAACGATTTGACAGGCGTTGACTACTGCGAGCCGGACGAGAAAAAAGCCAAGAAGTTTGGTCACGATCCGCACGTGGAAGTCGTCTATCACCTGTCGAGCTACACCCACAAACACGCGATTGTCATCAAAGTCATTCTGCCCCGCTGGAAAGACGACAAACCCGGCCAACTTCCGGAAGTTCCGACGGTGTCCGGTGTGTGGGCGATTGCCGACTGGCACGAACGTGAGTGCTTCGATCTCGTCGGCGTCAACTTCGTTGGCCACCCCAACCTCCGTCGCATCCTCTGTGCCGAAGACTGGGTCGGCCATGCCCTGCGAAAAGACTACGAGTTCCCACTGGAATACCACGGGATTCGCGGGAAGTAAGGGCAGTGTGAGATCACTTGTGCACAACATTGTAATAGGACGTGCGGAAGTGATCGAGGGGCGAAAATGAAAGTCATTTTCAAGATTACTTACCCAAACGGCAAAATTTACGTCGGCAAAGATTTGACTGGAACCTTGACCTATTTTGGCAGCGTGAATAGTTCTCTCGTAGCAGCTGATTTTTCAGATGCCGAACAACGTGATTTCACGGTTCGCAAGGAGATTCTTTGGTCTTCCGAAACTGCTTCAGATCAAGAAGCGAGCAGACGAGAAGTCGAATTGATCAGAAACTTACGCTCAAATGACCCAACCATTGGATATAACCGTTGGCCAAAGTTCGCCGATTGTGGTGGCTAAGTTGTAGGTCAGGTTGCGCCTGATGTCCTGTTGCTGGCCCCTAGATTTCAAAATCCGTCATCCCCCAAAAATTTGTTGGGCATTGCCTGACCTACTGATTGATAATACGGACCACACACCATGAGCATGGCGATCGAAGATCCTCGGGTAGTTGAGTTTGACGTTCATACCGACGAGATGTTGGTGAACATGGGCCCGCAGCACCCGAGTACGCACGGCGTGCTGCGGTTGCTGTTGCGGACCGATGGTGAAGTCGTTCGTGAAGTCACGCCACACATCGGCTATCTGCATCGCTGTGCCGAGAAGATCGGTGAGAATCTCACGCCGGTTCAATACATCCCGTATACGGACCGCATGGACTATCTCGCCGCGATGAACATGAATCTCGGCTGGGCGCTCACGGCGGAAAAACTTCTCAAAATGGAAGTTCCCGAGCGAGCGATGACCTTGCGAGTCATCATCGCCGAACTCGGCCGGATCGCGAGCCACTTGGTTGCGATGGGAGCTTATGGCCTCGACTTAGGATCATTTAGCCCGTTCCTGTACGCCTTCCGCGAACGTGAAATCATTCTTGATTTGTTCGAAGAAGTCTGCGGTGCGCGACTGACTTACAGTTACATCACAATTGGTGGGGCAACTCACGATCTGCCAGAGACCATTACGATCCCGCCAGGCTTGGCGTCGATCACCTCGTCGGATCGTGGTCTTCGCAAGAAATGGCCGGTTCTCAAAGAAGGCGCGTCTGCCCAACTCGCATGGACGGATGCCGTTCTGATCTTCTTGGAATGGCTGGAGAAGCGAATCCAAGAGTACCATGCCTTGCTGACGCGAAATGCGATCTTCATCAAACGGACAGCCGCCATCGGAACACTGAGTCGCGAAGAGGCGATTGATTACGGGTGCACGGGCCCGGTGTTGCGGGGCAGTGGAGTCGACCACGACTTGCGACGCGATGGCGAACCGATCTACACACGGATGTATGAGGGATACGACTTCAAAGTCCCGTTTGCGCCATTCAACGATGCCCCACCGGAAGCCGAACTTGGTGACAACTGGTGTCGGTTCTACGTGCGAATGCTAGAAGTCGTCGAGTCAATCGGACTCGTCCGACAAGCCATCGAGAAATATCCGTCGACAGAAGGCACGTTCCGAGTCGCTCACAAATTCAGTACGAAGCTGCCAAAGGACGAGTGCTATCTCGAAACCGAGTGCCCACGCGGTCAGATGGGCTTCTATGTCGTCGGCAACGGTGAAGCCGAGCCACTTCGCGTGCGAGCCAAAAGTTCTTCATTCTGCAACCTTGCAGTGACGGGACTGCTTAGCCCCGGAACACTCATCGCGGACATTCCGTCAATTGTTGGGTCTCTGGATGTCGTGATGGGCGAGATTGATCGATAGGGCGTCAGCACAACCGAGAGGCCCGCTCAAGGATGAGGTGATGGAATTCGTCACCTCATTCGAATTCTTCAGTGGTGGCGTTTTCAGCATCGGCTGTTGAAGGTTGGTGGTACTCACCGATGACCACCGTCACGTTGTCTTCACCGCCGGCTTCCAATGCGAGATCGATTAAACTCTGCACCGCTTGATCCGGCGACTGGCGATCATCAATCACGGCTGCGATTTCGTGATCTGGCAGCATGTCAGTCAATCCATCAGTGCAAAGCAGCAGCAAATCGCCGTCGCGAAGTGTCACGTGGTGAATCTCTGCAACCGCCCCTTCGCTCGATCCGCCTAGACAATTCACAAGAATGTGGGAGAACTGATCGGCTTCTGGGGTGTCGGGTTCCATGACTCCTCGTTCGATCAACTGTTCCGCAAGGGTATGATCACGGGTAAGCCGCAGCAGTTCGTGGTCCCGAAAAACGTAAGCCCGCGAGTCTCCGATATTCCCAACAAAGACCTCCATCCCCAGGCTGTAGGCGGCAACGAAGGTTGTTCCCATTCCTTCTAGGTCTGGGTCCGCGTTGACCATCTCGCGGAGAAAATGGTCCATCAACTTTCCATACGTCTGAAGTTTGGACTCAAGCTCAAGTGACTCATGCTTGCCATGAATCATTGGCCATTTGAGTTCCGTTGCTCCAATCTGCCAGGCGACCTCAATCGCGGCTTGGCTAGCAATTTCACCAGCCGCATACCCCCCCATGCCATCGGCAACCACGAAGACGTAGGCCTCGTCGTTCGCTGCCGGAAGCGAATCAGCGTTCAAGCTTGTCAATAAGACATCGCGAGTCCGTCGTCGGCGAACAATCGCGAAGTTATCTTCGTTTGTTCGCCGGACGCGACCGGGATGACTCGCGCCTGCGTAAGACACTTCGACAGGTTCCGGTCGCGTGCCGAATAGACGGCGAAAGTAGGGAATACCGAAGTTGGATTCGCTGCCTGTGTCTCGCTCTTCCATCAGAAATCGCTTTCGCCAACGGGGGTCAGAGACAATATGGAACAACGCAGGACCACGAATTTTTATCTCAGTCAGCTGGCATCTTGGTTGCGCTCGCCAATGCAATAGAGACGACGCGTTGACCGAATGAAGATTTGCCCGTCACTTGGGGTCGGCGTGGAGCGAAAGACCTCTTCGGCGGCCGGTTTCAGCAGGTTCTCGGTGACGATTTCCATTTGCGGCCCGGGTTTCACTGCGACGGTTCGACCATCTTCACTAAGGAAAAACGCGAGTCCCTGGTAAGCCAGTGGAGCCGCGGAGTAATTGCCACCGAGTCGTCCACGCCAGAGATTCTTTCCATTGTCCGAGTTGTAGCTCGACAGGATTCCCGCCATGTTTGCGACCAGCATTTGACCATCCAGTACGATCGGCGAAGGCAAGTCACGCCCCCGCAACCGTGGTGTATGCCAAACACGGTGCGTCGCGGTTACGTCGCCTCGCCCACCAGGACGGATCGCGAAGGCATCGCCCCCTCGACCGCAGATCACATGCAGCAGACCGTTGGCTCCCGGTGTCACCATCGGCGTGCCACGACCGTTGTAGCCTCGACAGAACCAGAGTTCGTTTCCGGTGTCCGGGTCGTAACCACGCACACCCAGATGTCCGTTGAGAACAAGTTCTTTTTTCCCTTTGACATCAACCAACACGGGAGTGCTCCATCCCCGGTAATTTTCCCGTTTCGTTCGCCAGACTTGATCGCCAGTTTCCTGATCGAAGGCTGCGATCGCGGCATTGACGTCGGCATCACAGTTCTGAATCACCAGGTTCTTGTACAGGATCGGACTCGCTGCCGTTCCCCATGGCCCTTCGAAGTTACCGAGTTTCTGATTCCAAACGAGATCACCGTCGGTCGTGTAACAGAACAACCCGCCGCCGTGACCGAAAAACGCGTAAACGTACTTTCCATTCGTCGCGCAGGTTGCCGAGGCCCAGCCAGTCATCTTGTGAGTTGGCTCCGGGCGCCCCGTCCAAGCCGTCTTTTGCCAGAGAATTCGGCCGTCGTTGCGATTGACGCAGAACACAACACGCTCTTCGCCACGACGCAGCGAAGCCGTCATATAAATACGTTCTCCCCAAATCGTGGGGCATGATTGGCCTTCGCCGGGCAGGGGGGTGCTCCAAGCCACATCGGCGGTTCCCCATTCCGTCGGCAGTCCTGTTTCCCGAGCGTGTCCATCGCCTTGCGGACCCCGGTAGGATGGCCAATTCTCTTCCGCACTTCCGATCTGCACCAAACTCACGGCAAACAGTATCAATCCGGAAAATAGAGAGATTGGGTTGGGGTGTTTCAAGATCATGGTTGGCTCGCATGGGGGAGGGAGGAACATTACCTGGCCAGCCGCAAAACGCGAACGTTTGCGGTGTTCAACAACTTATCACAAACTCTTTCCGGATCGCAAATCTCTGGACGGTTTCCTTGTTCTAACGGGGTTGCTAGGATCTAGAGCAAACCCCTCGGATATGGATCTCATTGCGAGTGGGTTCTCATTCATCTTGGATGTTTGTCCGACTTGGCAAGCAGGAGTTATGCATGCGACGGCCCGCGTTGAGCATCTTGACCGCGACCTATTTTGGAATCGGATTGTCCTTTCTTATGAATCTCGACGAACCGGCATCGGCTGCCGAAAGTCCCTCGAAATCGACCGCTTCATCACAGCCAGCCTCGAAGCTTGAGTTGGTCACTTCCATCGAAGGGATTGACGAGTACAAATTGCCCAACGGCGTGCGGGTGCTGCTGTTTCCGGATTCGTCCAAACCAACCGTCACCGTCGCCATGACGGTGTTCGTTGGATCGCGACATGAAGGCTACGGCGAAGCGGGAATGGCTCACCTTTTGGAACACATGTTGTTCAAGGGAACGCCAACCCATCCTGACATTCCCAAAATCCTGACCGAACGCGGCGCTGTCTTCAACGGCACTACTTGGCTCGATCGGACAAACTATTACGAAACGCTCCCGGCGGTCGGCGATAACCTAGAATTCGCCATTCGGCTGGAAGCCGATCGGATGGTCAATAGCTTTGTCAAAGATGAAGACCTGCAATCCGAAATGTCGGTCGTGCGGAATGAGTTCGAACGCGGCGAAAACAATCCATCACGCGTCCTGTCACAGAAAATGACCGCCGCCGCTTTCGAGTGGCATAATTATGGTCAATCGACAATCGGAAACCGAGCGGACATCGAACGGGTGCCGATCGAAAACCTTCAGGCGTTCTACCGAAAGTATTACCAACCCGACAACGTCATGCTGGTGATCGCTGGCAAGTTCGATTCCGACGAAGCTCTGAGCCTATCGCAGAAGTACTTTGGTTCGATTCCGAAGCCGGAACGCGATTTGGATAACACCTACACGGAAGAGCCAGCCCAAGACGGCGAACGTTTGGTGACATTGCGTCGTGTCGGGGAAGTTGGAATCGCTGGGGTGATGTACCATATTCCGTCTGGAGGGCATCCGGATTATCCGGCGATCGACATCCTCGAAGGAATCATGACGCAATCGCCATCGGGAAGGCTCTACAAATCGCTCGTGGAAACACAACGGGCTGCGTCGGTGAGTGGAGCGGCTTACGCACTGCATGATCCGGGCATTCTCCGGTTCATGGCGGAAGCCGCCGAAGGGAATGAGCCCGATGCCATCCTGCAAGTCATGCTCGACACTATTGACGAAGTACGGGAAAATGGTGTGACCGAGGAAGAGGTCGACCGTATCCGTCAGAAATTCCTCAAGTACCGCGAACAGACGGCACGAGACACGCAGCGGTTGGCGATTCAGCTCTCGGAATGGGCGGCAATGGGTGACTGGCGGCTCTACTTTATCTATCGCGATCGGCTGGAAAAAGTGACCGCCGAGGATGTGAACCGCGTCGCAAAAACTTATCTCGAACGCAACAACCGAACCGTGGGACTTTTCATTCCCACAGAGGCCGCACAACGAGTGTCAGTGCCACCGACGCCAGACCTCGCTGAGATGATCGGCGATTACAAAGGACGAGAAGTCGTCTCGGCTGGTGAGGTCTTCGATACTTCGCCGGAGAACATCGAACAGCGAACCCGACGTTTGACGATCGGCGATGATTTGAAGGTGGCCTTGTTGCCGAAGAAGACGCGAGGGGAAGCCGTGCGGCTTCGGCTAACGCTACGGTACGGCAATGCGAAGAACCTCAGTGGAAAGGTCAAAGCGTGTGAGCTCCTTCCGACCTTGATGCTTCGTGGGACCAAAGAGCTGACTCGGCAACAGATTCAGGACAAGCTCGATCAATACGTGTCGTCAATCGCCGCCTCTGGCGACGCCGGTACGATTACCGTCCGCGTTGAAACGGATTGCAAGCGGTTGCCAAAAGTGTTGGATTTGCTGCGTCAGGTCCTTCGCGAACCGACACTTCCGGAAAGCGAACTCAAGCTCATCCTGCAGGCACAGATCGCTGGTTACGAAAAACAACTCAACGATCCGCAATCACTATCCACGAATGCCGTTCGTCGCCACATCACACCTTGGCCGAGCGATGACCCTCGTTACATTCCAACGCCGAAAGAACAACTCGCAAGGCTGAAGGAAGTCACGCGAAATCAGATTCGCGAGTTGTACGACGAGTATCTGGGAGCGAATCATGGTGAATTGGCGATCGTTGGAGACTTCGAACCCGATGAAACGCTCGCCACGATGATGCAGATCCTCGACGGCTGGAATGCGAAACAGGACTATGAACGCCTTGAGTCGCGTGTTGCGGATTCGATCGCTGGCGGGTACGAGGAAATCCTAACACCGGACAAAGCCAACGCCGTTTACTTCAGCGGACTCGCCATTCCAATGGCCGATGATCACCCCGATTACCCGGCGATGGTTTTGGCGAACTTCATTCTGGGCGGCGGTTCACTTTCGTCCCGTTTGGCTGATCGTGTACGGCAGAAAGAAGGACTCTCCTACGGTGTCGGTTCCGGCTTCAATGCCTCCGATCTGGATAAACGGGCGGCTTTTTACACGTATGCGATCTATAATCCGGAGAACCTGGAAAAGGTCAAAATTGCCATTCGTGAGGAGATCGAAAAGTTCATCCAAGACGGAGTCACCGAGAAGGAGTTGCAGGCGGCTCAGCAAGGTTATCTTCAGAAGCAAGATGTGAGCCGTAGCAGTGATGCCAACTTGGCCGCATTGCTAGCGGCGACCGCTCAAGCCGGACGGACAATGGAGTACTACTCGAAGCAGGAAGAGTCGATCGAAGCCGTCACGGTTGAGGATGTACGCTCGACATTCAAGAAATACGTGTCCCCCGAAAAATTGTTTACCGCCGTTGCGGGAGACTTCAAGAAAGACTCTGACAAGTAAACCGGTCACCGATTGCGGTGACCTCGATCATCAACACCAACACATGCGATAAAGGTTTTCCCTGTGGAATTGCCTCGGAATCCTACCAGAGCAGTCACCATCGGCTCGGTTACCATTGGTGATGGCAACCCAATTGCGGTCCAAAGTATGACTGCGACCAAGACGATGGATGTCGATGCCACCGTCTCGCAAATTCAGCAGCTTCGCGAAGCAGGTGCGGACATTGTCCGCGTGGCCGTCGATAGCAAAAAGGAAGCGGCCGCGCTGATCGAAATTCGCAAGCAGACCGACGCGAATCTTTCTATCGATTTGCAAGAGAATTATCGGCTCGCGGAAGTGGTTGCACCATACGTGCAAAAACTGCGATACAACCCAGGGCATCTCTATCACCATGAACGAGAAAAGCCTTGGCAGGAGAAAGTCCGATACCTCATCGGCGTCGCCGAGGAAAATGACTGCGCGATCCGCATCGGCGTCAATTGTGGTTCCGTCGATCCGGCGAAACTCGACAAGTACGACTCCGATGATTCCATCACACCAATGCTGGAAAGCGCATTGGAGCACTGTGAATTTGTGGATTCCTTAGGGTTCACGCGGTACTGCGTGTCGTTGAAAGATTCCGATCCACAAAAGGTGATCGAGGTCAACCAGCGGTTTGCCGCGGAACGGCCTGAAGTTCCGCTGCACCTGGGTGTGACCGAAGCGGGGATGCCCCCCGATGGTGTCATCAAGACGCGGATTGCATTCGAGCAACTGATCAGTCGCGGCATCGGAGATACGATCCGAGTTTCGCTGACCGTTCCGAACGACCGAAAGCACGAAGAAATTAGTGCGGGTCGAGGCATTCTCGACGACATTGCGGCAGGACGTGTTCGCACGGTTGTCGACTTCGGGTTGGACTCGCTCAACATCATCAGTTGCCCAAGTTGCTCCCGCGTCGAGAACGAGGCGTTTGTCGAATTGGCCGAGCAAGTCAAAGAGATGACCGCCTACGCGAAAGACCATTCCATCACGATCGCTGTGATGGGTTGTCGCGTGAACGGGCCGGGGGAAACCGACGATGCTGATCTCGGCCTCTGGTGTGCACCGAACTATGTGAACCTCAAAAAGGGTGAAGAGTCCTTGGGCGCTTATCCCTACGACGAAATTCTCGCCAGGCTCAAAGACGAACTCGATGCACTCATTGACGCTCGTGCTGCAGTCGGGACGTAACTCTTTCGTGATTCCGCTGACCTTCTCGATATCCACAAGTCCGATCTCATGAATTGTATTTCGCATGGTGCACTGCAACCGCTCCGTGAGCGAGCGATTTGCGTCAGCTTGTTGCTGCTGATGGTCGCCGGATGCGGCGGTTGCGGTTCTGCATCGAAACCCGCTGGCACAACTTCGAAGTCACCGACCAAGAAGAAACGGGTCGATCGGTTCGTTGGCACGATCATCGGCATGTGCGAACCAGATCGACTTGGGCTCGACACCTCACCGGATCAGGTCAGCGGGTTGCTCAATCAATGGTGGATCAGCACCGGAGAAACGATCGATCCCGCAAAAGCACTCACCCCCGCTGCGACGAAGAGCATTGAAGCGGACATGCCGTCCGGAACGTTGGAGCGTACGGTGAGTCCGCGTTTCGACGAGCGGGATGTTGAGTTTATCCGTGACGCTCGGATGTTCCGCGAGATCGTCAATCGATCACTGGCCGAAGATAATGATTTGCAAGTGGGCTTGTTTGATTGGGTGGTCCGAAATATCGAACTGCTACCGGAAGCGGATTCTCCACCGAGAACGCCCTACGAGATTGTGATGTTCGGTCGGGGGACCGCGAAAGAACGAGCATGGATTTTCGCGGAGTTGATGAGGCAACTTCGGCTTGATGCATACATTATCAAACCGTCGAAGGCCGATCAGTCCGATCGTTGGTTGATCGCCGTTGAAGATGAAAACGGACTCAGCAAACTTTTCGACCCTGTGGTTGGGGTTCCTGTACCGACGACCGTCGATCCAGACCCGCAAGCCGTACCGGTCGCGGCGAGTTTGAAGCAACTACAAGAAAATGGCAGTCTTTGGGCGTCTCTGTACCCTGCAGAGAAAGACAGCTTTCAAAAATTGGAATTGGACACCTGGGAAGCTCAGGCCATTGGGACGAGTTCACTTTGGTCGCCACGCATGAAGATGCTGCAGCAGGCGGCCAGCGGCGACGACTTGTCGGCTGTGATTTCTCAACCCGTGCCGGAAGCAACGCGGGAACTTCCCTCGGTCGAAAAAATCACGTTGTGGCCGTATCCCGAAGAACGGATGGTCGCCCGATACACAACGGATGAACCATTGCGTTACACGGATCTTTGGTTCCCATTCCAAATGCCGTTTAGTGTCGAATTAGCGGGCGGCACGACTAATGCCGGCCAAGACCCGAACGCCATGCAACAAAGATTGCAAATCGGACGACCAATGCAGTTGCAATTGAAGGCCCGGACTTCGCAACTCGCTGGTGATCTCGCAAGTGCGATTCAGCAATTCATCAACGTCCGTCTTCAATGCACTCGCTTGATTACATTTCCAAACGTTCCCACGGAAGTGCGACGAAGTCACGCCAGAGCCTTCGACGATGCCTACTTTTGGATTGGCATCTGTCAATTCGAACTCGATCGTCCTGACCAGGCCGCTCAAACGTTTGGGAGCTACATTGATCAATTTGGCGAGCGAGGCTTTCACCGCGAGCAAGCTCGGCTTTTGCTTGCGGAGTGCACATCGTCAAATGTGGAACGTGTGAAGATTCTGACAGAAGTCTCAGACGATTCTCCTGCGATCTATCAGGCTCGTTATCTGTCGCAACTACTCCAAGACGATCCCGCAAAAGAAGTCTCCGTCGAAGAAACAACAAAAGCCAATTCGCCAAAAACGTCTGAGCCTGCTGTCGCCGCGAAACCATAAATCGGCTTCCCGACGACGTTCGTTTCCACCGTTACTCGGGGTGCAGGATGCGGCTGACACATCCGCGATCGGCTCCGGCAACAGTGGCAGCGAAGTCGGCCAAATAGCCGCGAGTGTGTCGCGTCTGCGGTGGGATCCAGTTTTCTCGGCGTCTTGCAAGTTCCGCATCGGGGACGTGGAGCGTGATGTCTCCGCCGGTGAGATTGAAAGAGATTTCGTCGCCGTCTTCAACCAAGGCGATGGGACCACCAACCGCGGCCTCGGGAGCACAGTGCACGCCGATCGCACCGTGGGAAACCCCCGACACTCGGGCATCTGAGAGAAACGCAACTCGGCCATCCAACTCTGGGGTCGCAAGTGCTGCCGTCGCGATCAGCACCTCCGGCATTCCTGAAGCAACCGGCCCCAGGTTACGAAGCACAATCACGCTGCCGGGTTGAATTCGCCGATCCTCGACGGCTTTCACAATTTCACGTGGCTCATCGAAACACGCCGCACGTCCTCGGAATTCTGGCTGCTTGATACTAGACACCTTGAAGACAATGCCGCCCGGTGCCAAATTTCCGAAGCAGATTTGCATGTCTGCGAAGGTCTTGAACGGAGCATCGTGCGGAGCAATCAATTCATTGCCAACCGGCACATCGGGCAAATCCTTCAGATTCTCAGCCAGCGTTCTCCCGGTGACCGTCAAGGCATCACCATCGAGGATGCCGGCATCGAGTAAGTGCTTCAGCAAAATTGGTGTCCCTCCGAGTTCGTGAAGGTCCACCATCGTCTTTTTGCCACGCGGAGCAAAGCTGCAAAGGACCGGGGTCTCTCGCAAGATGGGTTGGATGTCCCGCAGTCCAAATTCGACTCCCGCTTCAACCGCGAGCGCGAGTAGATGGAGAATACCGTTGGTCGAACCTCCGATAGCCGCCATCGTCGCTGCCGCATTGCGAAGCGCGGCTTTTGTGAGGATGTCGCGAGGGCGAATGTTCTCGGCGAGCAGATTTCGCACGGCAGCCGCAACACTGAGACATTCCGTGCGTTTCTCCGGTGCGACTGCGGGAATGGAACTGGAGAACGGAAGCATCAACCCCATTGCTTCCAAAGCGATTCCCCAGGTATTGAACGACGCGGCAATTCCGCAACCCCCAGGTCCCGGACATGCCGTTCGCAGGATTGTCTCCGCTTCCGATTCGGGAATCGCCCCCACACCGGCCGCTGCTTGGGAGTCGTAGACGTCCAGAATCGTCCATTTATTCTCGCCTTTGCATCCTGGCAGAATGCTGCCGCCGCTGACGACCAAGCCGGGATAATTCAGCCGGGCAAGCGCCATTGCGAATCCCGGACCGTTCTTGTCGCAATTGTGTAGCCCGATCAATGCGTCGTACCCATGAGCCGACACAACCGCTTCGGCTGCGTTGGCAATCATGTTCCGACTCGGAAGCGAAGCGTTGCCGCCCTCGTGTCCTTGCGAGATATTGTCGCTCACCGCGGGCACGCCAAACGGAAAGCCGATCAACCCCGATTCACCGCATCCGCTCGCGATTTGCTGAGCCAAC
Organism: Thalassoroseus pseudoceratinae; assembly: GCF_011634775.1. Classification (NCBI taxonomy): domain Bacteria; kingdom Pseudomonadati; phylum Planctomycetota; class Planctomycetia; order Planctomycetales; family Planctomycetaceae; genus Thalassoroseus; species Thalassoroseus pseudoceratinae. The sequence goes on from NZ_JAALXT010000003.1 coordinate 1,072,158, forward strand.
TCGTATGCATGGACGTTGCACAAATTCCCATCCAGCAGGGGCACACCAATTCCGACTTGGGGTTTGCTGAAGTCTTCTTCACTGAGCCCAAGTCCGTAGTAGAACGCGGTGACACCACGTTGCCAACCACGGGTGAGCCGCTGACTGTTCCAATTCAAAGGATGTGACATCTGTCCGCTTTCGCAGGTATAGAATTCGCGTAGCAATAGAAACTTGAAGAACCGTGCGTGCTCACGGCCGGCGTCGTTTTGAACCGGGGTGGCCGGGTGGTGGCAACGGTCTTCGCTTTTTCTTCGGTTTGCGGGAGGTGTTTGAGCCGTCTCCCTTCGGAGTCGCAAACTCGCGGGGCTTCTTCCATGTTGGCTCGCTCGATAACTCTTGGTCGAGCCGATTCAAGGCGACTCCAATCCCCACCGCAACAAGAAACAAAGCGAAACCACCAATTGGAAGCCAAATCTTGTTGGCAAAATTGAATTTGATGACGGCCGGGGCGTTTGGGATTTGACTGAAACCATTTCCAATCAAACCAACGAAAGAGCGAATGGCTGTCCGTCGGATATCAACCGAGACGGAATCGCCCGTGGAATGCCACCCCTCCACTTCCTTCGCATAAGCCGCCGCCATGAAACTCCAGGTGAACGCCAAGATCAACGCACCGACGAGTGCGACAACAACCATCCAAGGGATTTCACGAGACTCTTCTGAGTCCGGTTGTCGTGGGCGACGAGCCTGTTGGCGACGCGATGACATGCGAAATCCCCATGAAGTTGCTGAGAAGAAAACAGCGTCTCATAAGGTCTCGACTTATTCAAGCAAGCGAACGAGTTCGTCATGCAGAGACGTACCATTGCTGGCCAGTATTTCCGGCTGTGAGACATCGAACGGTCCGTTGCCGAGTTTCGAGACTCGGCCGCCAGCTTCCGTGATGATCGCAGCGCCAGCAGCCATATCCCAAGGTTTCAAACTCGAAGACCAAAACGCATCGATCCGCCCGCACGCCACATAAACCAAATTCAACGTAGCCGATCCACTCCGCTGCACGGTTTGGGCGTGCGGCAGCACTTGGAGAAACCGGGCGACGGCGGGGTCTTCCGCTCCAGAACCGCGTGGCAAGCTCGCCATCGTCATTGCTTGGCCGACATCGGCCGTATCCGTCGGCTGAATCGGCTTACGATTCAGGAATGCCCCTTGAGACTTCCCGGCGAAGAACATTTCGTCACGGTTTGGATCAAACACCACGCCCCCGACGAGTTCTGTGTCCTTTTTCAGACCAATCGATACGCAATAGTATGGAAAACCGTGAACGTAGTTGGAGGTGCCATCGAGGGGGTCGATAATCCACTGATACCGGGAATCTCCCTGTGGTTCCGAAAGTCCTTCCTCACCCAGAAAACCGTGGTCTGGAAAAATCGAACTCAAATGCCGATGGATCGCGTTTTGGGCTTCGAGATCGGCCTCGGTCACGAGGTCAGCACGGGCTTTCTCACTGACGGTGAACCGTTCCGACCAAGAATCGAGTACATCACCACCAATCCGAGCCGCTGCCATCGCGACTTCCAGCATTAGAGACAAATCCGAATCCTCCATGATTTCTCCTTTTAAATTTCTGGGGAGCAAGAACGGCGACATTATGAAGCGTGCCTTGAAGATCGGCAACTCGTCGGTCGTGTTCGTTCGGATTGCGTCTGGATTTTTTGTGCGCTTGCTTGGATGAGGTGGAGTGACATGGTAGGCTGCTCCTCAATTCACCCAAAGTCTAACGGCGGACCTCGTGATTGACAGCAATCCGCAGCCACTGGGGCGTCATCTCCTAATTGAGTTTTGGAATTGTCGGCACGGACTCGACGATGCAGATACCGTGCGTCAGGCGATTCTTGATGCGACCGAGCAAATTCATGCTACGGTCCTGCACTTGCACGTCCATGAATTCAGCCCGCAAGGTGTCACCGGAGTTGCAACGTTGGCGGAGTCGCATCTTTCGATTCACACATGGCCGGAACGCGGTTACATGGCGGCCGACGTTTTCACCTGCGGGGAAACAACCAATCTACTGGACGCGTTTTACATCCTCGCAAAACATTTCGATCCCAGCGAAGTGGAAGTTGTCGAGGTGAGTCGTGGCCTCTCGACCGGCAGCGAAATTCAACGATTGTCGTTGGGTGGACGGTCGACGTTCGCACGTGGGCCATCGAAGCTGCAAGACGGCCAAACAGAAGTTCCCGCTGCGATCAAATCGAACATTCCCACGGTGAAAGGAGGCGGCGGATGAGCTTTCAAGCTTCGTGCCCCGCGTGTGCCGCACCGATTGAATTCACCGTCGATAGTTCGGTCGTCACAATTTGCCCGAGTTGTCGATCTGCGGTCGGACGTGCGGACGGTGCATTGGAAAACCTTGGCAAGGTTTCCGATTTGGTGCAAACCGACTCTCCGTTGCGTGTTGGCTTGCGAGGGAAATTCAAAGGTGTGCCGTTTGAACTCGTTGGACGAGCTCAAATTCGGCATTCCGCGGGCGGCGTGTGGGATGAATGGTACGCCGCGTTCCAAGGGGGCAAACGATGGGGATGGCTCGCCGAAGCCCAAGGCCGGTACTACCTGACCTTCGAGAAGGAACTGCCCAGTACCTTCACAACACCATCAGCCGACGACTTGGAGATCGATCAGGAAATCACAATCCCGACGATGGGCAACATGGTGGTTGCGGAAATTGGCAGCGGTGAATTCGCATCGGCTGAGGGCGAAATTCCGTACCAACTCGTTCCCGGTGAGACCTTCGAATTCGCCGACCTTTCTGGCGCAGGTCGGAAGTTTGCCACAATCGACTGGAGCGAAGAGCAACCGGTCTTCTACGCAGGCGGGGAGTTGCCCCTCAAAAGCCTGGGCCTCGCGGAAGCTGCGTCACGGGAAAATCCCGAAAGACGCGTGCAGACTGCCCAGGTCAACTGCCCGCAATGTGGGGGCCCGCTAGAACTCCAAGCTCCCGACGAAACCCAACGAGTTGCCTGTCCCTACTGTGGCGCGATGCTCGATTGCGACCACGGAGACTTGAAATTCCTAAAAGCGTTGGGAAAAAAGAAGGTCACTCCGAGGATCAAACTTGGCTCGGTGGGGCGTTTTGATCCAGTCGATATCGAGGCGGACTGGGACAGTCCACGTGAGTACAAAATCATTGGATTTGTCCGCAAGAAAGTCACCTACGACGGCATCGACTACAAATGGGAAGAGTACCTCCTGTACTGTCCTCGCCAACCATTTTGCTGGCTCGTTTGTAGCGAGGGCCACTGGAGTTTCGGACAAGGAGTTCCCTCGGGGGACGTTTACGCGCGTGGGAGTGTCGCCGAATACGACGGACGGAGTTTTCGGATTTTCGATCGCTCTCGGCCACAAGTTGACTGGGTTATCGGCGAGTTCTACTGGAAGGTTTCGCTGGGGGAGACGGTGAAGTCCTCGGACTACATTTCCCCCCCCTGGATGATTTCACGCGAAACCGCCGTCGATCTTAATGAGGAACGCAGAAAGAAGAAAAATCGGCGAAAAAAGAAGCAAGGTGAAGTTAACTACACGTTGCTGCATTACCTACCGGTCGAGAAAGTCGAACAAGCCTTTGGTGGAATCGATCTCGCCGATCCGACCGGAGTTGCGCCCAACCAGGTTTATCCATACAAATCCGTCTACAAGACATTCATGATGCTCGCCGCTGTGGCAATTGCCATTGGTCTACTCATGTTTGCCACAAGCAGTCGTCGCGCTCTGTATAGCAAAAGCATTCAGTTCCAACCCAATCAACCGCGAGAAATTCTGCAACCACTTTCGACGCCAATTTCTGGTGGCGATAATATCGAGGTGAAGGTCACCGCGACTCAATGGGTCTATGTTTTTGGCGAGATTATCGATACCAAGACCGGTGAGAAACGTGAGTTCGGTGTTCCGAGTGGGAAGGCGGTCTACCTATCGGCTTTGCCGAAAGGAGATTATGACCTGCGAGTTCGCGCAAAGTGGCAGAACATCGCATCGGCCAGTCCATACTTCGCACTTCAGATTCGAGAAGATGTACCGAGAGTCGCTCCGCTGATCATTTTAATTGTCATTTTGGCTATCGTGCCGTGTTGCGTCGCGTTGCATCATTTGAGCTTTGCAACTCAGCGCTGGGCTGAGAGCGACTATAGTCCATTCCAATCGGAGTGATCGCTCGAATTCATCTCTGTCATTTGAGACTTCGCTATGACGTTACTATCGAAGATTTACGCCGCCGTGGGTGGAGTTTGTATTTTAAGTTATGCCGCTTTTACCGTCTCTGGAATCGAGTTGGGTAGCAACAAACTCAGCGATTCCCCTCGAACGTATTCATCGTCAACGGGACGGTCTTCCGGTGGCGGATGGTTTTACGGCGGTGGCGGCTATGGGGGAGGAAAATAGACGACAATGAATTCCTGGATGAATCTCATCGGGCATATGCTCGCTGCTACCGAAAACGAAGTCACTAACGGCCCCGCTCCACCAACCGGATCTCCAATGGAAAACTTGGTCCCACTGATTATCTCGGCCCTGGTCTTCACAACCATCGGCGTCCTTCTCTTCGCCATCTGCTTGTGGCTTATCGTGAAACTCTCTCCGTTCTCCATTCGGAAAGAGATCGAGGAGGATCAAAACACGTCACTCGGAATCATTATCGGATCAATGATCCTTGGAATCGCCCTGATTCTCGCAGCGGCAATTCACGGCTAGGCGAGCGGCTTCAATGTTGACAACGGCATTCCGAGCCATGAACACGACGATGATCGATGCGGCATGATGATATCTACTGAAGAAAACGCATCGACTGAGAGTGAAGAGATCGATTCGACAGAGTCGGCGGATGGTGTTCACGCCCCACTCCTGTTCCTAAATGTGTTCGTGATCGCGACGTGCGGTCTGGTCTATGAACTTGTCGCAGGCACACTTGCCAGCTATTTGCTTGGCGATTCCGTCACGCAGTTTTCGATTTGCATCGGATTATACCTCTCGGCAATGGGCTGTGGAGCATGGCTGTCTGGATGGATCGACAAATCTATGGCACGCTGCTTCATCGAAGTGGAACTAGCAGTCGCCTTGATCGGGGGTCTCTCGGCCCCCATTCTCTTCATTGCCTATGCCAAGGTCGCCTGGTTTCAGCCTCTCCTGTATGGACTCGTGTTCGTCATTGGAACGCTCGTCGGACTTGAGCTTCCATTACTCATGCGAATTCTTCGAGAAGGGTTGGACTTCAAAGACCTCGTCTCGAGAGTGCTAACCTTCGACTACATCGGCGCACTCGCAGGCTCACTACTGTTCCCGCTCCTACTTGTCCCCAATCTCGGCTTGGCACGCACGTCGTTGATATTCGGGATTCTCAATGGACTGGTCGGTTTCTGGGGCACGTGGTTGCTTCGCCCAGTATTGAACACAGGAGTCACAGGTCTACGCATTCGTGGCCTGGCGACACTGCTCATCCTCGTGGCAGCATTTGTCTTTGCAGGGTGGCTGACGGATCTCGCTGAGGAAGTTATCTATCAAGACCCAATCGTGTTTTCGGAAACTACCAAATATCAGAGAATTGTTGTTACACAAAGCCCGACACGAGTTCAACTTTTTCTCGATGGCAAATTACAATTCAATTCGCGTGATGAGTACCGATATCACGAAGCCCTTGTCCATCCGGCGATGGCGTCTGCAGTCGCTCGCCAGAATGTATTAATCCTTGGTGGCGGCGATGGACTAGCAGCGCGAGAGGTTTTGAAATATGACGACGTCAAGCACGTCACATTAGTTGATCTCGATCCCCATATGACCGCACTCGCCAAGCAATTTCCTCCGCTTGCGAAGCTCAATCAATTTGCGTTGCAAGATGCGAGAACGAAAGTCATCAATCAAGACGCAATGATCTGGATTGAAGACGATCCCGCGACATACGATGTGGTTATCATCGACTTCCCCGACCCCAACAACTACGCCCTCGGGAAACTCTACACGAGCCGATTCTATCGACTCCTCGCACGCCGTTTGAAACCCGACTCTATTGTTGCTCTACAAGCCACCTCACCACTGTTTGCACGTAAGGCGTATTGGTGTATCCAAAACACCCTTGCCGCTTCGGGATATGCAGTCCATCCGTACCAGATCACGGTTCCGTCTTTCGGTGTTTGGGGTTTCGGATTAGCCAAACTCCAGCCCTTCTCGACTCCTAACCAAATCGTCGGCGATCCTTCGTTGAAATACCTGAACGACAGTATCCTCGCGAGTCTATTCCACTTCCCAACCGACATGGCTCGTTTAGACACCGAAGTCAATCGACTCGACAATCAAATGCTGGTCCAATATTACGAGAGATACTAGATTTGTTCTTAACGATGTCTCATTACAAGTCATGGTTGTCCTCCCATGCATATGTCGTGAGGGAAACACAACTACAATTGCTACTAGGCCGAAGCGTCTGAACTTCTATCGACGCGACCAAACGTTTGAATTCCACTTAGTCGGTATTTTATGCAGTCTCGTTCGACTCGTCGCGAATTCCTAGCATCAGCCATTGGATTACCCCTTGTCCTCAGTGGGTGCGATCGAAATCCAAGTCAGCGAACAATCCCCCCGGGCGAATTAGTCGGAGCGTCTGCAAATGTCGGACATCGGCTCCGAGAACGAAAACGGTTTGAAGTTCCGCAAGACCGATGGCAGAAATCACGAGTCGTCATCGTCGGGGCGGGAATCGCTGGTTTGTCCGCCGCGCGGCGACTCCAGAAACACGGGATCAAAGATTTTCAGATCCTCGAACTAGAGTCCCACGCCGGTGGCACATCGAGGAGCGGGAGTCACAATGGATTCCAATACCCGTGGGGAGCCCACTATCTACCAGCCCCGACCGCAGCGAACGTTGATCTTGTTGACCTGCTTGACGAGATGGGTGTTGTCGATGGACGCACGACTGACGGTGAACCAATCATCGCCGAACAGTGTCTCTGCCGAGCACCGCAAGAGCGGGTGTACTACAAAGGTGCTTGGTATGAGGGACTATATGTCACGACTGACGAAACGAAATCCGATCGGGAGCAGTATAGCCGATTTCGGCAACTAGTTGGTAAGTTCGCCGATTTCCGAGATGAAGCCGGTCGCCGCGCGTTTGGTTTGCCGATTTCGTCTTGCACTCAAGACGCACAAATTACAGCACTCGATCACATCACCATGTCAGAGTGGTTGAAACGCCAAGGCCTGACATCGCCAAAACTTCACGACCTCATAGATTACTGTTGTCGAGACGATTACGGCCTACGATGCGAGCGAACAAGTGCTTGGGCTGGACTTTTCTACTTTGCGGCGAGACTGCCACATTCCGGTGCCAAAACGCAGCCGTTCATCACATGGCCGGAAGGCAATGGAAGAATCGTGAACCACTTGCGAGAACGTAACGGGTCGCGGCTCAAAACTAGCTGGGCCGTCGCAGAGGTTATCCCCTCTATTGCGGACTCCAATGAACCAGTTCAAGTGATTGCCGTCTCATCGGATGGAAGCGAGACGATCGGTCTACAAGCTGATCGAGTCATCATGGCGACCCCGCAGTTTGTCACCCCCTACATGATCCGAGACTGGCGAGAGAATCGTCCCGAACATATTCAATCGTTTGAGTATAGTTCCTGGGTTGTCGCCAACCTTTTTTTAAAAGATCGACCTGCGACTCGAGACAGTGACTATCCACTTTGCTGGGACAATGTGATCGCAGATAGTCCCTCACTAGGCTATGTTGTGGCCACACATCAGGCACTCGTGGATTATGGTCCGACAGTACTAACATGGTATCTCCCGCTCTGTGATGCTGAAACTCACATCGCACGACAGGAATTGCTGAATGAGGGACGTGAGGCGTGGGCGGACGCAGCGCTTAGCGACATTGAACGGGCTCATCCCGATATCCGCCGACTGACCACTCGAGTTGACGTCATGCGTTGGGGACACGCCATGATCCAGCCCACACCAGGATTGATTTGGGGACCAGACCGGCAAGCGGCTATCGAGCCCTATCATGGAATCGCCTTCGCAAACTCGGATCTATCCGGTGTCGCATTGTTCGAGGAAGCTTTTGACCAAGGCAATCGTGCAGCAGACTGGGTAGCCAACGAACTTCAGCAGAGCGCGAACGCATCCTAGCCGGAGCTGTTTTGGTGACAATTCAACCAATGACAACAACCGAAGCTAGCCACAATCGATTCCCATGGCTCTTCTCACCGGCGATTGACCTGAGCGTTTTTCTCGGAAGCGCTGTTGTCTCACTAGTTTTACTATGGTTCGGGTCATACATAGGTGTTATTGACTCAGACACGCCAGAGTGGGCATGGGTCCCCGCGATTCTTTTAGTCGATGTCGCTCATGTTTACTCGACCGCATTCCGTGTGTACTTCGTTCCGAATGAATTGAAGCGGGATTGGCCACTTTATCTCGGCGTGCCAATAATGGCATTCGTTATCGGGATTGTGATTCATCGACTTTGGGGGCCCACGGTTTTCTGGCGAATTCTAGCATACTTAGCCGTATTTCATTTTGTTCGTCAACAATATGGCTGGGTTGCGCTCTATCGAGCAAAAGCTAAAGAACACGATCGGCTCTCAAAATGGATTGACACACTAGCAATCTATCTCGCGACCGTGTATCCGCTCGTCTATTGGCATACCCACTTGCCAAGAAATTTTGCTTGGTTCCTACCTGACAACTTTGTATCGCTTCCTGTGTTCATTCATCAGATTCTTCGGCCGATCTATTGGTTGAGTCTGATTGCATATGCGGGGAGTTCAATTTGGCGTTGGACAGTCGGCCGACCGAACCCAGGAAAGGATCTGGTCGTCCTAACGACTGCCATTTGCTGGTATGTGGGTATTGTTGTTTTTAACTCGGATTATGCATTTACGGTTACGAATGTGATTATCCACGGGGTCCCCTATTTAGCCCTCGTCTATTGGTACTGGCAAACCCATCAACAAAGTTCAATGCCCACAACGCGGTTTCAACAACTCTTCATTTTCCTGGCGACGATTTGGCTATTTGCCTATGTCGAGGAACTTGTCTGGGACCGCAGCGTGTGGCAGGATCGGTCTTGGCTTTTTGGCACGCCTTGGGAGATTGAATCTTGGCAGAATTTCGTCGTTCCGTTACTCGCCGTCCCTCAAATTACCCACTATGTTTTGGACGGATACATTTGGAAACGCAGACGCAATCCTAAGTTCTCAACACCGATTGACTAGCCTGGTCCGCGTGTAACGGCGTATGGTGTTCGACAATGTTTCTGACAATAGTGAATATCGAGTTCCGTTCGACATTCCTGCCGATTGAGTTGATTGAACCTCGATCGTGCCTGAGGTAAAATGTGGTCAGAAGGGTATTGTGAAATTTACCCAGCGACAGTTGTCTCCGTTCCGATTGATTTGAGGTTCCGGCCATGGGATTGTTCGAGAAACTACGAAATGAACTCATCGACATTATTGAGTGGTTGGACGATTCCCACTCAACGTTGGTGTGGCGGTTCCCTCGATATCAAAACGAGATCAAGAATGGAGCCCAGTTAATTGTCCGCCCCGGTCAAGTGGCGATTTTTGTGCATCGTGGAGAACTGGCCGACGTTTTCGAGCCCGGCAACTACACGCTGAAGACTGACAACCTGCCTCTGCTTTCGACCTTGCAAGGTTGGAAATACGGCTTCGACAGCCCGTTTCGCTCGGAAGTTTACTTCGTTAGCACGAAGAAACTGACTGGGCTTAAGTGGGGTACGCCGAATCCCATTATGCTCCGCGATCCGGAATTTGGTCCAATTCGACTGCGGGCCTTTGGAACGTACTCGTTGAAGTGCCAGGATCCGCGGGCTTTGCTGACTGAACTTGTCGGTACGGACTCGGAGTTCGATAGCAACGAAGTCAACGAGTTGCTGCGGTCGATCATCGTTGAAGCATTTACGGATATGCTCGGCGAAAAAAACATCGCGGCTCTGGATTTGGCGTCGAATTATCGCGAGATCTCGAAGGAGTTGCGTGAGTACGCCGTCGAACGCGTGGACGATGAGTACGGCTTGGATTTGCCGGACATGTTCATCGTCAACATTTCGCTGCCGGAAGCCGTCGAAAAGGCGATGGACACACGCACGAGCATGGGCGTGATTGGCGATATGGGAAAATATCAGGCGTATCAGATGGGAACGGCGATCGAAGCTGCGGCCAACAACCCCGCGGGTGGCGGTGCTTCCGAAGGGATGGGACTTGGGATGGGATTCGCGATGGCAAACAAATTTGCGCAAGGCGGAGCAGCTCCGGCTGGAGCGCCAGTCCCACCGCCTCCGCCGCAAGCAGTGCAATGGCACACTTCATCGAATGGCCAAACATCTCCACCGATGAGTGAGCAACAACTCGGTAGTCAGATCAGTGCTGGCCAAATCACGCCGGAAACTTACGTCTGGAGTGCAGGCATGTCCGGCTGGCAACCAGCAAGCCAAGTCCCGCAGTTGGCAGTCTACTTTCGGCAAACGCCACCGCCGCCACCTCCGGCAGCTCCGTAAGGGATGACGCCGGTATCGAACATGTTGCAGCCGCGACTCTTCGCTGTGTCCTTAGAGATGCATGTGCTCGGGTGAGTTGGTCTCACGATGCAGTCCCAGGCGAAGGTGTTGCGGAGTTTTTAGATCCCCTTTCACCTCTGTCTTGAGCCGCTCGCCCATGTTTCGATACCTCACTCTCGTCCCGATGGTTCTTTGGCTATGCACATCCTCGGTACTTGCGGATGACGCCGTTACAATTTCTGGTGAACGGAGACCGTGGCGGACCATCACACTGACGCTTGATGGCCCCGCCATGAGCGAGACTGACACGGAACCGAATCCGTTTACCGACATTCGCTTCGAGGTTCGTTTCCGACATGAATCCGGTTCACCGGATTATCTTGTGCCGGGTTACTTCGCTGCGGACGGACAAGCCGCCAATACATCCGCGACTTCCGGAAACAAGTGGCGTGCCCATCTTTCGCCGGACAAGGCGGGGCAATGGTCTTACGAGATCCGTTTTCACCGCGGTTCACTCGTGGCACTCGACCGCAATGTCACCTCGAGTGCCGTTGCCCCATTCGACGGCATCACTGGGCAGTTTACGATTGAGCCGATCGCATCGGGGTCAAACCATCCCCGTGATCGCGGGCGTTTGCAGTACGTCGGGAAACGATATCTTCGATTTGCTCAATCTGGCGAGTACTTTTTGAAGGCCGGTGCCGACGCGCCGGAAACTCTGCTGGGCTATCGGGATTTCGATGGCACGGTTGCCCGGAAAAAGAAAGTTCCCTTGAAAACGTGGGCACCTCACATTCGCGATTGGCGAACGGGCGATCCGACCTGGAAAAACGGAAAAGGCAAGGGGCTCATCGGTGCGATCAATTACCTCTCCGGCAAAGGCGTCAACGCGTTTTCATTTCTGACATACAATGCTGGCGGAGATGGCGACAACGTTTGGCCATTCGTCGAGCGAGATGACAAACGGCACTACGATTGCTCGAAACTCGACCAGTGGGGCATCGTCTTCGAACATGGCACGAACTTGGGAATGTATCTGCATTTCAAGTTGCAGGAGACAGAAAACGATGACAATCGCCATCGGCGAGGAAAGAACGTTCCCGAATCGTTGGATGGTGGCGACTTGGGCCCCGAACGCAAATTGTATTGCCGAGAAATTATTGCTCGGTTCGCCCATAACTTGGCATTGAACTGGAATCTCGGGGAAGAGAACACGCAGTCAACGCAGCAACAACGCGCAATGGCGAAGTACATCCACGAGCTCGACCCGTACAATCATTTGATCGTTGTTCATACCTATCCCAACCAGCAAGACAAGGTGTATCGACCATTGCTCGGCAAAGGCTCCGTGCTTCGTGGATGCTCGCTGCAGAATAGTCATATCAAGGACACACATCATCAGACTGTGAAGTGGGTTGAAGAGTCCGCAGAGGCGGGCCAGCCTTGGGTGGTCGCGTTCGATGAATCTGGCTCGGCAGCTCACGGCCAAGCTCCCGACTTGGGTTACCAGGGGTTCGATGGCAAAGACCGAACGGGCAAGTTCATCTACACCCAACACGAAGTTCGTCGCCAAACTCTTTGGGGCGCCCTCATGGGTGGTGGTGCCGGGGTGGAGTATTACTTTGGCTATCAATTCCCCGAGAATGACCTGCTTGCCGAGGATTGGCGAAGTCGTGACCAAAGTTGGGATTACTGCCGAATTGCATTGAAGTTCTTTCGCGACCACCAGATTCCGATTGCAGAGTTGGAGAATCACGACGAACTTGTCGGCAACCCAAAGCACGACAACTCTTGCTATTGCTTCGCGAAGCCCGGGGAGATCTATCTCGTTTACCAACCCGGTGGCAAGAAACATTCGCTAGACCTTACTGATCAACAGGGCCCATTCGAGATCGCTTGGTTCAATCCACGAACGGGGGGTGAACTGCAATCGGCGTCAATAACGAGCATCAAAGGCGGTCAGACATCGACACTGGGGCAACCACCGTCCGATGCCAATGAGGACTGGCTTGCAATCGCTCGTCGGAAAAAGTGAGTGATTAGCGTTTGCGTTCGAAGGGTAGTTCGATTGGTATCCTTTCCAACGAGGAGAACGACAATGAATTGGCAAGTCATTGGACAATTGCAGATGCTTGCGTCGCTAGTCTTCTCGATACCAAACGCAGTTGCAAATTCGCCCGCCGTGGCGGAGACATCGCAACAACGATTGATCGAAGGTTGGATCAGTCAGCTAACGGCCGATGGACATCCCAACCATCGGGCCGCTACGGAAGACTTAACGAAGGTCGGTGCAGAAGCTGTCGACGCAATTGCCTCCGCTGCCAAGACCGACGACAAATTGTTGACGCTCCATTGTGTGAGCGTTCTCTTGCGAATGCTCAGTTCCGACGATGTGACGACTCAAACTGCAGCCCAAACAGCCTTGAAGCAACTCGCGAGTAGTCCAAACAAGTTCCTAGCCAACGCCGCCGAGCAAGCCATCACAATAAAGGCTGCGAATCGCCGCATCAGACGGGGCAATCCCGGTGGCGGATTGAAGTTCAACGGCGTGATGGTTCCCGGCGTGAAGAATCTTCGCGTGCAAACGAAAACGGTCAACGGCAAACGTTCCATCGCCATTCAGATGGACAAAAAGAAAATCGAGATTGCCGACACGAATGGTCAGGACATTACGATCACCGTGACCGAGCCGAGGGAAGACGACAACGGAAATATCGTCCGCAAACCGAAGACGTATACGGCGAAGGACTATAATGAACTGCGGATCGTCCATCCTGATATCGTGGAACTCTATCAACGATTTGCTGGTCGACCGATCGCACGACCGGTTCCCATTCCGTTCAGGCGGCCGATTCTCAATCACGTTCAAGCAATGAAACGTCAGCTCAAATCAATGGACGAAATATTGGAACGACTGGAGGACCGAGTCAAAGCAGGACGGCTTCCTCAGACTCATTTCGATCGAATCCGGCAAGGCATTGATCGTCGTCGCGAAAAACTTATCGAGCGCATCAACCAAGAAGAAACTGCAGAAAAGGTAAACGCCGAATGAAAGTCGCGTTGTTCAGCACGAAGCCCTACGATCGAAAGTTCTTCAAACAAGCCAATCAGGAATCTCCTCATGAGTTGACGTTCCTCGAGCCTCGGCTGACGCCATTAACGGCACCGTTGGCTAAGGGTTACGATGCTGCTTGCTTGTTTGTTAACGATCAAGCGGACGCCGAGACACTCGAAGTGCTAGCGGACAGTGGTGTGAAAGTTCTCGCGTTACGGTGTGCCGGGTTTAACAACGTCGATCTTAACGCAGCGGAACGACTCGGGCTAACGGTTGTGCGAGTGCCCGCATATTCGCCACACGCAGTCGCGGAGCATACCGTCGGTTTGATGCTTACTCTAAACCGACAAATCCATCGCGGCTACAACCGAGTCCGTGAAGGTAACTTTGCACTCGATGGGCTCTTGGGTTTTGACCTTCATGAAAAAGTTGTTGGTATCATCGGCACGGGAATCATTGGGGCCGTAGTTGCGAAAATCTTGAGCGGCTTCGGTTGCCATTTGCTTGCATATGATGTGCGAGAGAATCCTGATTGTGTTGAACTTGGAGTCAACTACACTTCGCTCGATGAGATTTATGCCAAATCGGATGTCATCACATTGCACTGCCCTCTGACTCCGCAAACACACCATCTCATCAATGCAGATGCCATTGCAGAAATGAAACCGGGAGTCATGTTGATCAACACCAGCCGCGGTGGCATCGTCGAAACACCTGCCGTGATCGATGGCTTGAAGACCAGCCGCGTGGGATCACTGGGAATTGACGTTTACGAAGAAGAAGGCGACTTATTTTTCGAGGATCTTTCGAATTTTGTCATTCGGGACGATGTCTTCGCCCGGCTTTTGACGTTTCCGAATGTCTTGGTCACGGGGCATCAAGCGTTTTTCACCGAAGAAGCCCTACAACAGATAGCCGGGACCACGCTGGGCAATCTGCAAGACCTTGCAGACGGTCGAGAGTGCCCCAACGAAGTCTCCGCCGCGAAACTTTCCGGCGGTTAGCAACAAACACTTGCAGTTGCCCATTCTGGGTGGTTAAACAAAGGGAACCGCTTCTCAATTATTGGTCAATTTGAAATCCCATATTATGGCGACTGCAACTGGAACCCCTCACATCCCCGTCAGTCCCCGAAGCAATCGACTGCCACTCGAAATCCCCGGTCCAATCGCACGGACCCGTTGGGGACGATTGAAAGCAATGTCTCGGTTCAGTCGCGATTCGGTCGCGCTGGGTAATGAGTTGTTCCGAAAGCATGGCCCCGTGGTCTCGATTGTCAGGGGTGGCGGAACTCGTCTCTTCACGCCGTGGAAAAAGGACTGTCCAGGATCCGTTTTGGTTCGCGGGCCAGAGTTGCTCAAGGAAGTCGCCACCAAACACGACACGTATCACAAATTTCACCTTAGCGGCGTTCTTCATCCTTATGGCGATACTTCCGAACGGACCGCCCCCCTGCGGGTCTTTGCCTCTGGCTTGTTTGGCGTAAACGGTGACGATCACCGGCGACAACGAAAGATGATGGCGCCGGCCTTTATCCCGAATCGGGTGGCAACCTACGCCGATGCGATGATCGAAGTCACGGAACGAATGACTTCGAATTGGCAAGTTGGGCAGACCTTTGATATCGCGGTGGAAATGCGTGAACTCGCCAGAGAAATCGCCAGCGTGTGCCTGTTCGGTGAAAGCCTTGAGGATGGTGGGACTGAGCTTACCGCTGGCGTGCAAACCGGATTGGCCCTGGTGAGCAATCCATTGGTTCGCTTGTTTCCGTATGATCTACCGGGGTTGCCGTATCGCAAGCTCCTTGAGGTCTCGGAAATCGCCTATCGCCGGGCTCAGGGCGTGATTGCTCGACGTCGGGCAGAACCAGATAAAGCCGATGATGTCCTTTCCATGTTGCTCAAGGCTCGTGACGAGACCGATGGAGCAGCATTGACGGAAGACGAACTTATCGGCCACGTCAACGTTCTGTTTGCGGCCGGTCACGAAACTAGTGCGAATGCTCTGACATGGACGTGTTTCTTACTTTCGCAACATCCCGAGATCTACGCCGATCTGGTCGAGGAACTCCAAAGTGAGCTGAACGGGGAGACGGCTCGGCCATCCGATTTCGAGCGGCTCCCCTTGCTTGATCGAGTCATCAAAGAGAGCATGCGGATCATTACACCGGTCCCATGGAATGGCCGAGTGTTGGCCCAGGATGCCGAACTTGGCGGGTTCGAATTACCGGTGGGAACAGAAGTGATGGGCAGTATCTATCACACACATCACATGCCGGAAATCTTCGCGGAGCCAGAACGTTTTCAACCCAGCCGCTTTTCTGATCATCACTATACGGGTTATGAATATAACCCGTTCAGTGCTGGCCAACGCATTTGCATCGGTGCCGGATTCGCGATGCAAGAGATCAAAATCGTACTCTCGCACCTGCTACAGAAATTTCAGCTCGAATTTATTCCCGAACGTCCAATCGATCGGCAGGGCACCATTGTCATCATCCCGAAACAGGGAATGCTCATGCGAACGCGGCCTACGGGCGAGAACTACGCAAGGGGCGTTGGGACTGTCGCGGGCAACGTCAGAGACATGGTGGAACTGCCGACTTAGGCCAATTACATTTCAATCGGCTCGATGGTCTAACGATCCGATTTCCGATCGGCCGTCACAAGTTTGTCGAGCAAGCCATTGACGAACTGCGGAGACTGAGCTGAGCCAAACTTCCGAGCCAGTTCGATCGCTTCGTCGATGGCAACCTGATACGGCGTGTCACTGTGCAAGATCTCAAAGGCTCCGATCCGCAACGCATTTCGATCCGTGATTGCCATGCGGGACAAACTCCAGTTCTCGGCAACCGTCTCTAAACGGGCATCAACGTCCGCGCGGCATTCCATCACGCCAGCAAAGACCTGCCAGGCGAATTCACAGAGATCGGGTTCGGAAATTTCCTCCGCAATCTGAAAACGCACCGATTTGGGGTCGGTGTCCGCATTGACATCCATTTGATAGAGCATTTGCAATGCGACTTCACGGGCTTTACTACGACGAGCCATGATTCCTTCCGAATGCCCCAAGGGGCGCGAGTCCAGTTGATGTTAACTGAGATCATATCAACATGGCTCTGCTTAGAGAGCCATGACGACTGGTTCCAAAAAGACGATCGTTGATTTCATCATTGATCTGGGCGACCAACGATCCCCAGATTCACAGTCTCACCGCACTGCTTGAGCGTTGTATTCAATTCTGACTCGGTGCGGCAGAACTGTCTAGAGCGCGGTTTGCCATTCCCAATCGCCTCGGAATTGTCCTTCCGGGGCGAACCGCAGACAAAGCCGATACTTGAAGGCTAGATTTGGTCGAGCTTCCGCAACACGTTGACTGTTTCGATAGCCGCCAACGTAGCTTCGACACCTTTGTTCCCGGCTTTGCCGCCGGCTCGGTCCATGGCTTGTTCCATCGACTGGCAAGTCAGCACACCGAACGAAACTGGTAGCCCCGTTTCGTGACTGGTTTGCATCAGACCGGCTGCCAGTTGTTGATTGATGTACTCATGATGAGTGGTTTGGCCCTGGATGACCGCTCCCAGACAGATCACGGCAACGAACTGGCCGCTCTTTGCCAAGCGATCGGCGACCACGGGAATCTCGAACGCTCCCGGAACACGGACAATCGTAACGCGATCGTCCGGCGTACCATGTCGGCGGAGCGTATCCAAAGCGCCTTCAAGCAAGCGATCCGTCACCAAGCTGTTAAATCGCGAAACAACAACCGCATACGCACCATCGCTCGCCAATAATTCGCCTTCAATCGTGTTTGCCAACTTCGTTACCTCACGACATGTTTTGATCAAATATGGACCCGTGGATCGTAGCAACTTCTCGACGAACCGGTAGTCAGCCATTCGACTTCAATCTGATCCGACGGTTGTTGTGTCTTTCCCGACGTGGCTTGGCCCAAGAACAGGAGCATCAATGACGAAGCAAAGAGCAATGACCGAAGGCGGCTCGTGTTTTGATGCCGCGACTGACGCATTCGGTCCGATTGTTGACTCAGAGCATTGCTACGCCAGGTCCGTGGGACCATTGGCCATGAATCACTGTTTTGCCATCGATGACAACGATGGTGAAACGGCATCACCGAATGACAGCTCTTTTCGCTGGCAAAATCAGCCTAGGTTCATACTGAGCAGGAATTCTTCGTTGGTTTTGGTCCGTCTCATGCGGTTCGTCAGCAGTTCCATAGCCTCGACGGGGTTCATGTCGTTCAGGACTCGTCGGAGAATCCACACGCGGCGAAGTTCCTCTTCATCCATCAACAATTCCTCACGACGTGTGCCGGACTTGTTGACATCAATCGCAGGCCACACACGTTTTTCGACGAGTCGCCGGTCGAGATGCAGTTCCGTGTTGCCGGTGCCTTTGAACTCTTCGAAGATCACCTCGTCCATCTTGCTACCAGTGTCGACGAGAGCCGTCGCGATGATGGTCAAGCTCCCGCCTTCCTCCACATTTCGAGCCGCTCCGAAGAATCGTTTCGGGTGCTGCAATGCGTTCGCGTCGACACCACCCGTCAGAATTTTCCCAGAGTGCGGCACTTCCGTGTTCCAGGCACGAGCGAGTCGTGTAATGGAATCGAGGAAAATGATCACATCGTGGCCGTACTCCACCATGCGTTTGGCTTTCTCGATCACCATCTCCGAGACTTGAATGTGTCGACTCGGCGGTTCATCGAAGGTGCTGGAAATCACTTCGCTATTACGGCCTTTGACATGCCGCTCCATCTCGGTGACTTCTTCCGGCCGCTCGTCGATGAGCAACATGATGACGTATGCATCGGGATGGTTCTTGAGCGTTGCCTGGGCGAGTTGTTGAAGCAGGATGGTTTTCCCCGCCCGTGGCGGCGAGACGATCAAACCGCGTTGTCCCATGCCGATCGGGGCCACGATGTCAACGGCCCGTGTGCTGAGCATGTTTGGATCGGTCGAAAGCCGCAACCGGGTTTCTGGGTGTAGAGGTGTTAGATCGTCAAAAAACACCTTGTCGGAAAGGATGTTCGGGTCCTCTCCGTTGATGGCTTCCACACGCAGCAACGCGAAGTAACGTTCGTTTTCTTTCGGCGGCCGAATCTGACCAGCCACTGTCGCCCCAGTTCGCAAACCGAACCGTCGAATTTGACTTGGCGAAACGTAAATATCGTCAGGGCAGGGGAGGTAATGATAATCGGGACTTCGCAGAAACCCGAATCCGTCCGGAAGGATCTCCAGTGTTCCTTCACCGAACATCAGGCCGTTCATCTTCGTTTGTTCTTTGAGAATCTTGAAGATGAGGTCCTGTTTCTTCAGTCCTGTGTACTCGCTCAATCCCTCTTTCCTAGCCAGATCCAGCAGCTCTTTCATCGTCATCCGCTGGAGTTCGGCGATATGGATATCGGAGTCTGAGAGATCCGGCGTGTCCTTCTTATCCCGCCCGCCACTACCACTCGATGTGTTCGAGCTGGAATTCTGACGGGACGAACGGCGGACCGCACTCAACGGTGCGTCCTTGATTGCGGTGCTGGTTGCCGATTCGGTTGCTTCAGAGGATGATTTGGATGATTTGGGCATGGTGAGTGGCCTTGGTTTCAGAAGCCATTTGCTCAAGATGCAGATCACGACGTGTGATCTGTGAGCAATGCGGGCTCAGAACGAAGGAGGTTAGTAGCTAGGAGTTGAGAGTCTCAGGCTGGGGTGATCGTCAATTCAAAGGGGGTACCCATTGATCTTGCTTCGTGGTGTCTATTCATTCGACATATGGCTGCGTTTCTTCGAGTACGGTATCGTCGTGAAATGCCGATCTGAGCGGTGAAGAAAAACGCGTGTTCCAAAATTCTGCGAACTGTCGAGCAGAGTCTTCCAGTTCGCCAGTGTTACGAATGGTCCAATCGGACCGTGTCTGCTTCTCCTCAAGCGGGAGTTGATTGGCCTCCCGTCGGATCAGCTCATCTTGGCTCCATCCCCGTCCTGTTTGCAATCGCTGTTGGCGAATGTCATGCGGGACATCGATGAAGACGACCGCATCACACAATTCGTGCCAACCCGTCTCGAACAAAATTGGAGCATCGAGAACAATGGCTTGGACATTTGGTTCGTTGTCGCGGATCGTCTTGATCTGAGCCAAAAGTCGCTTCCGAATGCGGGGGTGAACGATTCGTTCAAGTTGGTCAAGTTGCTCGCGACACGCGGGCGAATCGCCAAAAACTCGTCGCCCCAAAATCTTCCGATCCACCGCCCCCGACTCATTGAACACTTCATCGCCAAACTGGTTTCGAATCTGCGTTTTGACGACGTCTTCTTCGAGAACTGCATGCCCGGCGCTGTCTGCGTCGAGCACCCGGATGGGGAAACGATCAGCCACATGTCTTGCGACCGACGATTTCCCGGACCCAATGCCGCCGACAATTCCAATTAAAGGAAGCTGCCGATTTGAGATGGCATTCACCGGAGAGAACTCACAAAGAAGTAAACAGGATTAGAAAAACCCATGCCGTCGCCGACATGTTCGATGATTTGATGATTCGAGGCAGTAAGGTCAGTGAAAGACTGTCAGCTAAATGCACATGACGTTAGGCAGTTCTGAGAGATCCCATTCAGCTGATGAGTTTGGCGAAGAATGTTGATGTCGTGATGGGGAGCAATTTATGGAATCGATATGGGGCAGACCGAACACAAGCGACAAATTGGCTTCGTATTGCTGGGGACGAAATCTGAATTCCGCAAGAGTGAAGATCGGGGGCGATTTGGGCACCCGTTGGTTCCATGTTGCCGTATTCAATTCTCACTGTCAACGACAAATGGCTGACTTCATTTCTTTTTCTCGAGGTGAGAAAACCGATCCCCCGCAAACTCGAAAACCACCGCCATTATACGCACCAATGTCACGTCGTGGGCCGAAAAAAAGCATTTTGCCGGTTCAATCGGCGATGATTTTGAAAAGTTCGATCGATTCGATTGCGACACTCGGATTCTTTTTGACATCACGCCGCCCGAAGGTATGTTTCACCGCCCTCACAACCCACCTCTCCTCAATCCCGCCCCTATGCCTATGACCAATCGCGATCGGAAAATCGGATTATCAGAAGCCATCACTCCATCGCTGGCGTCCCTCTGTCCCATGCCCCGACAGAAAGCCCCCACCAAGTCGTCCTCTGATCGAATTGCAGTGCTCAGTATCGGTGGAGATTCGATCGGAAGCCAACACGCCGACGGTCGTTATGTGCCATTGCTGAAGCAACAGTTTGACGCTCTTCACGATGCCGGTTTTCAGTTCCGTTCATTGTATTCAGCGATGGAACGTGTCCGCCGCGAGGAGCCGATTGCCGAAAGAACCCTAGCTGTTACGCTCGAATCCGAACACGCTCAGCCAGATTCCCGATTGATTCGAGAACTGATTTCGCTGAACGTTTCCGTCACCGTTCTTTTTGACGCTGCTCAGTTAGCGGCGATGTCTCCCCAAGATCATGATGCTTGGCATCGCTGGGCGTTGACCGGGTTAGTCGACTTTGGGGTCCAACCCATTGCACAAGGTGATTCCAAACCGCACTCCCTCGAGTTCTATCGGGAAATGTCAACAGGCGTTGAAAGCTTGGAATCCATCTTTGCGGTAACGCAGCCAGTCCTCGTCTTTCCCGTAAATTCAGGGATTTGGGGCTCTGAGTATGAAGAGATCGCGATGGCTGTGGGGGCCGTCGCTTGTATTACCAATCAGCAACAATCGGTTGACTTACGTTCAAATCCCTTCGTTTGGGGCCGATTCCAAATGGCTGCGAGCGACTCGCCACGTGCTATTGTGAAGAGATTGTCTCGTCAGTACTCGCGTTGGCACCGCCTGTGGAACCAGATTAGCGAACCGTTTCGCGCAACCCCGATACAAGCACCAACGTTGGTCGCACAAGGGATGTAGAAATGATCGGCGAGCTAGCAACGACAATCAAAGACGCAGCAAACCGCGGAACGGCAGCCACACAAGTGCTGGGTTCGGAACCGACTCGGCGACCACGGAAAGCCGATGGCACGTCGCATCGAAAAGGAAGCAGCCATCGATGAAAATTCTTCAGTGTCACAATTTCTACCAGCGTCCCGGTGGTGAAGACCAGGTCTTCGCCGCGGAGGGCACGTTGATGGAATCACACGGTCATCAGGTCATTCGATATACACGTCACAACGACGAAGTTGACCAGTTGAACAGTTTGGCATTGGCGAAGAAGACGTTTTCGAACCGTGAATCGTATCGTGAGATTCGATCATTGATTCGCCGAGAACGTCCGGACGTCATGCACTGCACCAATATCTTCCCGTTGATTTCGCCGTCCGCGTACGCGGCTGCCAAGGCGGAGGGGGTGCCGGTTGTTCAGACGCTGCACAACTATCGATTGCTCTGTCCCAAAGCCCAAATGGTGCGTGACGGCTCAATCTGCCAAAAATGTATGACAACGCGAACCTTCTGGCCGGCGGTGATGCATCGCTGCTATCGCGGTAGTCGCTCCGCGTCGGCCGTGACGGCCGCCATGTTGGCCACACGCTGGGCGCTTGGCACGTGGCAAAATCAAGTGGATCGCTACATCGCGTTGACCGATTCTGGCCAAAACTTATTCATTGAGGGTGGCATCTCCCCGGAACAGATCGTCGTCAAGCCGAACTTTGTCAGTCATGATCCGGGCATCGGAAGTGGATCGGGAGAATACGCCATCTTCGTCGGGCGACTTTCACCGGAAAAGGGAATCGAAACTCTCCTTGAGACTTGGAAGCGTTTCGAGAATCGAATTCCCCTCAAGATCATCGGTGATGGGCCAATGGCCGAGCAAGTCCGAACGGCCACGGAACAAAATCCGTCGATTGAATGGCTCGGACAACGCTCACACGACGAAGTTCTTGATCTCATCGGTGAAGCACGTTGTCTCGTTTTTCCATCCGTTTGGCTCGAACCCTTTGGCCTCTCCATGATTGAGGCCTTTGCGAAGGGCACGCCGGTGGTGGCGTCTCGCTGCGGTGCCATGATCGACCTTGTTGAACACGGCCATAACGGTCTGCATTTCATTCCTGGCGATGCTGATAGCTTTGCTGATCGAATGCGGGAAATCTGGGATAATGTCGACCTGCTCAAAATGCGTCGCGCTGCGCGAGACACCTACGAAGAACGATATACATCCGAAAAGAATTACGAGTTGCTAATTAACATCTACGAGGGAGTGCTGAATGCGAGTCCCGCTCCAGAGTCCGAACTAACACTCGATGCAAACACTCCAGCGGATGTTCGCGTCTAATTCTTCGTTTCCGTCTACCACTTCACTCAATTGAATTCTTTAGACAACGATTGTTCCGTCTCTCGACGTCTGTGCTTCCATAGAGAACGTTCGGAACAGCGGGGAGACCTTACACCATCGTTACCCGAACAACGACGACATGATGTGTCAGTCGTCGTGCGGCATAATTGGCTTTGACAACGAATGTCACTTGAACTGCCTGATGTCAGGAATCGAAAGAATTCACGGGCTGATATGTGCAATATGCACCTACTTCAAGGCGGCTCCTGGCACCGGTTCGCCGTTCGTAGTCAGAATCTGAAAATGATGGATTCCGGTCGACAGACCATCCACATATTTCCAAACGACTTTCTTGGCCCGAGTCACCTCGAATAACTTAGGCGCGTAGGGATCAATGCGTCCGCCGGCATAACTTGTGATCACGATGTGACCATTCGGAAGAACTTGGGCTCCGCAAGGATCTTGAAGCCAGTCGCCGGGTAGATCGTCGTTGGTGAGCGTCCAGACAATTTCTCCCTGATTATCAAAATCGACAACACGATTTCCATGGGTGCAACAGACGAGTGTGTGTCCGTCACCATGTCGGATTGCCGTAAATGGCCAGGTGTGAACGTTGTGATCGGTGTCGCCAGAGACGGTCGTATCGAGTCGATCAAGAACTTCACCGTCGGATGAATAGTGGTAGACCGCGAAATCTAAGAGGTGCGGAACGAGGTAAGTTCCCTCGGCGGTTTTCCTCGCCATTCGAGTCTGCATATGATGATTTTTCTTCTGGCAGGCCAAAGGAAATTCCACCAGGATTTTTCCGTCAGGGTTAACTTCCAAGAGTCTCGGATTCTTGCCGGCCTCCGTAATCACAAAGTGACCCTCTCGAGTTGGCTCGGCACTGTTAACTTCGCTTTGGGTACCTTTCCAGATTAGCGTCTCCTGACCTTTCGGCGAGATACTAACAACCGCCCCGCCGCGATACTTTTTCGATCGACTCAGCGTCAGAACAATTGTGCCATCGTCAAGAACATAGCCATCGCGAGTCGACGCAGGATAAGTCCAACTTGCTTGGCCATCGGCTTCCATGATGTAGGTGTTTTTGCCACAGGCGAGAAACCGATGAGTGATGTCCTGAGCCTGCACAACCGGAAGCCAGCAAGACGCTGCAACGAGAAGAACCAATCGAATTTTCGAGTTCATGGAAAGTCCTGACACTGATATCAAACGGCGGGGTTGGTCGTTCGAGCCCGAGCCGATTCTCATTGAATTTGTTCGTGGTCCGGCACCCGAAGTGATCGACCTTTGAGGCATCTTATCACGCATTCGATCCTCGGACGGATTGGGCCGAATCCACAATTGTCGCTTTTGCCACACGAATGTCGAGGATAGAATGCGACACGTGATTAACGATTTGCGACACGCTGATCACTCGTCAGTAGAAGACTCCGAGCACAAGATATTCGCTTGAACCGTGATGAGTCGTCAGCGTTCGGAACCACGGGACAAGGTCACCACTACTCCAATGCCGCCACGGGTCAAAAGAACACGGAAGGTTGCTTTGCTGGTTGAGTCATCTCGCACTTACGGTCGGGGGCTCCTGCGTGGCATTGCGCTGTTCGCGCGGACACGAAGCGATTGGTCTCTGATGCACCAGGAGATGACGATCGACGTCCACTTACCGGATTGGATGAAGGAGGCACCAATTGATGGCGTCATTGCGCGGGTCGATCAATCTACTATCGGCCCTCTTCGTCAGCTCGGCGTCCCATGCGTCGATGTCCGGTGCAGCGGTCGGTTTCCAGGAATCCCCCAAGTTGAAACGGATGATCGTTTGGTCGCGGAACTGGCGTTCGAACATCTTTGGGACCGTGGTTTTCGCCGGTTTGCGTTTTGCGGGTTTCAGTTCGCTCATTACTCCGACACGCGAGTTCAGTATTTCCGAGAACTCGTTGAAGAGACCGGCTGCCCGCTCTCAATCTATGAGACACCTGGGGAACGGAATGCTTCCCTATCGGTGCTCGAAAAATCCGGCTTGGTCGACGCCGAAGCGATGTCAACTTGGTTGGGCTCACTCCAGCCGCCGACGGGTCTTTTTGTTTGTAACGATATTCGAGGACAGCAGGTCCTCAATGTTTGTCGAGGGGTAGGGCTAGCTGTCCCGGATGATATCGGAGTCATTGGAGTCGATGACGATGACGCGATCTGCCCGCTTAGTGATCCACCGTTATCAAGTGTTCGTCCAGACGCCGAACGGGTTGGCTACCGTGCTGCCGAAATCTTGGACGCCATGTTAAACGGTCGGGCTGTACCCGAAGTTGTCGAATACATCCCCCCAAAACGTGTTGTTCAACGGATGTCGACACAAGTCAGCGCAATCGAAGATCGGGAAGTCGCCCGTATCTGTCGATTCATTCGTGAACATGCCTGTGATGGCATTGATGTGAGTGACGTTGTGCAATACTCAACGCTGTCAAGACGACAGCTGGAACGCCGGTTTCGTAGCGAACTCAACCGCACTCCACACGAAGAAATTACGAATTCGCAAATTGCTAAGGTCAAACAATTGTTGACCGAGACAGACATGACGCTTGAGCAAATCACGCCTTTAGCAGGATACTCGCACAAAGAAAGCCTTAGTGCAGTTTTCAAGCGAGAGGTCGGCGAAACACCTGGCGAGTACCGGCGACGACTAAATTCAATCTCAGATTAGACGACACACGACCTCACAGTCTGATCCACACTGGCCCGAGGTTTCGGACAACTCTTGGCATCATCAGTCCCCGATTACAACTCATGGAAGGGTGCACCATCCCATCCGTACCCTTTTATATTTCATCAGAAGTTGTTTAGATATTCAACGCTTGTGATCGGAGTGATCAAAGCAGTTCGTTTTGTAATCGATACGAGGTGAGATTAAGAACCATGCAACATCAACGACGAGTTTCATTCATGATGCTAGCTTTGCTAGTGCTAGTTCAGACCTCAATATTCGGACAGGATACCGACGCGTCCGGTGTGGTTTGGCATGATGTTCAAGACTGGGGAATTGAAGGCCGGATCTTGCCGAAACATGAGCGTCAGCGTTGGTTCGACCGGTTGCCCGCTTCCGCTGATGGTAAGGTCACCAAGAACGTGTGGAACCTTAGTCGCGATAGTGCCGGTATGATGGTGCGGTTCAAGACCGATGCGCAAGAAATCCATGTACACTACCGACTCAAAGACAGTGGCATCGCGATGCCACACATGCCTGCCACCGGCGTCAGCGGCGTTGATCTCTATGCCAAAGACAAAGACGGCGTCTGGAAATGGGTACAAGTCACCCGGCCAACGCGCCAAGATGTCAAGACGAAGATTATTTCGGGGCTGACTCTAGGTGAACGGGAATACGCGGCATACTTGCCACTCTACAACGGTGTCGAGTACCTCAAAATCGGCGTACCGAAGAATGCGTCTTTCGAAGGGCTCAAGCCACGAGATTCAAAACCTATCATCTTTTATGGTACAAGTATTACCCATGGTGCTTGTGCTAGTCGACCGGGGATGGTGCACACGGCTATTCTAGGTCGATGGCTTGATCGACCCGTTGTGAACTTAGGGTTCTCTGGCAATGGAAAAATGCATGCCGAAGTCGCCGACTATCTCACCGAAACCGATGCAGCGGTTTACGTTATTGACTGTCTACCAAACATGTCGGCGGGAGATGTGGAGAAGCGATGCGTGCCACTCGTGAAGCAGATTCGGTCCGCTCGGCCTGACACGCCGATCATCTTGGTCGAGGATCGACGCAACACAAACGATTGGATTCTCCCAAGTCGTCGTGCACACCACGACAAGAATCATGCTGCACTCAAGGCAGCCTACAAGGAATTAAAACAACTCGGCATCAAGAATCTCTATTACATCCCCGGCGACACGCTATACGGGGATGATACCGAAGGCGCAACTGACGGTTCTCATGCAAGTGACCTGGGTTTCATGCGGCAGGCTGAAGCGTTTCTGCCGGTACTAAAGGACGCCATTTCCCAAGTCGAAGACTAGGCCGAAATGGCGTTTTCTGTGTCTGTTGTGGACTTTAGAAATCTGTTCCTTGTGGTCTTCTATCAGACAGCACCCTTTGCGATCAAAACGATATCGATTAAATCCTTTGTTTATACGGATGAGATGCTAGCACCTAGTTAGTGTCTCATTCGTATCCCTGTGTTGTCACCGGACTCCACTCGACATTCTGCAAGGTCGCCTCGTGGTTGTTTCCAGAGGCATCGAGTGCTGTGTCGCCTTCCCCTTCTTCAAATTGATACAAGGCTAGTGTGAGATCATCACTCGTTAATTGTGCCGGGGGTTCAAAGGCAGCGGTATAACGAGTGCCTTGAGAGATGCGAACGGCTTCGATGCGTCCCTCAAAAAAGCGGTCGTTCTCGCCTGGGGGCAACAGGTCTGGCGGAACTCCACCAATGAAAAGTCCTCCACGCGTGTCGGGCATTCTGTAACCCATAGAGCCCGTTTCAACACGTTGCCCATTGACATACAAATCGAGTCGTTGTCCATCCCACGCACCAGCAATGTGATATCGCACACCGATCTGTGCAGGTTCGAAGGCAACGATTAATTCCGATCGATTTCCGACCTGTTTAGCCACGCCCCAATTCCCATCGGACGTCAGGAACAATGCGATCCAATCGGGACCAAGACACGATATCAAATTCGATAATCGCACCTGATCGATCTGGCAAATGACTTCGAGTGTCACTGGTTCCTTGGGATCTAAGGCAAACGAAGATGCTGATACGTAGCTGGACTCACCATTGAATCGAAGCGCGTGTGACGTATTTTCCGGCACGGAGTTCGGCTGAAACATCATCCATAGTAAGACAGTAATTCCGATGGCCATCCCGCCAATGGTAAGTCCCTTCATCCAAAGCCTATTGGACTGTCGTGCGGACTGATGTCGATTCACCTCACCTTCGCGTTCCCGGAGGCTAACCGATTCGGATGAATCAAATGGTTTTAGAGCGGCGAGTAGTTCCGTCACGGTTTGGAATCGGTCGTCAGGACGTTTAGCGACCATACGTTGAAAGACGTTGTCCAACGCTTGCGAGTTGTTGCCTAGTACCACCTCGCGGAGTGACGGAATGGGCCGATCACCGTGCGCCAGAATTGTATCAAAGACCGATTCCCCCTGGTAGATTGGTCGCCCAGTAAGCATGAAAAAGAATGTGCATCCCAGGCTGTAGATGTCGGAGCGGACGTCAGCGTTCTTCGAGTTGCGGGCTTGCTCGGGTGAGATATATTCCGCGGTGCCCATCATCATCCCGGTCGCAGTGAGTTCGGTGCCGTCGTCATCAGTTGGTTGTTGCTCGAACCTAGCTAAGCCCATGTCAAGAATCTTCACGGTTCCCGTCTTATCGCGAAGCAAGTTTGCCGGCTTGATATCACGGTGGACAATGCCCTGACTATGCGCATATTCCAGCCCATCCGCGACTTGAATCAGAACATCGATTGCATCGTTGGTCGAAAGCGGCCCGTGCTGCCGAATCTGAGTCCGCAGATCGTCGGCGTCAATGAACTCGGTGATGAGACAATAGGCTCCATCTTCCTCCCTCGCATCGAATGCGGCCACAATGTTCGGATGAGACAATCGAGCTGCCGCTTTGACTTCCCGTTGAAAACGCTGTTTCAGTCGTGGATCCCGACTAAACTCGGACCGCAGCACCTTAAGAGCCACGGTGCGATCCATGTGTCGGTGAACCGCACGATAGACAGCTCCCATACCGCCACTTCCGAGTAGACTAACAATCTCATAGTCACCAATCGACTTCGGAAGGACATGTGTCTCTTCCGAGTTCATGCGTGTCTTGTCGACTGATTTAGCTGGGGTTGGTTCATTGCTCTCGGCGACTTGCGTTTCTACTTGAAGGCAATCCCGGAGTCGACGCGAATCGAGGTTCGGAAACCGACGTACATACTCGTCCAATGGACACGCTTGGTTGCCTTTTTGTCGATACGCAACTTCAACGGGCAATAACTCCCAGATTGCAACAACCCGATGCTGTTCGTCCAGTTCAGAAAGCCATTCCTCAATGGCAGGCGTGTCGCCGAGGCTGGCTCGACATGCGGATTCGTAATCGTTGCAAAGCCGATTGATTTGCAGCAACACATCCTCGGGGAGGTCGTCGAAGTGGTGGACCGTCATCGGCTTTCTTCTTCCCAAAGCCTGCGGATCAGTGTGACTTTGCGTTCAATCGTCCGTTTGACGCAACCCAAATCGTTTGCAATTTCGGCAGCGGAATCGCCTTGCATTCGGCGAATGGCGATCAGTTTGAGATCGGGATCATCTGCGGAATCGAGTTTGTTCATCAGCCGTTCAAACAGTTCGGCGATTTCCCCGGCCAAATCCGGAGTGGGTTCGCGACTGAGAATTTGGCTAATCGATTCACGCTCGTGCGAATCTGCTTGCGGCGATGTTGGTTGGCGGCGTTTCTGTCGGTTCTCATGCCGAATCAAATCGACCGACTTGTTCGCCGTAATCGCAACCAGCAACGGCCACAAACTATCTCGATCCGTCAATTGCGGAAACCGGCCGGCTTGAACCCCCATGCAAAAACTTTTGAACGCACTTAACGCGACATCTTCTTCGTCGGCCGCAGTTCGACGTGCGGTCTCGAGGCGACGGCGAGCCAGACGAACCATGCGTCCGAAGTATTGCTCCCAGAGTTGCTGCGCAGCTGCCTCGTCCCCTTGCCGCAGTTGAGCGATCCACATGGTCACGGTTTCTTCTGCATTCACAGCCGGTCTCGCTTCAGCGGTCGCTCGGAATTTGTGGGGATTCTCCCACGAGTTTTGGCGTGTGGCGTCGCGACGATTTGCCAGGGAAACCAAGAGCCCGCATGAGAATCGCAATTTATCCCAATTTCCGTGTCGCGGCAACTCACCGTTGGCGAGTCCCCTTGTGTGGGCCATTGAAAAAGTTTCTGAACTATCGACTTCTACCAAGCCAGGACACCATCATGCTGTCACACCGATCTGTTGCCAACATTTTTTCCTCGAAACACCCACAATCCCGCCGCCGTAGCCAGCAATCTCACGTCCCAACTGTCGGCGAAGTGTTGGAACAACGTCAAATGCTTTCGGGAAACCCGGTTTCCGATATTTCCGGGCTTTCTGACGAATTCGATGACCCCGCCTCCATCGCCGATTGGCAACGTGTGAATGAAACGGAAGGCTGGAATGCCGACCAACTTCAGGCGTGGGATGTCGACCAGACCCAACCGGGGCGTATGGTCATGCAACCTCACACCGTGGTGTGGTACGAGAACTGGCGTGGTCCAATGGTCTTCAAGGAAGTCACTGGCGACTTCATCTTCACCACGCAAGTCAATATCGGTGACCGGGACGATCTCGGTGACAGCGATGCAGACAACGTCCCCGACGATGCTGCTTACTCCCTCGGTGGCATTATGATTCGAACGCCGCGGGACATCACGGACCCGGCAGCCGATTGGCAACCGGGAAGTCAGCTCGATGATGGAACAAACAGCGGCGAAAACTACGTTTTTCTCTCGATGGGACATGCGACCGACGGGCAGTTTTCCTTTGAAGTGAAAACAACACGGAATAGCAACTCGCAGTTGGAACTGACACCACTCGGGCACGAAGCCAACGCAGCGACCTTGCGAATCGCTCGAATCGGCGACTCCGTGATCACGATGTATCAACTACCAGGACAAGATTGGGTGGTACACCGTCGCTATTCACGCCCCGATATGCCAGAGACAATGCAACTCGGTCTGGTTACATACTCTGACTGGAACAAAGCCAACGACTTCGACCCATTCACCCATAACTCCAGCGTTCTACAACCAGGGATCACCGACCCGACACCGGCAGAAGCCTTTAACCCCGATCTTGTTGTCGGTTTTGACTTCGCCCGTTTCGCCCGCCCCGAGGTTCCCAGCGAACTCAACGGAGTTGACTTGGTCAATACGGCGACAGCCGAACAGATCCTCAGTTTCCTCGGCGATCCGACTGAACCAGTCGATGACATCGAATCTCTTTCCGATGAATTTGATAATCCCGCTTCTATAACAGATTGGCTTCGAATCAACGAAACGGAAGGTTGGAATACTGACCAACTCCAAGCGTGGGACGTCGATCAAACCCAGCCTGGTCATATGGTGATGCAGCCACATACGGTGGTCTGGTACGAAGACTACCGCGGGCCGATGGTCTATAAAGAAGTCAGCGGAGACTTTGTATTCACATCGCAGATCAATATCAGCGACCGCGATGACGTGGGCGACAGCGATGCCGATGACATCCCCGATGATGCAGCCTTTTCTTTAGGAGGCATCATGATTCGCACTCCGCGAGACATCACCGATCCGGCAGTCGACTGGCAACTGGGAAGCCAACTCGACGACGGCACCAACGTCGGCGAAAACTATGTCTTTCTTTCGATGGGCCATGCAACCAACGGCGAATTCTCTTTCGAAGTGAAGTCCACACGCAACAGCAACTCTCAATTGCAACTTACCCCACTCGGGCAAGACGCTAACACAGCCACGCTGCGAATCGCCCGAATCGGAAATTCCGTGATCACGATGTACCAACTGCCTGGTCAAGATTGGCAGGTCCTCGAGCGATACTCTCGTCCTGACATGCCCGAGACGGTGCAACTCGGACTAGTCACCTATTCCGACTGGGACAAAGCTAGCGACTTTGATCCCTTCATCCACAACTCGAGCGTCTTGCAACCCGGCATCGTCGACCCAACACCGGCGGAACCGTTCAATCCCGACTTAGTCGTTGGTTTCGACTACGCACGTTTCGTGAGACCTGTCGTGCCGAATGAACTAGCGGGCGTCGACTTATCGGCCGATGCAACCGATGAGGACCTACTGAGTTTCCTTAGTGAGATCGGAAACGTGGACGACGGCAACAGCCCGCCGCAGATCATGCCAATTCCAAATCCGACACTGACAGTCGGCGGAGCACCGCTCAACATCGAACTCACCGCAACTGATGCGGATGGAGATTCACTAAGTTTCGCAGTCGAGTTGGAGACACCGCTCACTGTGCAAATCATGAGCGAACACCACCTGTATGAGGATGTTAGTCTCGACAACTTCGCGCTGAACTGGGGTGGGCAAGACGAAAAATGGGTGCAAGGTGATGAGGGCTGGTACTTCCTCCTACCCGACGGTACTCTCAATGTTTGGGGCGGGAGTTTCGAGTCCAGCACGGTACTAGCGACACTTTCCGAGTTAGACTACGAAGACCCACACCGGTTGCTCAATGCGACTGAGTTTGATCTGGCCGCGGAAATCGTCGATGAGCAACTCGTCATAACCCCTGGCACTCACACAGGGATTTTTCAAGTCACCGTAACAGTTTCGGACGGCAGTGCGGATGCTAGTACGGCCTTCCAAGTTGAAGTCATCAATAGTCTTCCAGAACTTGAGGTACTTGACCAAACAATGTTTTCCGGCGAAGTGCTGGAGATTTCTCTCCCGACGACGGACGCTGATAGGCATGACATCAGTTACACGGTTGAACTGCTCGGCGACGAATTGACAATCCTCGATAAAGAACACGGCTTCTGGCACAATGGCAATTTCTATACCGACTATCTTGGTCAGAATGAGAAGTGGATTCGGGACGCTAACAACATTTGGCATTATATCACGCCGAGTGGCGATCTCTATCAATGGGGCGGAAGCTTTGAAACAAGTCAACTCATCGCTGAGTTAGGAACTGATGTTTACGACGACCCCAATCACCTGACCGACCCGCAACCCATCCCCGTACTCGCAACGGTCAACGATGGGGTATTGAACGTCAGTGCTGGCGATAGCTACTCAGGCGAAGTCATTGTTCAAATTGCAGCTTTCGACGGTTATACGACCGTAACCACAACATTCCGAATCACGATTCAATCCAGCGATGACCTCGACATGCTTTTCGAGAATCTCCTTGAGAACAGCGAGTTCTAAAGCGGGCCGGAAGTCTTGCCGGGATTCGTCACGATCAGGACTA